>CADBLU010000038.1 GCA_902795605.1 uncultured Prevotellaceae bacterium | reverse complement strand
GTCGAAAAGGGAGTATAGCGGGCTATACGACCGATGAGACTTGACGCTATGCGCCGAATAAAAACAAAAAGCGACCGAAATAGAATCATCGGATACGGCTCTATAAATAAACAGGATTAATAGAACATACTTGAAAAGTAAATAAAACCTATGAATTGTGAAATTGGTAACGCATTTTTGGGCAGTTCATCAAAAAATGTGTAAATTTGCACGCGATTAGCATGAAGGAAAGACTACCAAAGATGAAACAAGAGCCAGAGAAGACCGAGAAGCAGTTTCGAGAGGCCATGGCAGAGTGCCGGGGCGTGTTTGAGAAAAAACTCCACGACTACGGAGCCTCATGGCGCATCCTGCGCCCGTCGTCGCTCACCGACCAGCTGTTTATCAAGGCCATGCGCATACGCTCGCTCGAGACAAAGCAAGAGTCGCTCGTCGGAGAGGGCATCAGGCCTGAGTTTCTCGCACTGGTCAACTATGGCATCGTAGGACTGATACAACTCGACAAAGGCTACAGCGACAGCACCGATATCAACGCGGAAGAGGCGCTGCAGCTCTACGACCGCTATGCCGCTGCCTCGTTGGCTCTCATGCTTCGCAAGAACCACGACTACGGCGAGGCCTGGCGGGGGATGCGCGTGAGCAGCTACACCGACTTTATCCTCACCAAACTGCAGCGGGTGAAGGAGATAGAGGACCTTGGCGGCGCCACCCTCGTCTCTGAGGGCATCGACGCCAATTATATGGACATCATCAACTATGCCATCTTCGGCATCATCAAGCTCAGTGAATAGATTGGCACGGATCTTCATCAACATCTGCCGCCTGGCAGTGTCGCTGACCCTCATCCTGTCGGGATATGTGAAGGCCATCGACCCACGGGGCACGCAATATAAGATAGAGGACTACCTGGCGGCTCTCAACATGGGCGGCATACTGCCCGAATGGGCCACCGTGAGCGCCTCGGTGCTCCTGTCGGCCACAGAGTTCTGCCTGGGTGTCTTCCTGCTCTTCGCCATCCACCGCCGCACGACCACGAAACTCATCCTGGCCCTGATGACGGTGATGACCATCATCTCGATATGGCTGTGGGCGGCCAATCCCATCAGCGACTGCGGATGCTTCGGCGACGCCCTCGTGCTCACCAACGGCCAGACACTGGTCAAGAACCTGGTGCTGCTGACGCTCGCCGCCGTGCTGTGCCGCTGGCCGCTGAGTATGGTGAGGTTCATCTCACGCACCAACCAGTGGATTGTCATCAACTACACACTGCTGTTCATCCTCCTCTCAAGCGCATGGTGTCTCTACGACCTGCCGCTCTTCGACTTCAGACCCTATCATGTGGGAGCAAGCATCAGGGAGGGGATGAAGGTGCCCGAGGGCGCTGAGCAGCCGCAGTTTGACACCACTTTCATCCTCGAGAAGGACGGAGAGCGGAAAGAGTTCACGCTGGCCGACTATCCCGACTCCACATGGACGTTCATCGACAGCCGCACCACCGTCATCAAGGAAGGCTATGTGCCGCCGATACACGACTTCTCCATCGTGCTCGCCGAAAGCGGCGACGACATCACACAGGACGTGCTCGACGAGGAGGGCTACACTTTCCTGCTCGTCTCGCCCTATATAGAGGACGCCGACGACAGCGACTTCGGAAAGATCGACCAGATCTACGAATACTGCGAGGACAACGGATACGCCTTCTACTGTCTCACGGCAAGCGGCGACAACGGCATCAGCCGCTGGCGCGACCTCACTGGGGCCGAATATCCCTTCGCCATCACCGACCCCACGACGCTGAAGACCGTCATCCGCAGCAACCCGGGACTGCTGCTGCTGCACGACGGACAGGTGGTGCGCAAATGGAGCCACCATTTCCTGCCCGATGCCACTCAGCTCACCGACAGGTTGGAGGCGCTCCCGCTCGGCCAACTGCCCGACGACCCTGTGCCCGGCAAGATTGCCCGCATCCTGATGTGGTTTGTCGTGCCCCTGCTGGTGCTGACGCTGGCCGACCGGCTGTGGGCATGGACCCGATGGGTGAGACGGAAGAAAAAAGATAAAGAAAACTGATTTATTTACATATCCAACCATTTTAACATCTGAAAAGAAAATGAGAAAGAAAATTGTAGCAGGCAACTGGAAGATGAACATGAACCTGCAAGACGGTATCGCTCTGGCAAAAGAGCTCAACGAGACACTCACCGCCGACAAACCCAACTGCGGCGTGGTCATTTGCACTCCTTTCATCCATCTGGCAAGCATCGCCCAGTTCCTCGACCAGGATATCATCGGACTCGGTGCCGAGAACTGCGCCGACAAGGAGAAGGGCGCCTTCACCGGTGAGGTGTCGGCAGAGATGGTGAAGAGCACCGGTGCCCAATATGTCATCCTCGGACACTCCGAGCGTCGCGAATACTATGCCGAGACTCCCGAATTTCTCAAGGAGAAGGTGCTCATCGCACTCAAGAACGGACTCAAGGTGATCTTCTGCATCGGCGAGAGCTACGAGGAGCGCAAGGACAACAAGCAGAACGAGGTGGTGAAAGCCGAACTCGAAGGCAGCGTCTTCAACCTCAGCGCTGAGGAGTTTGCCAATATCATCATCGCCTACGAGCCCATCTGGGCCATCGGCACAGGCATGACAGCCACCGCCGAGCAGGCTGAGGACATCCACGCCTATATCCGCGGCATCATCGCCGAGAAATACGGCGCCGAGGTGGCAGAGAACACATCCATCCTCTATGGCGGCAGCTGCAAGCCCAGCAACGCACGCGAGCTCTTCGCCAAGCCCGACATCGACGGCGGACTCATCGGTGGCGCTTCCCTCAAGGCTGCCGACTTCAAGGGCATCATCGACGCCTGGAAATAATCATCCTCCAAAAGAGAAGGAGACTTGAGACACAAGGATTCAGGAGTTTCGGGATTTTGAAAAAATCCCGAGCTCCCGATATCCCGTTATCACGTTATCACGTTATTACGTTATCACGTCATTTCGTTATCACGTCATTCCGTTATAACGTCATCCCGAAAAAAACTCCCGAAAAAAACTCCCCGAAAAAACTCCTTATAATAATGAGAAGACATTTCATCACACTGGCCGCAGCACTGTGCCTCTCGGCCGCCACCCAAGCCCAGACGTTCCTCGAGCACCTGCAGAGCGAGGATAAGAGCAGCGGACAGGTCTCCGTCAAACAGAGCGAGGACATCAGCAAACTGGTCAACGGCTCCGGAAAGGAGAAAGAGCAGAGCACAAAGACCGAGGCTGCCCGTCCGGCAGGAGAAGAGCGGGCAAAGCAGAACAGGAACGAAGAGTCGGCAAGCAACTCCCGAGAGAGAGAAAGGGAGCGCGAGTCGGCCAGCAAGAACGCCAGCAGCCGCGCCGACGAGGCACGCGACAAGGAGCGGCGGGAGCGCGAGCGCAAGGCCCGCGAGGCTGCCCGCGCACAGAAACTGAAGGAGTTTGAAGAGAACACCACGGTGAGCGACAGCCGCAAGAAGGTGATGAGCAACAGCAAGCACGCCACCGGATACCGCATACAGGTGTTCGCCGGTGCCAACACGCGTGCCGACCGGGCCAAGGCGCAGGAGATGGGGGCAAAAGTGAAGACCCAGATTCCCGGCCAGCCTGTCTACGTGCATTTCTACTCTCCCCGCTGGTGCTGCCGCTTCGGCAACTTCCGCAATCAGGAAGACGCCAATAAAATGCTAAAGAAAATCAAGAAGATGGGCTTCAAGAACGCCTGCGTCATCAAGACCACCATCACAGTGAACAAATAATGACACCTGAGACAGAATACCAAGACGGACTGGAGACGCTCGCCGCACACTATACCGAGGTGCTGAGACTCCTCGGAGAAGACCCGGAGCGTGAGGGACTGATAAAGACACCCATGCGTGTGGCCAAGGCCATGCAGGTGCTCACACGAGGCTATAGCCAAGACCCGCACAAGGTGCTTACCGACGCACTCTTCGAAGAGCCTTACAACCAGATGGTCATCGTCAAGGACATCGACTTCTTCTCGATGTGCGAGCACCATATGCTGCCGTTCTACGGCAAGGCTCATGTGGCCTATATCCCCGCGGGACGCATCACTGGTCTGAGCAAGATTGCCCGCGTGGTGGACATCTACAGCCACCGTCTCCAAGTGCAGGAGCGCATGACCCAGCAGATCAAGGACTGCATCGAGCAGACTCTCCACCCCATGGGGGTCATGGTGGTGGTAGAGGCGCGCCATATGTGCATGCAGATGCGGGGAGTGGAGAAGCAGAATTCCATCACCACCACAAGCGCGTTCAGCGGCGCCTTCAACCAAGCCAAGACACGCGAGGAATTCATGAATCTCCTCAGAGAATAGCCCCCACCCCATCAATCCCATCAATCCCCATCAATCCCATCAATCCCCATTCACCCCATCAAACCCATCAAACCCATTCAACCCATAAAACCCATTCAACCCATAAAACCCATAAAAACAAAAATGAAACTTTCTAGAAACGGATTGCTCGCCATCCTCTGCATGGCAGTAAGCCTGGGACTCACCTCCTGCTTCGGAGATGACGACGACGACAAAGAGACCATACACCAGCTCACCAAGGAAGAGCGGGCGGCACAGGTCAGAGAAATGGCAGGCAACTACCAAGGATGGATCTACTATGGCGACGACCAGACGCTGAAGACCGACTCCGCCGCCATCTTCTGGACAGTGACGGCACCCGACTCCACACTCGCGCTCAACAGCCTGCCGGTAGGCATTTTCAAACAAGGCATCAACGACAAGGCCATACGCGAGATCTTCGATACCCCCGATGTCGTGTCGGTGAGGGCCGAACTGCAGCCCTATGTCAACACATCGAAGACCCCGGGCTTCTACACCTATTGGGCCTTGCCTAAAAACGACGTCGTGGAGTTCGACATCTTCAAGGAAGACGCCACGCATCATGTCAAGGTCAACTTCGCCTACCAGATGGACGCCTATGTCAATACCTACTCCACATCCACCTTCTACTCCGTAGGTGAATACCTCGAAGGCAAGATGCTGGCCTACCTGCTCATCAAGAGCGTGGTGGTCGACGGCAGGGAGTTCACCACAGGAAGGGCCGACTACTTCTTCGGCTCCAAAACATCTTATTTCAGAGAACAAGAGCAATGAGACTGGTCTCATGGAATGTCAACGGGCTGCGCGCATGCGCCGCCAAAGGTTTTGAGGAGTCCTTCAAGGCCCTCGACGCCGATTTCTTCTGCCTTCAGGAGACGAAACTCCAGGAAGGACAGTTGGACATGGCTTTCGACGGCTATGAGGCATACTGGAACTATGCCGAGAAGAAAGGCTACTCGGGCACGGCCGTATTCACCCGACGCCACCCGCTGGCTGTCAGCACGGGCATCGGCATCGACGAACACGACCACGAGGGACGTGTCATCACCCTTGAGATGGAAGACTTCTTCCTCGTCAACGTCTATGTGCCCAACTCGCAGGACGGGCTGCGGCGCCTCGACTACCGTATGAAATGGGAGAAGGACTTCAGAGACTATCTCTGCCGCCTCGACGGCCGCAAGCCGGTCGTCGTCTGCGGCGACCTCAATGTGGCACACGAGGAAATCGACCTGAAGAACCCGAAGACCAACCGCCGCAACGCCGGCTTCACCGACGAGGAGCGTGAGCAGTTCAGCCAACTCCTCGCCGCGGGGTTCACCGACACATTCCGCTCTCTCCATCCCGACGAGGTCACCTACTCATGGTGGTCCTACCGCTTCAGGGCAAGGGAGAAGAACGCCGGGTGGCGCATCGACTATTTCCTCATCTCCAACAGGCTCGCACCACAGATGAGCAGCGCGAGCATCCACACCGAGATCATGGGCTCCGACCATTGCCCGGTGCAACTGGAGCTCAACCTGCCGCGCTAAGCAGAAGAAAGCACTAAGCAGGAGACCGCGCTGAGCAAGAGGTCACACTAAGCAGGAGACAGCTTCTCCGCAGGCCGCGCTTCCGGCGCGGCTCAAAAATCCCCCATCATCACCAGAGCACTCAAAAACCCAGGGCGTTGCCCTGGGTTTTTATGTATGCCAGGGCAACGCCCTGAGCTGGCAGCCGCTGCCCATTCTTTCCGTTCTCCTGCAGAAATAAAAATCCCGAATGAGCGAATGATCGAATGATTCTGCGAAGAAAGATTCTTGAATTCGCTGATTCGGGATTGGATGATTCGGATGCGGCACATCGCATCCTCACCTGAGGGCGGGAATTACTTCACCAGCACCTTCTGGTTGAGAGTCGTGCCGTCCTTGTAGCGGATGGACTTGATATAGACACCGCCATTCGGGATGAGCACTTTGCGGCCCGAGAGGTCGTAGTAGTTCACGGTGTCGACGATGCGGCTTGCGGCGGCGGCATTGATGCCAGTGCCGGCAGGCATGACCTTGCACTTGGCGGCATTGATAATCTCACCTGTCTTGGTGTTGACCAGCATGACTACGACACGCACTTTGTCCTTGCTCTGGATAATCGGCTCACCGCTGGTGTTGAGGGCATTGTCCGCACTGAGTTGGAATGCGTTTCCGATAGTCGCGTCTCCGGCGATGGAAGCAGGCAGCGCATCCATGACAATCTTTCTGTCGACAATCACGTCGTCGAAGGTAAGTCCTGTCACATATTTGTCGCCTGTGACGAACTTAGACATGTCGGCGGACCATCCTTCAACTCCACCGTAATAGTTGGACTGTGCCCAGTCATCCGTGGTGCCTTTGAGTCCGTCAGCCACGAGGGCATATTCTATCTGATAGGGGTTGTCTTTGACCTCAAACGGGAAGATGATAGTGCTCGTCACATTGATGAGATTCTGGCTATCGTCAGCCCAGTCAGCGGTCACGCTGATGTCGGCCGTGCCAAATTCGTTGCAGCGGTCGAGCCAAACTTTCTCGATACCCCACTCACCATATTCTCCATCGCCACAGTAGGCGTCAGTCTGATGTACGCGGTCAAGCCATGCGTCGGGGAAGCCCTTAACATCGCTGGGGAAGTCGTAGGTGAACTCCATCGGGTCGTCGTTGTGGTAGGAGAGGGCGATGAAGTCCTCGGGATAGAGCTTACTCATCTTCTGCAGTGCGACGTAGCCACGCGGGCAGTAACCGCACCAGGTGCCGGTGTACTCCTCGAGCACGGGACGCTTTTTGGGCATCACGGTGAGAATGGTGACAGTGGTGTTGGCTTGGTCGTTGATAGCCTCGTTGGCCTTACCGTTCACCATGGTCACCTTGATGTTGAGAGGATACTCTCCCTTCTGGGCAATGGCGGGAAGCGGGAGCTTGAAAGTGTGGTACGCTCCATAGACAGCCGCAAGAGTCGGGTCAAGGTCGATGTGTCCCGTACCGCTCAGGCCTGCCACCTCATAAGTGTAGTCGATGTTCTTGGCGCCCTTGTAGCCATAGTTGGTCAAATCCATCATCACTGTGCTCTCCTGCCCAATCTGAGCAAAGACTTGGGAGGCATTCTCGGGAGTCAGGCTGTTGGCCTTGATATTGCCGCCTTTGAGCACGGCCTCGAGGGCAAGGTCACCCCATTGTTGGTACATGTTGAACCATCCGTTGGCATAGACTTCGCTGGTGTGTACGAGGAAGCCACCGTCGGAGGTGTAGCCAGTAAGCACCACAGGCACTGCGGTGGAGTTGTCTTCCTGGGTAAAGGAGTAACCGATATAGATGCCTTCCTCTGTGATGGTGTAGGGCTGGTCGAGCGCCACCTGAGTAAAGCCTCTGACTGGCGAGAATTCCTGGGTCACCACATCAGCTGTGAACTGTCCTTCGTTGACGCTGAGGGTCTTTGAGAGCCAAACCTTAGTGTTGCTGATGCCGGCGGTAGTGAGGAACGGCACGTTGATGGCGGTGATCTGTGCGCCGACGAGCGACGGGTCGGTAAGGTGGAAGGCCACGTCGTAGGTCTCATCGGCGACACCGACGGTGCCAAAACATGACTCCTTGCCCATGGCATAACCGAGGTTGAGAGCAATCTCGCCATCAAAGACTTTCTTGTTAGGAGCACCGTCCTCTACATGGGCGATGACACCTTCCTCACCAGTGGCGAGATTGTTGTTCATCTCATACCATGCGATTTCCGACTCATGGGTCTCGCCGCCGCCAGTAAAGACGAGCTGCACACCCACGTTCTTGGCTGGCTGCAGATACGTGTAGACATAGTGGGTGATTCCATCGGTAGAAAAGTCGTAACCGTCGAACATAAAGGGTATGAGTTGGGTAGGCTCTTCGAGGTCAGCGCTATAGTTGTTGGGCTGGAAGGTATAGACCTTGTCGTCGATATAGACCTTATAATACAACTGGTCGTAGTCGAGGAAGTTGCCGTTAGCATCAAAGTATGATCCGTCGAAGATAAAGTAGCCATAGCCTTGTCCATAGGAGGGATAGGGCGTGTAGTCATAGACTTCAGTAACCTCTGGTTTCTGAGGTGTGCCAGGATTGTCCACGTACAAGAAGATGACAGGACTCTCGAAGGCCTCTGAATAGTATACCGTCTCCTTGCCTGCGTTGATGAGGGCGACCATGTCGCCTGCAGTGAGCGTGTTGGAAGCCTGGTCGAAGTCAAACTCAGCTTTCTCCAAGATGTTGAGCTCAGAGTCAGCAGCCAGGAAATAGGACTGGATGTTGTTCCCGTAATCCTTTCCGAGGTATTGCCCGCTGTAGAAAACAGCCTTTCCGTCCTGGAGTGAGCCTTTGACCCATCCGAGATTGCTGTTGAGTTGCACAAAGACATCGGAACCGGCGAAGGCTGTCGACACCTTGGTGGCGAACAATTCACCCTCATCGTTGGTGTATTTCATCACCATCTGGATCACCTGCGCACCCTCTGGAAGTTGGGTGATAGCCGTGTCGGTCAGCGGTGTCATGTG
The DNA here is from genome assembly GCA_902795605.1 of uncultured Prevotellaceae bacterium. Lineage (GTDB taxonomy): Bacteria > Bacteroidota > Bacteroidia > Bacteroidales > Bacteroidaceae > Prevotella. Next base: position 4,157 of record CADBLU010000038.1, on the reverse strand, counting down.
TACGTCCCATACGGCACTTCCGCTCCAATAGCCACCGTCGTCGATACCAGAGATGACGCTGGTGAAGTTGTCGCCGTTGAACTCGTCTGCGGTCTCAAGCTTCCCGTCCTTCCATGTGATGTAGATGTCGGTGTTATCGGGGAGGGAGAGATTGCCTTCAGCATCCATGTTGAGTTTCATGATGGAGTGGACATAGATGTCTCCGTAGTAATCTTCCTCCCAGATGGGCTGCTCATGGATGACATACCGGTCGCCCTCCACTTTCTCTGCCTTCACCCAGTAACCCTCAGTGGTCTGGAGCTGTGAGAGCAGGTTGTGGATGTAGAGGCAGCCGTCGGTACCTTCCACCACCTCACCGATGGCTCCAGGGTTCTGACCCATAAATGTGCCAAAAAGACTGCTGGCAATGAAGGAGTGGCTGAACACCTCATCATACAATTTACCCTCGGGCTGGTCGATGATGACGCCAGAACCGGCCTTGCGGATTTTGGCCACTTTGCGGTTGGCGTCTCTCTGGGCAAGACTGGCCTCGCGACTCTTGTTGGTCTTGGCGCGCAGCACCTGCTGCTTTTTCTGACCTGTGGTTTTGATGGCTTCCTTGAGTGATACCTCAGAGAGCTTGACCTTCTGCAATCTTGTCTCTGGTGTCTTCACTGCGGTCACCTTCTTGACTTCTTGCCTGGCCGGGGCTGGCTGGGCAAAAGCGGTTGTGACAGCAACAAAGGCCGCCACGGCAAGAATAGTAAATCTACGCATAAATAAATGTATTAAATGAAACTATGCGGACAAGCTCCGATGAGTCTGCCACACGTGAAAAAAAATAATTCCGGGCTATTGACCGACGACTTTGCGCACGGTGCCGTCGCTCATGCGCACGATGCGTATGCCGCGACCAGCGGAGGAGGTGAGCCGGCCTTGAGCGTCGTAGATGGCGACAGGAGTGGCCTTGGCGACATTCTTCTGGTGGATACCGGCAGGATCAGGGAGGATATACCGCACGGTGACCGACGGTCCCTCGTTTTCAATGTAAGTCTTGCCAAACTTCTCCAGCGGCGTGGCGGTGTAAGTGACGACGCACTCGCCATAGGCGGTGGGCAGCCATTCCGACTGGATGTCGGCCTGATTGCCGGAGGCAATGGTGGTGGCTCCTGAAGTATTGGAACTCACACGGTTGTAGGAGATACAATTCTGAGGGAAGCACACCTGCAGTGTCCCGTTGTCGATTTTGGTGATGTTGGAGACGAGCCACAAGGGAGTGTCCTCAGGAGCCTCGACATTCTTGATATAGAGTCCTGAGTGGATGATGGCGGTGCCGAAGTCATCGGTCTCGGGCACATCGCGCACGATAGTGGTGCCGTCGGGGATGATGTTGCCGTCCTTGTCGGCAAACTGGAAGTAACTCTTGGTCTCCTGCGCTGATAGGGCAGCAGCAGAGATGACTGCGAAAAAGAGAGTAAAAAATTTTTTCATATTTTGAGATTTTGAGTTTTCTTGGATTTCTAGTTTTCCTAGGATTCCTAGGATTTCTAGATTTTCTAGATTCTCTAGATTTTCTGGATTTTCTGGATTTTCTGGATTTCCGGGCGCGAGATTCGCGCCCGGGTGGCTTGGAGGACGCCGGTGTCGTCGTAGACAAAGGCGACGATACTCAGATGGTCGATGTTCCATTCTGTGTCGAGTGGCTGCTGCAGAGTGATGAGATTTTCCTTTCCTTCCTCGACGGTGATGGCTTCGCCCCAGGTGCCGTTGACGGGGGTGCGCAGCACGTGGTTGTGAACATACTCGCGGTTGGAGCTGCCGTCGGGCATCATCTGCAGGGCTGTGATGTTGTCCTCTGTCACCCACACCTGCAGACGACCGTTGATGTGGCCGTCGGTGCCCTGCGCTCTCACGGAGATGAAAAGTTTCTCGCCGTCCATGATCGTGGCTTCTGCATTCAAATTCAGCCGTGCGGGTTTGGAAAGCTCATCCACCACCGCCGCAGTCCAGTCGGTGTAGTTGACGGCTCCATGGCGGTCGACAAGTCCCACGGGCTGGTACTCCAGGTTCCAGTGGTTGTAGTACTCGTCGCCCACGGGGGTGGCAAGTCCCTTGACCGTGGCAGACCCGGCAAAGCCGAGCGGACCGCCGTGTATGCCGACGGCGATGACCTTGTCGCCGAACTCAGCCTGCAACTTTTCGATGACCTCGGTTCCTTTGGGGCAGTTGATGCAGCGCTGTCCGGTGAAGTCCTCGAGGAGCACCGTGCGGTCGGCCTGCTCCGGTTTCTGATAGATATACCGCTCGTCCTCGTCGATGTGGCTGCATGCTGTCAGCACTGTGGCGAGGATGACGGTGAAAGTGATGATTACCTTATTCATAATGTCTCCCGTTTAGAAGTTATAGTTGTAGGAGAGAGTGAATCCTCTGGTGGCGGGCACATATCGGCAGACACCGCCAGAGCAGTTGTAGCCGGCGCGGGTGCGGCCGTAGCCGGCCTGTATGCGGTGTGCGCCGGCGTTGAAAGTCACCAGTCCCTGATAATAGTGGGTATCGCTCTCGCCACAGTTCCACATGTCGCTCACGGTGAACATCCATTTTGGGGCGAGTGAGAGTTCGAGCAGGGCAAATGCCCAGTCGCCTAAGTCATCAGGTGTTGTGAGGTATTGCACCTCACCCCTGAGCTTGGCCTTGGGGGCAATTTGGTAAAGGGCGTCGGCGATGTAGATGTCAGACCTCACCATGCCGCCCTCTCCCTCCACAACGGTCATGTTGTAGTGCTGGTTCATATACATCAGGTTGAGCTTCAGCGACTTCGACAATTTCTTTGACAATTGCACGTTGAAGTCCTGATAGTAAACATCATCGCCCACCTTGAAGAACTTGCTCTTGTATCCGTCGGTGCCGAAGGGGACGCCGTAGGGCATCTCCTCTCTTGGCAGCTCCTCACGGTCGATACTGCGCACGTGGGAGAGGTTCACTTTCACTGTGGTGCCATATTTGCCGCCAAGCAGGGTCTTTCTCGGGAAGGTGTACGACAGCTCACCTTGGAAGGCCCACTCGCCGTTGGCCAGTTGGGTGGCATAGGGATAGATGGTAGCCAAGGCGTAGGTGTGGTCGAGGGTAAACGCCGGCAGGTGGTTGATGAACGAGGAGGTGCCGGTCATGGAGCGACGGCTCCGGAACGACATGTTCTCGCTTCGCTTGGCCTGCACCAAGGCACTCATTCCTTTTCGCGAATAGGAGCCTGAGAGCATCGCCGCGGAGCCTTTTTTATAAATATAGGTATTGTCGAACGACGGGTCCTGGGTCTTCTGCGCATATTCCGCGAGCAGTCCCCATCCCCCCTTGTTGAGCTGGGCGCGCACGTCCCACGCATTGACAAATTCGGGCAAGCGCAGCTGGTGGGTGGGGTCGGCGAAAATGGCCTCCCCGTCGTCTTCCTTCTTGTTCACCCAAGAGGCTCCTACCATGAGCCGTGTGTCGTGCTCGCTGAGCGAGGGCATCCACTCATCGAGGTTCACCTCTGCGTCGGCACCCGAGACAAGGGCATCGTTGTAGTGCCAGTAGCGCCGCTGCACACCGCTGAGGGCCTTGAGGGTCATACCCTTGACAGGTCTGACCACCAATCTTCCGCCGAGCAGCGAGTTGTCGATGCCGAGTGAGCGCTCCTCGTAGGTGCGGAGGATGAATCCGGAGCCAAACTGCTCGTAGAAGGAGCCGAGAGTAAGCTCTACATTGCGGAGCTTGCCCTTGAGGTAATAGTGGCGTATGCCCCATCCCTTGAAGTCGTTCTCGTAGCCTGGCAGCGGGTGGTCGAGGTACTCAAAGCGTGCGCCGGCATCCACATACTGGCTCTGCGCCTTGAGGTCGACATAGGTGTTGGTCTTGACCTTGTCGTCGTCTTTAAAGGCACCGATGTCAGTATCTTCCTCCGGGAAGAGGATGTCGCTCTGGACACTTCCGCTGACGACCACCTTGCGGTTGTCGTCCTGAGCATGGACGAGGCAGGGCATCAGCACCGCCAGTAGGAGGATATGCAGCCTCATGGTCATGGTTTTGTCAGTTCACGCACCTTCGCAATCAGTTCTTCCTCATCCCCGTCGGTGTAGCCCATGTGCCGGTAGACGATGTTGCCCTTGCCGTCGACGAGGAGCACGTAGGGGATATTCTGGATG
>CADBLU010000037.1 GCA_902795605.1 uncultured Prevotellaceae bacterium | reverse complement strand
CCGCCGTCGAAAGTGCCTTGGAACACATTGAAAGTACCCCCGTTAGAACGAGCGCCCACCATGCGGCTGACACTGATGTCCTGTGTCATCAGGAAGTGCTTGCCGTTGTAGCTCTCACCTAAATAGACATTGGAGGCAAGTTTGTTCCAGTCGTCGATGGAGGCAATGAGGTAAGGCGAATCCTGGGTGCCGTCGCCTTCGGTGAGGGCATGGAGACTCACGGTGGGCAGCACCTGGCCGCCGACATTCTCCCATGCGTCACCGAGTTTCATTCGGAGCGTCTCGTTGTCCATGTCGCTGGCTTTTGTGGAACCTTGAGCATCCTCCAGCATGTATTTGTAGTAGCAGTTGGTGATATGAATGTCGTCGCCACGGGCGAAAGACTTGCAGCCAGAGGTGTTGACGTTAACATTTGCCGGATTGAACAGGCAGTTGGTGATGTAGGCATCGGGCTCATCTTCAACCCAACCGATGAAACCGCCCCAACTATAGGAACTTGAACCCTCAAGTTTGCCGTCGAAGAGGCAGTTGTCGAGGTAAGTGTCATCAGCGTCGCTACTTGTGCCGAGTTTGCCTATAAGGCCACCGCTGGAGCAGTCGCCTTTGGCGCAAGTGATCTCGACGCTTGAGCGGCAGTTGGTGATATGGCAGGTGCCGAAAGCCTCTCCCACGAGGCCGCCGGCATTCTTATTCGTTGTCTTGGTGATGCTTCCCGCCACATGCAGGTTCTTGATGGTGGCGTTCCTGATATAGCGGAACGGGGCGCTGGCGCTTTCATCGTTGTTGTCCGTATAGTTGACCGTCAGCGTGTGCCCGTTGCCGTCGAAGGTGCCCCGGAAGTTCACGTCCTCGCTACGGCCCACCATCTTGGCGGGGGCTGAGGAGAATGTCTCCTCTACAGTGATGTCGGCCATCAGTTTGAAGAACTTGCCGCTGTAAGTGCTGCTGCCGTTGTTCACGTTGGTGCACAGTGTGATCCAGTCGTTCACGGTGCTGATTGTGTACGGGCTGGTTTCGGTGCCGCTGCCGGACCATGCCCATGTTCCCTGCGCGACCACGCACAGGAGGGCGAATGATAAGTATATTCTCAGTCTCGTCATGGTTGTTGTTTTTTTTCTTCTATATATTCACGAAGCTGCAAGAAGGCTGTTGGCGTGGAAATCTCTCTTGCCTTATGCCTGATAGAATTTTAAGGTGACCTATCTTGGTGATGCACGCTTTGCGTGCAAAACTACATTTTTTTTTGCATATTTCGTCATAATATACAGAGTTTTTCTTCTTTCTGTGTGGACAGAAAGAAGAAACAAGAAAGAACCGCGAACACGCTCCCGCTATCGTTTGCCCAGCAAACACCCCGCCTTCAAAAATGGATGTCATCAACGTTTTATTTGTCTCTACGGACATACATAAAGTATGTCCCTACAGTTGCAACAGGCCATTTGGCGTGGTTGGAATGCCCCCCGAAGTCGTAGGGATTTTCTTTATGCATGTCCGTCTCCAGAAGTATATCGGGGATTGCTAACGCAAGAAATCTATAAAAAATCAAGCAAGAAAATCTATAAAAAATGGACGTCATCAACGTTTGATTTCGCAGCCATAAGATTTTCCGCAGGATTTTATTTTTTTGATTTTTCATCAGATTTACTTTCCCTCGCTTCGCGAACAGTGACCGTTGGTTCTTGCGAAGCAATCACCTTCGGCCGATTGAAATAGTCCGCCTCCTTGACACAAAGGAATTGCTTCGCAAGAAATCAACGAGAAAATCAAATAGAAAAATCTTTCAAAAATGGACGTCATCAACCTTTGATTTCGCAGCAATAAAGATTTTCCGCAGAATTTTTTATTTTTGATTTTTCATCAGATTTTTTGCGTAGCAATCCCCTTCGGCCATTCTAAATGTCATCATCGTTTGATTAATCTTTACGGGTATGCCGTAGGGATTTTCTTTATGCATGTCCGCCTCCAGAAGTATATCGGGGATTGCTAGCGCAAGAAATCTATAAAAAATCAAGCAAGAAAATCTATAAAAAATGGACGTCATCAAAGTTTGATTTCGCAGCCATAAGATTTTCCGCAGAATTTTATATTTTTGATTTTTCATCAGATTTACTTTCCCTCGCTTCGCGAACAGTGACCGTTGGTTCTTGCGAAGCAATAACTTTCGATTGGTTGATATCTGCGCACCGCCTTTTTTTGTGTTATGCGGATATGCATAAAGAAAATCCTTACGTTGGTATGGGCATCATTGCTCTATAGAAAAAAATCTTTATACAACAGGCTTAAGATATCGGATTATTTGTCTAAATTTGTGGGCATAAGAAATGTAACTGAGGATAAGAGTAAAAGACGCGCCCAAGAGGCATAAAAGACTATTAGCACCTACAGAAATGATAAATGGATAATTTTGAAAACTAACTTTATAAAATTTTGAATACCACTTATAAAAATGCAGATGATGAAATCAAAGTTGATGGCCTTGCTGTTGCTGTGCAGCCTTGGCGTCTCGGCGCAGACGATGCCGATGGAGAAGGAGAGAAAGCCGCGCCTTGTGGTGCTCACAGACATTGCGCCGGGAAATATCGAGCCCGACGACATGGAGTCGATGGTGCGCCTCATGGCCTATGCCGACCAGGTGGAGATAGAAGGCCTTATCACCACTATCGGTTGGAACTGTGACCCCTATCCGGTAGAATGGGCTGACTCGCTTTTGCGCGTCATCGATGCCTATGAGAAAGATGTGCCGAACCTGATGAAACGCAGCGGTCAGAAAACCTTCCGGCCATTGGCTGAGGAGTCGGGCAGTCAGACCATCGGCTATTGGCCGAGTGCCGCCTATCTCCGCAGCCGTGTGGCGATGGGCAGTGTCCGTGCGGGCATCGGTGTCATCGGGGCCGCCAACCGCTCGGCGGGCAGCGACCTGATTGTCCGGTTGGTGGACGAAAACGATGACCGTCCGCTTTGGATAGCGGCCTGGGGAGGCGCCAACACGCTCGCGCAAGCCATCTGGCAGGTGCGGCAGGAACGCACGCCGGAGGAGTTGAAAACCTTCCTCCACAAGTTGAGACTCTATACCATCACCGACCAGGACATGGTGTATGGCATGAGGATGAACCGTGCCTACAGCTCCCACCAGTGGATGCGGCGTGATTTCGCTGCCGACCTGCTGTTCGTCTGGGATGAGAGCGCATGGCTCTCTCAGTGTGAGTTGGGCAGCAAGGGTTGGGCGCAGTATGCCTCTCTTGTGCAAGGCAAGGGGCGCTTGGGCAAGGTCTATCCCACCTACAAATATGGCGTTGAGGGCGACACTCCCAGTTGGCTGAACATTCTTCCTAATGGTCTCCACGACCCCGACGACCCCCGGCAGGTCGGTTGGGCCGGTTGTTTCTGCCGTGACATGTGTGCCGACTCACTCACCACAGCATGGACCAACTGGCGACAGCCGCAGAAAGGCATCTCGCGACAATATGAGGAGCGGTTCTATCCCGACATCTTCAATGACTTCGCCGCGCGCATGGAGTGGGCAGATGCCGGCAAGGGAAATGTCAATCCCGTTGTCGTGGTCAACGGTGACCGCGGCCGGTCTCCCTTGCGCTTGAATGCCAAAGGCGAGCAGAAGATAGAACTCGACGCCTCCGCCTCCTACGACCCCGAGGGCGGTAGGCTGTCTTTCAAATGGTGGATGCAGAAAGATGTTGGTCATGCTCCCGACAGCGTCACGCTGACAAGGGAGGGCGCTCACGCCTTCCTGACCATTCCCCATGATGCGCAGGACGCGGAAATACATGTCGTCTGTGAGGTCCACGACGGCGGGAGCATCCCGTTGGCCTCCTATCGCCGTGTCATCATCAAGGTGGAGAAATGAATGGCCAATAAAAAACGGGGCTCTCATTGAGAGGGCCCCGTTTTGTCGCTGGTGATGTCGTCATTCGTCGAGGTTCACCAAGGTGTATTTTTTCGAGCCGAAGCCGATTTTCTCGGCGTAGTCGGTGATGTAGGTGCCATGTTGGCGGTTGATGCGCTGGATGAGCGGTTTGTTGTCATCGCCCGGCTTCCCTTGGTAGTTGAACACTTTGTCGAGGCATGCCTGGTCGACAGCCACTGGGTCGAGCGATGCCATGATGCCCATGTCGAGCAGTTCGGGTTTGGCGGGGTGCCCGTCGCAGTCGCAGTCTACCGACATGTTGTTCATCACATTGATGTAGACCACCCTGCCGTTGAAGTAGTTGTGCACGGCTTGTGCCGCGGCGGCCATCGACTCCAGGAAGTCGTCCTGCGTCTTGCCTGCCGCTAAATAGTCGGGTGTCCATGCTAATTTCGGGTCGTCGGTCTTCCCGGCGGAGTGGATGTAGCACTTTCCTGCGGTGGAAGCCACGCCGATGCTGGCGTTTTTCATCACACCACCGAAGCCGCCCATGGCATGTCCCTTGAAATGGGCCAGGTTGATCATGAAGTCGTAGTTGGCCAGGTAATCGCCCACGATGTCGTAGCGGAGATGCTTCCTGTCTTTGATAGGGATACGTATCTGTCCGAACTCATCCATGATGTCGACGGCAAAGATAGAGTCGAAGCCATGCTCGTGGATGGTCTCCCAATGCTTCTTCGGGTCCTGGCGTGAACCGCCATAGGCGGTGCAGCACTCCACGATAGTACCGTTGACCTCTTCGACGAGGTTGCGGATGAGAGTAGGTTTGAGATAGTGGTTATTGCCACCTTCTCCTGTCGAGATTTTCACGGCCACACGTCCTGTGGCCTCCACGCCCAGCGCCTTGTAGATTTTCACCAGTGACTCTGGTGAGATCTCTTTGGTGAAATACACTTTCGGTTGGGCCATAGCAGCCGTCGATAGGGTGAGGAGGGCTGCGCAAAGGAAAAAGAAATGCTTCATTTTTTTGATGGGGGTGATGGGTGTGATGGGTGTAATGGGTCTAATGGGTCTAATGGGTTGAATGGGGTTGATGGGCCTGATGGGGGCTGACGGGGGATTAGAGCAGCGGGGGCAGCTGGAAGAGGCGGGTGCTGTTGCTTCCTTTGATGAGGATGTAGTAGCCTTGGGGCTGCTGCTGTGCGATGGCCTCTTTCACTTCGTCCACGTCGTGGAACTTGCGGAACTCGCATTCGATGGGGGCGAACTCGTCGCCCACGAGCCAGACGGTGTCGAAAGCACTTTCCTTGAGCATGTCTATCAGCCGTTGGTGCTCAGCCTCGCTCTGGCTGCCCAGTTCGCGCATGGCGCCGATGATGACCATCTTGCGGGTGGCTTGAATGTCGCGGAAATTGCTCAGTGCCGCCGCCATGCTGGTGGGGTTGGCGTTGTAGGCATCCACCACGAGGCTGTTGTGCGCAGTCACGGTGAGTTGCGAGCGGTTGTTGCTCGGCGTATAGTTGGCCATGGCGTGGCACACCTGCTCCTGGCTGACGCCGAAATAGAGTCCTATGCATGCCGCGGCGAGCAGGTTGGCAAGGTTGTAGGTGCCGATGAGGTGGGTGCTCACCTCGTTCCATTCTCCAGCGCCGTGCCGCCATCTGATGTTGATGGCAGGCGTGCACGACATCACCTCGCCGGTGGCGCACAGGTCGGTGCGCTGGCCGGTGCCGTATCTCACGAGCGTGAGTCCCTGGGCGATGCCTTTGAGGTGCTCGTTGTCGTCGTGGATGAACACCACGCTGCCCTCTCTCGTGCGGAGGAAGTCGTAGAGCTCGCCCTTGGTGCGCACGACCCCTTCGAAACTGCCGAATCCCTCGAGGTGGGCCATGCCCACGTTGGTGATGATGCCGCAGTCGGGCTCCACGATACTGGTGAGCGTGCGTATCTCGCCCGGGTGGTTGGCGCCCATCTCCACCACGGCGATGTCGTGCTCGGGAGTGAGACGCAGCAGTGTCTTGGGCACGCCGATATGGTTGTTGAAGTTGCCCTGCGTATAGAGCACGTTATATTTCTCGCTCAGAACGGCGGCGATGAGCTCTTTGGTGGTGGTCTTGCCGTTGGTGCCTGTCACGCCGATGATGCGTGTGCCGAGGGTGCGGCGGTGGTGGCGGGCGAGCTGCTGCAGTGTGCTGAGGCAGTCGTCGACGAGGATATACCGCTCGTCGCCTTCGGGGGCGTAGGCCTTCTCATCGACGACGGCGTATGCGCATCCCTGCTCCAGAGCCTTCGCGGCGAACTGGTTGCCGTTGAAGCTCTCGCCTTTGAGCGCGAAGAAGATGGAGCCTTCGGGGCATTCGCGGCTGTCGGTAGTCACGAGGGGATGCTTTCTAAAAATGTTGTATAGTTCTTCTATTTGCATGTTGTTGGGTTGATTTTCTCGGCAAACTTACATATAATTTTTCAAAATCACGGCATTTAGTGCGCTTTTTCTGACCTTGTCGATGGATTTCCGCTCTTTATTTGTTACTTTTGCATACGAAAGTTGTTCGCCTCTATGATGAATACCACACCGACGAATGATATGAGCTTCCCCTTTTGGCCCCCCGCCCGTACGCTCAATGCCGGCGGAAGGCTGATAGACCTGTCGCGCCCGGTGGTAATGGGCATCCTCAACGCCACGCCCGACTCCTTCTATGCAGCCAGCCGTGCGCAGGGAGAGCGCGCCATTGCCGCCCGTGCCGATGAGATAGTGGCTCAGGGCGGCGGCATCATCGACGTGGGTGCCTTCTCCACACGTCCCGGAGCCGCCGAGGTGGACGAGGCGGAGGAGATGGAGCGTCTGCGCTGTGCCTTGCGTGTGGTGAGGAATTGCCAGCCTGATGCCGTGGTGAGTGTCGACACCTTCCGCCCCGACGTGGCCCGTATGGCCGTGGAGGAGTTTGGCGCGGCAATCATCAACGATGTCTCTGAGGGAGGCGTGGGCACCGTGGCTGGTACGGCTCCACTCGAGGAGGGCGAGGGTGTGCCGCCGATGTTTGCCATGGTCGCCCGTCTGGGAGTCGCCTATGTGCTGATGTCGGTGAGGGCGACGGTGGGAGAGATGCTGACCGTCTTTGCCCGTAAGGTGGCGCAGCTCCACTCGCTGGGTGTCGCCGACGTCATCCTCGACCCCGGTTTCGGATTCGGCAAGAGCATGGAGCAGAACTACCAGGTGATGGCACAGTTGCCGAAACTCAGCGTGACGGGGTTGCCCCTGTTGGTGGGCGTGTCGCGCAAGTCGATGCTCACCCGGTTGCTCGGCTGCACTGCCGAGGAGGCCCTCAACGCCACCTCCGCGCTCCATGCCGTGGCGCTGCTGCACGGTGCCTCGTTGCTGCGTGTGCACGATGTGTCGCAGGCGGTGGAGGTGTGCCGTGTGGTGGAGCAGTTGCGTGGCTCGTCGGCCGCGCCCATAGAATAGTCAATCATTACAATACCATGCATGATATAACGGAAATCATCCCCTTCGGATTCAAGGATCTGCTCGACATCTTCCTTGTCACAGTCATCATCTACTACAGCTACCGGCTGATGAAAGAGTCGCGCTCCATCAACGTGTTTGTGGGCGTGCTGCTGTTTATCGTCATCTGGCTTGTGGTGAGTCAGGTGCTTGAGATGCGCCTGCTCGGAAGTATACTCGACAAATTGGTAAGCGTGGGTGCCATCGGCTTCATCGTGCTCTTCCAGAGCGAGATACGTAAGTTCTTCTACAACCTCGGCGCCCACCGCCGGCTGGAGCCGCTGATGAAACTGCTGGGCAGGAAGCGCAGGACGACCGACCGCGGCAGTATCCTGCCCATCGTGACCGCCTGCATGAGTATGGCCAAGGACCGTGTGGGAGCCCTCATCGTGATGGAGCGTGCCATCCCCCTCGACGACCTGGTGCAGGGGTCGGGTGCGGTCATCGACGCGCTCATCAATCAGCAGCTCATCGAAAACATCTTCTACAAGGGCTCTCCCCTCCACGACGGAGCCATGATCATCTCGAAGAAGCGCATCCGTGCCGCCGGTTGTGTGCTCCCCGTGTCGCACAACATGGACATCCCGAAGGAGCTGGGCCTGCGCCACCGGGCGGGCATGGGCGTGACCGAGGAGAGCGACGCCATCGCCATCATCGTGTCGGAGGAGACGGGGCGCGTGAGTGTGGCTGTCAACGGCGAGTTCCACCTCCGCCTGTCGTTTGAGGACCTGGAGAGCATCCTCACCCGTGAGATGGGAGGGGGCAATCAGGCATGACTCTGTGGCCGGGTGTCGGCGGCGGTGTCTTGAAAAAACAGCCTGTGTGAAAAAATAGTGTAAAAACATTCTTCCTTTACGGAAAAGTTTGTATCTTTGCAAAAGTTGCCTACATGGAGAGCGCAACCCTTTTCAGGTTGGCCGACGGCAGGCTGCTACATTGAAAACATTCTATCTAAAGCACATAATAATCAGAAAAACTATGAGTTTAGTACAACAAATCATCGAGCGCGCAAAGAGCAACAAGCAGCGCATCGTGCTCCCCGAGGCTACCGAGGAGCGCACATTGAGGGCAGCCGACAGAGTGCTGGCCGAGGACATTGCCGACCTTATCCTTATCGGTAACCCCGACGAGATCCATTCGCTGGCCGCACAGTGGGGACTGACAAACATCGACAAGGCCACACTGATAGACCCCGACAACAACCCCAAGAGCGAGGAGTATGCCGAGCTGCTCACCGAGCTGCGCAAGAAGAAGGGCATGACCATCGAGAAAGCCCGCGAACTG
>CADBLU010000036.1 GCA_902795605.1 uncultured Prevotellaceae bacterium | reverse complement strand
TTTTGTAGGCTGTCGGGAAAATGGCGGAACAATAGGGAAAGAGAATAGGCAGAGCCACTGTATTTATCGGGGTTTCCGCCTTTCATAGCATAATCGGGGTATGATTGTGTTATCTTGATCATTCATAATTGGAATGAATAGCTAAGATAACAAAATAATAACGTTTGATGGCATATAGATAGTATATATAGAGAGTGTGTCAATTTGCTCATATTGACACACCCACGTTCTACAAATTGATATGTAGTCGATAATATATAGATGGACTTTCAGATGAAAACTCCATATTTAACTACATCTCCAATTGTCTTATTATTATTAGACTCAATCACATTTATTAAATATGGTGTAGTTGCGCTATTAGTAGAAAACCCTTCAATTATTGACTTAGGTTTGACTACATCTGTATTTTTAGATTGTGGTCTCACAACATCATCACCATCATTTATAATGCTTGGTTTATTAATATCAATATCTCCAAAAGACAAATTATTAAAATACAACACTTCGCAGATTCTCATGATAGTTGACTTGAGTCTTGATTCTAATGAACCTTCGTCTGGAGAAGGTTTGTCCAACAAATCATTAGCCCAAGCTGGGACAAGAACAACATTCCACAGATTAGTAAAGAACCTAGGATCGTAGGCTTTTCCCCATATATGTGAAATCATATAGTTTTGGAAAATACATCCTTTACCAGCAGCTACCGTATATCCCGTCATTTTGTTAATAATAGAACGTAGTTCATTATTACCATCCGTATCCAATATAATAGGATAATCATTTATGTAATTATTTGGATCATTGTCAGAAAACAATGCGTATTTACTTGGATTTTTCTGGTTGGATAAAGGTTTTAGTTTTTTGTCCCTCTTTCATAGTCTTGTTTAGCCTTTCTCTTAGCATTTGTTTTCGCAGAGCCATCCATTATTTGACAATAGGTGGTTTTATTAAAAACATTTATAGTAGATTCTCTTGCGTACAAGTCAAAACCATTTTTATAATCACTTATCATTTCATTCATACGCTCTCTAACAACCTCAGGATCAAAAAAATAACATTGGTCAATAGCATACTTTATAAAATTATCAACACCTATCTCTCTCGCTAATGACATTGCTCCATCAATCTTATAAATCAACGGTTTAACGATTTTTTTCCTTTCCGCATCTAATGTGTAACTACTCAGTTTTCCTTTAAAAAGTCAACCGAGCAGTAGGGAAAACGGCAAATAAACGCCGTTTTTGGTCGTTATTTACCTGTAATACAGTCTCTTTATAATTTTTACAGTCTGCTATGTCCCATCAGCAAGTCAGGCTGAGGAGTGAAAAAAGAAAAAAGGCGCTTCGCTTGAAAAAGGATCATGAAGGATAAAAAAGCTTGCGCTGGAATATCGCCGAAGGCGAGAGGAAAAAGTAGGAAAAACCTGTGCCCATGTAGGGTCATACTTGATGTATGACAAAACAAAAACTTCTCGGCTCCTTAGAGCTTGATTGCACGACATACAAAAAACAAGGGGCCGGAATCCGGTCCCCTGTTGCATGATGGGTGATAAGTTCTGTCTATTTGTTGAGGCCACGGTTGTTCATCGTGGTGTTGAGCAGCATCACATACTTGCGATACTGAGCCCTTGTGAGGATGCCGTGAGTGGCGTTGAGGTTCTTGAGGATGGCGTTGTTCACCATGGCCTTGCGGTCGGCGCCGTCAGTGGTGGCGATGCTCATCAGGTCGGCGGTGAAGGCGTTCATGGCGTCCTCCACGAAGTCATACTGGTCGCGGCTGAGGTTGAGCGCACGGCTGAGGCTGTGCATGTTGACCTTCATCTCATAGGCGGCGGTGCTGTTGGCTGCCTCGTTCTCTTCGTTCTCTGCGAATGCTACGGTCATGCTCATCATGACGATCATACTGATTACGAATCTTTTCATCTTTTTACCTTTCTTTTTTAGCGGGGGCCTTGTGTTATCCTTTTTTCCTGTGTTTGGGTGGTGCTTTTTCCCGTTCCAGAATATCTTTTTCTGGTGCCGGGGCGCTACCTTTTCCCATGGTCCCCTAAGTTCTACAATCTTAATTTGTTATCCCTGTGTCATTTCAAATGACGGTGCAAATGTAGGGCATTTCATGCAATCTGCCATCATTTTTTCGCCATTGTTTGCGCACACAGCCCCGTTTTTTGACTTGTATCAAAAAAATACAGAAAGAGAGGGTGTCAAAACGAAGATTTTCATTGCCGATATTTATAAATGATAGTTATAATGGCGGCCTGAAGGACCAGCAAGCATTTAGTCCAAGGCAACGCCTGGGTCCTTATTTGTGGAAAAAATGTCGCCCCGTAAGGGCAAAAGCATTGACTATCAACGCTTTTGCCCTTGCAGGGCGACAATTGTTATCACATAAAAAACCCAGGGCGATTGCCCTGGGCTAACAGATGTTGGCCTTTCAGGCCGAAGTTGCTCACGCTCGGCAAACTTCAAACTGGCCGTTCTATAGTCTGGAGCTCCGGCGGTGTTGGGCCGTGATTCACAATAGTAATGTCTACACTCCCAAACTCCTAAACTCCTAAACTCCTCGTCTAAACTCCAAACTCCTCGTCTGAACTCCCAAACGACCAAACGACCAAACGCCCAAACGACTAAACTCCTTTAGGCGAGTTAATACTCCCCATTCAGGATGAGATTGATGATGCTGGTCAGGTCGGTGTTGGTGATTTCACCGTTGTCGTCCATATCACCATTATATAAGATGAAGCCTTCCGTCTGGTTGTTGATGATATAGTCGACGGTCAACGTCACGTCGGTCAGGTTCACGTCATGGTCGCCGTTCACGTCGCCCTTGAGTCCTTGAGGCGTCACCTCCACCACTTTGCGGTAGATCATCACGTCTTGCTGTCCGCTGCCGTAGCATGAGAAGATGGGTGAGCCGTAGTTGTAGTTGAATTTCAGGAGGTTTCGTTTGTAACTGCCTTGGAACTGGATCTTGGCGATGTCGTCGGTGATGCTGATGGTGGCTTTGGAGTTGCCGTCCTGCTCCTCGTTGGTGTGCAGGTAGTTTTTCGAGTTGGAGCCGGCGGCGAGGTAGCCACTGCCTGTGTAGAAATACCATGCGCCAGTCTCACCGGTGAGAGTGAGGTCCTGTGTCTCCTCGTTGCCGGTGATGGTGCCGTCGTCGTTCATCGTCACCTCCACGGCACTGCGGTTGTTTTTGTTTTGAGCGGTGCTGAGTGCATAGTAGACGTCGTTGTTTTCAGCCACGATGATGATTTCTTCGCCCTCGGCAAGTTGACTGGCGTCGTCCACGAGCACGTATTTCACCGTCTCGGTCACCTGACCCTGTGGCTCGCTTACGGTGAGCGTATAGGATGCCTCAGCGCTGTTGTAGGTGATGTTGCCCTCGAAGGTGGCCGTGATGACGGTGGTGCCCGCCGCCAGGGGAGTCACCTCTCCTGTCGTGGCATCGACGGTGGCCACTGTGGGGTCGCTGCTGGTATAGGTCACAGTGAGTCCGTCGGGCTCTGTGGTGAGCGTGGGTTGGGTGAACGTCATGCCGACGGTGGCCGTGGCCGTCTCGGCGCTGAAGTTCATTGTGACATCTTGTTTCGCGGTCTGTTTATACTCCACATAGATATTGGCATAGATCATCGAGGTGTTGGTGTTGCTGGTGTAGGTGGCAAACCTGGGTGAGTTAGCGTTGTAGAGGATGAAGCCCGCCGACGAGTTGCCGATAATCACGCCGCTGTTGTTGTTGGACATTGTCCACAGGGTTTCCGTCGAGGTGTATCCCATACTCTTCACTTCGGGAGAGTAGAGATATTCGTCGTCTTCGTTGATGAGGGCGAATTGGCCGTTCTCACCCGAGAGGGTGAACACCGTCACTCCTTCGTCGATAGTGATGATGTCGTCGTCGGTCTCCACGTCAGCGCTCGAGAGGTAGATTGTCCTTGTGCCGGCGAGTGGTCCGGCTGCCACACTCTTGCTGCCGCAGGCGATGATGCATCTCATGCCGTTGGCGAGGTCGCTGGTGCTGGTGGCGCGTATGAACGTGTTGGTGTCGGCGCCTCCGGTCCGGATGATGTATCTGGCGGTGGCCACACTGCTCTCCTCGCCGTCGGCGATGGCGATGGCCTTGACGGTGGTTGTCGTCTCAATGGTGAAGGGTGCCGAGAAGACAGGGCTGGTGGCTGTGGGTGTGGAGCCGTCGGTGGTGTAGTGGATTTCGGCTCCCTCTGTCGCGCAGCTGATGGTGATGGATTGCGGTTCGGTATAGGTGCCGGCTGCGGGCGAGAAGGTCGGCGTGTCCACATTGCTCAGTCCGATGAAGTTGAACGAGATGGTGCCGTCGCTGTTCTGGGTGATGTTTTCCACTGAGGAGTCGAGGTAGTAGGTGCCGTCGCTGTTCTTGTTCCACAGTTTGGCTGCCGGTGTCGTCGACTTACTGAAGGAGTTGACGCTTCCGTTGGGGAAGGGGTCGTTGGCCATCCCCTCCTCGGTGTAATATTTGGAGCCCTGATATGTAAAATATTGATACTCGTTGTCGGCGGGTATCCAGGTCATGCGCTGATGTGAGGGGTCGTCGTTGGGCTTATTGTTTTCCCACACTTGTTTGTTGTAGTCGACGTGGATGATGAGCAGACCCTTGCCGGGAAGCGAGGCGTCCCATCCGGTCAGCTGGCGGTTTTCCAGCAGGTAGTATTCGTTTTTGTTGTTGTTGTTGTAGATGATATAGCCCTCGCCGCCGTCCTGCAGCGATTTCATGCCCGTCACGGCCTTCGTGGCCGAGAGTTCGATGGGGGTCTTCCATCCTGCCACCCAGCGCTCGTAGCTGGTGTATCCTGCGGGCTGGTAACTGTCGCCGTTGTAGGAGCCGCTGTCCATCAGGTCCCAATAGCTCATGCCTTGTCCACCGCTGTCGTCGGTGTCGTAGAAGTCGGGATATCCCAGACAGTGGCTGAATTCATGGCACATAGTGCCGATGCCGGCGATTTCTCCCGTCTGTCCGTTAAGTTCAGGTCCGCAAGCGTAGGTGTCGATGGTGACGCCATCGTAAGTCTGTGGGCCTGAGCCGTCATTGTTGTAATAGGCTGCGGCTTCGAGCGTCCATTCATGGGGCCAGATGGTGGAGGCTGCCCCTCCGTCGGCCGCGCCTTTTCCGGCGTAGATCAAATAGACTTGGTCCACCTCTCCGTCATCGTCCCAGTCGTAGTCGGCGAAGTTCACTTGGTTGTCAACCAGTGCGAGGGCCTCGATGACCATCTCCGCAGGATGCAAGTCGTCGCCTGAGGAGTCGTTGGCTCCGTAGTATGAGGCTTTTTTGCTCACTGTCACCGGACCTACGACATCAAAGTCGAGTTCGAACTTTCCCTCACTCTGCTTGTAGAAATAGTCGTGCATCGACCCCTTGAAATTGCCGTAGGAGAAATTCTTCTCGTTGACGATGCGGTTGAAGAGCGCCTGGTTGTTGGCCGCTTTGAAAGACGTGCCGTTGAAATTGACCAGGATGATGATGCCTTTCTTCTTGCCTGTGTAGTTGCCGAATTCGCCCACTTTCTTGGGAGACAGGCGGCGTGCGCGTTGAGCGTTGGCCTGGTGGCGGCGTGCGGCGGCCTTGGAGGTGATGGTGGCCTGCTCCACCTGACGGAAGATCTGGTCGTCGTCTGTCAGATAGGCTTTGCCGTCTTCGCCCATCCAGTAGTGTCCGTGCTCATCGCCCACGAGGCGGGCGGTCATGGTGGTTCCGTCGCTGAGTGTGATGGTGCGTGTCAGTCCCGGTTTGGCGGGAATAGCACACATGCTGATGGCCATCATGGCCATCAGCATGAATGATAGAAGTCTTCTCATTGTCTAGTAGTTTGCCGGTATTTTTATTTTACGATGTATTTCTTGCCGCCTCTGATATAGATACCCTTGGCCAGGCGGTCGTTGTCTACGCGGATGCCCGAGAGCGTGTAGACGGCCTCGCCCTTTGCCTCGTCGGTCGTGGTCACCTCATTGATGGCAGAGGTGTCGTCGAAGGCCTGGAAGAGGTAAGCCCAGAGCAGTGTGCGTGAGGGTCCGGTGGTGTAGGTGGTGAAGCGCGGGCTGCTGGAATTGTAGAATATGATGCCGTTTTCCTCGGTCGTCGGCACCACGCCCTGGACGTTGACCTTCATGACCCAGATATATGCCTCGTCGCTGTAGGTCAGCACCTTCTCTTCGGTGCAGGTGAGGTATTTCCCGTCCTTGTTGAGGAGGGCGAACTCATTGCCGCTACCCTCGAGGGTGAACACCTCCACGTTGTCGTTGATGGTGATGACGTCGCCGCTGACCGTGACGCTCACTTTGTCCAGATAGGTCTTGTTGAGGGCTCCTGCCGCCACTTTCTGGCCTGTGTTGCCGATGATGTAGCGCTGTCCGGCAGCCAAGTCATAGGCAGAGGTGACAAGTTTGAAGGTCTTCGTGTCTTCCGAGGCGCCCTTGATGATTTGATAGGTGGCCGTGCGTACGAGGCTCTCGTCATCGGCAGTGCAGACGATGGCTTTGAGTGTGGTCGTCTCAGCGATTTCCACCGGTTCGGTATAGATGGTGCTGTTGCGGTCGGGGGTGGTGCCGTCGGTGGTGTAGTGGATGACGCCGCCTTCCGTCGTGGTGGAGATGCTCACGTATTGAGTCTCAGCATAGCTGCCCGACTTGTGTGAGAAGGTGGGTGCGTCGATGGTTTTCGTCTTGTAGACGAAGGAGATGGTGCCGTCTTGGTTTTGTGTGATATGCTTCACCACGCCCTCCATGTCGTTGGTGCCGGCCTTGGTCATGTTGAAGAAGGTGGCGGCAGGGGTGGTCTGTTTGCCGAAGGCGTTGACATTGCCGTAGGGGAAGGGGTCGGTGGCCATGCCGTCGAAGGTGAAGTAGGTCTGGCCTTTGTAGACGAAGTACTCGTATTTGTTGTCGGCGGCCACCCATGTCATGCGCTGATGGTCGGGGTTGGAGTTGGGCGTGTTGCGCTCCCATGAACTCTTGCTGTAGTCGACGTGCAGGATGAGCAGGCCCTGGCCCGGCAGACTGTAGTCCCATTTGACAAACTGCCGGTTTTCGAGCAGGTAGTACTCGTTTGTGTTTCCGTCGTTGTAGATGATATAGAAATCACCGCCGTCCTGCAGCGATTTCATGCCGGTGACTTCTCTGTCGGAGTCGAGCACGATAGGCTCTCTCCATCCGGCCATCCAGCGTTCATAACTGGTGTATCCTGCGGGCTGGTAGCCGTTGCCGTTGTAGGAGCCGCTGTCCATCAGGTCCCAGTAGCCCATGCCACGGCCACCGCTGTAGTTGGTGTCGTAGAAGTCGGGATATCCCAGGCAGTGGCTGAACTCGTGGCAGATGGTTCCGATGCCGCCCACTTTGCCGGTCGATCCGTCGAGCTCGCCGCCGCAGGCATAGGTGTCGACGGTCACGCCGTCGAGTTTGAGTGCCCCCTCGCCGTCGCCGAAGTTGCCAGCCATAGAGAGCGAGTACTCATGGGGCCAGATGCAGTCGGTGGAGCCGCCGTCGGCCTCTCCTTTGCCTGCATAGACCACAAACACCTGATCCACTTCACCGTCGCCGTCCCAGTCGTAGTCGGCATAGTTGACATACTGGTCGGCCAGTTTCACTGCCTCGCACACCATCTGTGTGGGATGGTTGTCGTTGCCTGCGCCGTCGTTAGCGCCATAGTAGGCCTGGTCGCGTGAGACGGTGACAGGGCCCACGACGTCAAACTCCAGGTCAAACTTCCCTTCGCTCTGTGCGTAGAAATAGTCGAAGACGGAGCCTTTGAAGTCGCCCTCATGGAAGCCCTTCTCATTGGCGATGCGCTTGAAGAGGTCGTTGGAGTGCTTGAACTGCACGTCGTTGAAGTTGGCGAGGATGATGACACCTCTTTTCTTGCCGGTGTAGTCGCCGAAGCTGCCCACCCCCTTGACGCGGTTCTTGCCCGGGGCAAAGCGCATGCTGCGGCGGTCGTTGGACTGCTGGCGGCGCAGTTGTGCGCGGTCGATGGTTAACTGGCGGTCGATGGGCTGGAAAATGCCTCCGGCATCGGGTCTGAAGGCGCGTCCGTCTTCTGCCAGCCAAAAGTGTCCGAACTCATCGCCGACGAGTCTGACGGAGATTTTGGTGCCGTCGGCCAGTGTGGCCTGTCGTGTGAGTCCCGGCTTGGCGGGCACTGCGCTCACGGCAAGTGAAGACAATGTCATGGCGAGCAGCATGATGATGCGTCCCGCTTTCTGTTGGATAGATGTTTGTTTCATATAGATTTTCTTCCTTTTGTTTTGATTAATTCTTTATTGAGGAAATATAGAAGCCTATTACGCAAAATCGGTGCAAAGTTAATCATTTTGCGGGCAATGGCAAAAAAAATGGCGACAATATGCCCGCCGTGGCGCGAAAGTGGGGTGAAATGATTGGATATTTCGCCGATTTTCACTTATTTTGCACAAAAATCAAAATCTACCGTATATGAGAAGATGGATGATGGCGTGCCTGGCGCTGCTCGCTGCACTGGGAGCCGCCGCGCAGTATGCCGACTACAGCAAGATGTCGCCGATGGTGAGGCAGTTGGCCGTGGGCAACAGGACGGCGATGAGGCGTGCGCCAGGCGCACTGCCCGACAGCCGGCCGCTGTGTGCCTTCGTGCAGGTGGCCGACGAGGACCGTGGCGAGGAGATGCTCAAGGCGCAGGGCTGCCGCCCGCTGGCACAGTTGGGCGACATCTTCATCGCCAGCATCCCCGTGGGCCGGTTGGCCGCGCTCTCGCTGCACCCGCAGGTGACGCGCATCGAGGCCCGCCAGCGCCACTCCCTTCACATGGACACCACGGTGGTGCTCTTGGGCGGCTCCCGCGTCCATCTGGGCGACGGTCTTCCGCAGGCCTTCACGGGCAGCGGCGTGGTGGTGGGTGTCGAGGATATCGGTTTCGACCTGACGCATCCCAACTTCTACGACCGTTCGCTCAGCGAATACCGCATCAAGCGGCTGTGGGATTTCCTGGCCGTGGCGGAGCATGGCAGCGACCTCTATGTGGGGGCCGACTTCACCGACGAGGCGGCGCTGAAAGCCTATGGCCGCACGCGCGACGCCACAATCATCTCTCACGGCACCCACACGGCGGGCACGGCGGCAGGCAGCGGCTACGACACCCCCTATGTGGGCATGGCTCCCGGCAGCGACCTCTGCCTCGTGTCGAATGCCGTGAGTGAGGATGCCGTGCTCATCGACTCCGCCGACACCTATAAGTTCACCTATTCCACCGATGTGCTCGGCTTCAAGTATATCTTCGACTATGCCGATGCCGTGGGCAAGCCCTGCGTGGTGTCGTTCAGCGAAGGGTCGGCGATGGACTTCCGTGGCGACGACGTGCTCTACTACGAGGCCATCGGCCGTCTGCTGGGTCCCGGCCACATCTTAGTGGCGTCGGCAGGCAACGACGGCCTGCAGGTGACGCATGTGTGCAAGCCTGCCGCCGTGGAGCAGACCTCGGTGGCGCTCTCGGCCGACGGCATAGCCACCTATTTCGCTGTCAAGGGCAGCAGCGACGACTACTCTATTCTCCTCCATTTCAAAGGTCCGGAAGGGGCGTCGGCCACGCGGGCACTGTCGGTGCCCGATGTCTATGCCCTGGCCGACTCGGTGTACACCGACACGCTCGACGTGGCCGGGGTGCCCTATTATATCACTGCCTCGGCCTATCCCAACTGCTTCAATGAGCGGCAGAACGTGATAGAGGTGGTGCTGATGTCGTCGCAGCGCATCGGCGCCGAACAAAAGGTGAGCGTCGACATCGTGGGGGAGGGATGCCTCGTCGAACTCTTCCGGGGCATAGGCTATCTCGTCCCCTCCGACCCGCAGTTTGGCGACTGTGCCTATTCCGTCCATTCGCCGTCGAGCGCCCCGTCGGTCATCAGCGTGGGAGCCACCGGCTACCGCACCGGCTTCACCAACTACCAGGGCCTTCCTGTCACTTTCAATATGGGCACAGACGGTCAGCGGAGCGGCTACTCTTCGGCTGGACCCTCCTTCGACGGACGTGTCAAGCCCGACGTGATGGCTCCCGGCACCAATATCATCTCCTCCTACAGCAGCTATTACCTGGAGGCGCGGCCCGATGCCAGTGACATCAACTCCGACGTGGAGCATTTCGACTTCCAGGGCCGCACCTATGCGTGGAACGCCAACAGCGGCACGTCGATGTCGACACCGGTGGTGGCGGGCACCATCGCCCTGTGGCTACAGGCCAACCCGCGGCTGTCGCCCTCCGACGTGATGGACGTCATCGCCGCCACGTCGCGCCGTCACGACGCGTCGATGTCTTATCCCAATAACCTCTATGGCTATGGCGAGATAGACGCCTATGCGGGACTGCTTCATGTGCTCAACATGTCGGGCATAGAGGGACTCTCCACACGCCAGCCGGCAGCCGTGAAGTTCGCTCTTCAGGGACCGGTGCTCACCGTGCGTATGGACAGCCATGGCGACAGCCCCGTCGCCGTCAGACTCTATGCCACCTCGGGCACACTGGTGCGGCAGCTGCAGGCAGTGCCCCACGGTGGTGCCCTCGCCGTGTCGCTCCACGACCTGCCCCACGGGGTCTATGCCGTGCAGGTGGACGGCCATGATGCCGCCACCACCGGCTCCACCCTCATCCGTTGGCAGTGATTTGGTCGTTTGGGGGGTTGGTCGTTTGGTCGTTTGGGGGGATTTTGGGAGTTTAGGAGTTTGGGAGTTTGGGAGTTTAGGAGTTTGGGTTTTTAGGAGTTTAGGAGTTTGGGAGTTTGGGAGTTTAGGAGTTTAGACATTAGTATTGCGAGTCATAGCTTATACTCCAAAAAGTGGAGCAAATGCGATGCTCGAGTTAATAACAATAATAAGAGCTAATTTCAAAATATAGTAAGAACTATTTTTTATTAACAATTTAATAAATGCTTATGAAAAAAGTGATTATTTCCCTGTTTTGTATGTTGCTGCTCCACACCGCAGCCTACGCACAAGTGAAGACATTCAAGACGGTGGAGGAAGATGCGTCGATGGTGGTGAATGCCAGCGACTGTGTGGACCGCATGCCCAAAAGTTACCTGCTGTGGGTGCGCTACGACTACAAGGACAAAAAGGCCTGCAAGAAGGATGCCAAGCGCGATGGCGTGGTAGGCAAGCCGGTGAGGGCGGAAGTGCTCTATGAGTTTGACTCACCCCTGCTCACCTATCGCATCGTCTCCAAGAAATACTATGACAAGAACGAGATGGTGGTGAAAGAGATCCGCTATTACAACGCTCCGTGGAACCAGGTCGGCGATACCGACTATTCGCTCAAACTGGGCATCTACATGACCGGGGCCTTCAACATCGTCGCCGGATAACGGCAAGGTCGAATAAAGATTGAAAATTGAAGATTAAAAATTGAAAATTGGCTGCAAGGGAAACCTTGCAGCCAATTTTTTTTTTCTAGGAAAACTAGAGAAACTAGAGAAACTAGGAAAACTAGAAATTCTAGGAAAACTAGAAAAACTAGAAAAACTAGAAAATCCTATTTGGCAATCGCCGCTACCTGATGGAGACCTTCTGGCCGTTGATGATATACAGGCCTGCGGGCAGCCGGTCTGCTTGGCGGCTGTCGTCGAAGAGTTTGCGGCCGTCGATGGTGTAGATGCCGTCGGCTTTCGTGTCGCGGTGCTCGATAATGGCGGGCGTGGCGATGCCGTCCACCTCATCGGCCGTCTTGCTGCCGTAGTAGCAGAGGCGGAAGTTGTCGAAGATGCACCAGTAGTAGCTGCTCATGCTGCTGCTGCGGAGGCCGAATTTCAGCTGTCCTCCGTCATAGGCCACGGGCACGGAGATGCGGTTCTCGTAGTAGCCTTTGCCGAAATAGATGCTGGCGGCCTGCATGTTGTTGGGGAAATACTTGCCTCCGGCGGTCGACTCGTTGCCGCCCTGCTTGGTGGTCTGTGCGTCAGAGGTGATGTGGGCGATGCGCTGGTTCTTGGCGTTGGCATAGAGATAGGCGGTGGTGAGGTGCGTGGAGCACTCCTCGGCCTTGCCGGGGCGCTGGAAGGCCTGCACGCGCACCTGGTAGGTGCCTGCGGGCAGTCCGGTGACCGTCTGGTTGAAGTCGAAGGTCTTCTCGTAGTATTCGGCGCAGGAGTAGTTGATGGTGGGTGTGTCCGACCATCCGTCGGCCTTGTCGACGCCTGGGTTCTGCACCAGGTAGGTGAGGTCGAAGGGCTGCTCCATGTCGGAGGGTGTGGCATTCGAGAGGAAGTTGAAGGCGGCCTGGTCGAGTGCGTCGAGCAACGCCTGGAGGTCGTTGGTGGAAGCGGCGGTGCCTGCCTGTTGCGAGATGGCGGCCAACGCGTTGTCGAAGGTGTCGTCGGTGCCTTGGGCATCCTCGGTGTGCGGTGTGTCGCCGAGGGCTTTCACCTGTTCGAGTTTCTGGCTGACGGTGTTGCGCATCTCAGCCAACATATTGTCGGTGAGGGCGCTCATCTCCTCGGCAGTGAGGATGAGCCAGCGCTGTTTGGTGGCGGCGTTGGCGATGTCGAAGACGGCGGCGGAGGTGGCTCCGTTGGCGTCGGCCTGCAGGCAAGACGGTGTCCATGTGTTGTTGGGATGGATGAGCCAGTAGCCGCGGTGTCCTGTGGTGCCCACGTCGGTCCTTCCGCGCATGATTTGGAACTGGTCGTTGTCGATGGGTGCGGCATGGCTGGCCGTGCGTATGGTGTTGCCGAGATAGGTGAGATACTGGCCTGTGGCGGCATTGCGCAACTGATAGAACTGGTTGGAGGGCGTGAAGGTGACATACCACGCGCAGCTGTCGTTGCCGACGGCCTCTTCGGCGGTGACGGCGCGCCATTGCAGGGTGCCGTTGGCCTTGGGCATGAGCAGCGAGGTGTAGAGTCCGCGCTCATTGTCCTCGTTCTTGAGGTAGTATTTCACGTCTTCCTGTTGCTCGAAGGCATTGTAAGGCTCAGCAAAGAGGCTGTTGGTGTGCTGCAGTCCGTCCTCGCCGAGGGCCTGGCACACAAGCGAGTTGCCGATATAGAGCACGTCGGAGCCGTTGTCCTCCTGGGCGCCGTTGATGCCGTAGGGCCACATATGCTGGTAGTCGCCGTTGAGCTGCGAGGTGTTGTTGTTGTCCCAGAAGCGGAGCACCTGAGTGACACGGTCGCCGAGCCACAGTCCCGACCCGGTGGCGTAGCCGGCGGCGTTGGAGGTGCCTGAGCGCAGGTTGAAGCGGCTCCACTCGGTGTCGGCCCATGGGATGACGCCGCAGCCGTGGAGCATCTCGTGCATGATGGTGCCGGCTTTCTGGTATGACTGGTTGGGACCCACACGCATCCATCCGCCATAGGAGCAGTCGGCGGTGGGAGTGCCCGACTCATAGCCGATGTTGGGCGAGAAGCCCTTCATCTCGGTGAGGTCGTTCCACCATCCGATGGCTGTCTCGGCAGCGGCCTTGATGCGCGCGTCGGCGGCGGCATCACTGCTGGCGCGCTGGTAGAAAGTGATTTGCCCCTTGGGGATGGTGTAGAAGCGGATGACGTCGCCGTAGCCCACCTGCCGGCCTTTGGTGATGACATAGGCGCGCATGAAGTAGCGGGTGGCGGGCTTGAGGCCGTCGAGCCAATAGATGACGCCGTTGTTGCTGAGGCGCTTGCTGGTGCGCAGGTCGTGGACCGTAGGCTCAGGGTCCTCGCTCCAGCAGAAACCTTGTTCGGCCACCTCAGTGGCAGCCACGCCGCTGTAGCTCATGCGTCCGAAGGCCATAGTGGCCCCGCGGGCATAGCGGCTGTCGGTCTTCACGGTGGGCACGGCTCCCGAGGGGTTGGCCCACAGATAGGTGTCGGTGGCGGCGGCCAGTGCGGCCACGGCAGCGTCCACCTGCTCGGTGGTGGCCTCCTCGTCGGCCATCACGGCCTTGGCCTCGTCGATGGCGGCTTTCAGCGCGTCGGCCTGACTGCCCGTTCCTTCGCCGTAGATGGCTACCGCCTCGTCGATGGCATCTTGCAGCCGTTGTTTGTAGAGGGCCATGTCGGCGGGTCCCACGGGAGTGTCGCGGAGCAGTTTGACATAGTCGAGACAAGGTTTGGCGAAGTTGGCCGATGATTTAGAGGCGTTGGCCTGGAAGCCTACCTGTATCTTACCCTTGGTGGTCTCGGTGAGTTCGAAGCGGATGGTGTCGGTGACCCATTGGCCCACGGGGAAGGCGCTGAGGTCTGAGAAGACGAGGGTGCCACGGCCGGGCAGCCACCCCACGCGGCTGCGGCCGCCGGTCTGGTCGCCTCCGTTGTAGAAGGCGGTGGCGATGGCATATTTGCCTGCGGGCAGCTGCACCTCCTGATAGAAGAGCATCGCCTGGCTCCATCCCGTGCTCAGCGCGAGCACGCCGCCCTCGGTGCTGCCGTCATAGGCGGTGGCGGGCACGGAGGCTCCGTTGAAGGTCTTCTTGGTGCCTATCTGGTAGACGCCGGTGATGGTGTAGTCGACGCTGATATCCTTGGTCCACCCGTCGACGTCGAGGATTTCCTGGGCTACATTGCCCGTGTCGTCGATGGTATAGTCGTAGCGGCTGTCGAATCCGGCGTTGTTGAGGTAGAATGCTGTGACATCGTTTGTCTGCGCCCAAGAGGTGAGGGCGGTGAGCGATGCCCAAAAGGTCATTAACAGTGAAAATGTTTTTTTCATATCAAGGTTGGATTAGGTAATTGCAGGTAGAACGCGGGCATGAAGCCCCTTAGGCCACAAAGTTACAATTTTTTTTGCTATCTGTGGCCCAAAGGGCTGTTTTTCTGCTCAATTTTATAGGTTGGTCGTTTGGGGGGGTAGTCGTTTGGTCGTTTGGGGGATTAGTTGTTTGGTCGTTTGGTCGTTTGGTTGTTTGGTTGTTTGGTTGTTTGGTTGTTTGGTCGTTTGGGGGGTTGGTCGTTTTTTGGGGGTGGGGAATTCCGGAGGCGTTGGGCCATGATTCGCAATAGTAATGTCTAAACTCCTAAACTCCCAAACTCCTATATACCTAATCTCCCAAACGACTAAACGACTAATCTCCCAAACGACTAAACTCCTAATCTCCTAAACGACTAAGAATTAGGAGCGGCACGGCGACCTTGATACCTACGTTGCGCCCCATGTTGTAGATGCCGCTGCGCCCAGTGACAGGGTTGACATCGGCGTATTTGAGGCGGCTGAGATGGTTCTGGTAGGCTCTGTCGGCGAGGTTGGAGGCATGGATGCTCACCGTGCATATCACGCGGCGATGGTGGCGTATGTCGGTGCCGGCAGACAAGTGGAGGAGGGTGTACGACGGAGTGATGCTCTCGGTGTCGTCGGCGGTGAAGACATGCCGCTGGCGCAGGTGGCACTCGAGGGAGAGGCGCACGAAGGTGTTGTCGAGGAAGCGGCCGTCGCGGATGATGTCATACTGCAGGTCGGACATCCAGCGGGGCGCCGGTGTGCGGGGCAGGTAGCGCCTGTCGGCGGGCTGGTGGACCTGCCGTGCGTCGACATAAGAGAGGCTGTTCTCGAAATGGAGCCTGTCGATGGGATGGATGTCGATGCTTGCCTCTCCGCCGATGAGGCGGGCGTCGCCCTGGGTGAACAGGTAAGTGGGCAGCCCGTCGGTCGTGATGGCGGCGTCGCGCCGCGCGAAGATATAGTTGTCGATGAGGTTGACGAAGAGCGACACCTGTGCCGAGACAAAGTCGGAGGAGTAGTCGTATCCTGCGTCTGCCTGCCAACTGTATTCGGGGCGCAGGCGGTGCTCGCCCACCTCGTATCTGAAGGTGCCCTCATGCTCGCCGTTTGACCCTAACTCGCTGAGGTTGGGGGCGCGGAAGCCGCGGGCTATGTTGACTTTCAGGTGTGCGCACCTGCCGAGGTCTCTCACTGCTCCCACGCTGCCGGTGACGGTGCTGAAGGTGCGCGAGAAGTCGGTGAAGCGGTCGGCGAGGGTGAAGGCGTGCAGATGGCGGCGGTCGGCCCTGAGTCCTCCGTTGAGCGACCATCCGCCCGTCTTGTAGCCTGTGGTGGCGAAGGCTCCGACGTCGTTGAGCACATAGTCGGGGATGAGATACTCCTCGCCTTTGTTTTGCGACTGCTGCCACATACCGCCGACGCCGGTGTTGAATTTCAGTCCCCGCTCATTCTGCCACGAGTAGTGGAGGTCGTAGGTCAGGGTGTGGAGCATCAGGTCGAGGCCGCACTCATCGGGTGTCTCGGCTTCCTCAAATTCCTGGCGGCGGTTGTTCTGGTAGCCCACGATGGCTTTCAACGTCCCCTCGCCGATGTAGACGGAGTTGTCGCTGACGGCTTTGAAGTGGTGAATCTGCTGGTAGGGGAAGCCATGGCCGTAGGTGGTGAGCTGATGGCGGGTGGCAGGCAGACTCTCCTCCGACTCGCCGGTGACGGGTTGCAGAAACTGTCCCGTCGCCTCGTCGCGCTCTCCCTCAGACATCGTAGGGGTGATGTGGTAGTGGCTCAGCGTCAGGTGACTGAAGCCCCAGCGGCGGTTGATGCCGGCCATGCCGCTGAGGGCACGCTCGGCAAACTGCGTGCCGAGCACGCGGCCGTCGTACTTGTTCTTGTAGGCATGGGCGAGTTTGTGGGAGTAGCGCAGGTCCCACACGGTGCCGCGCTGGTTGCCGCCCATATTGAGGGAGTAGGCCAACAGACCGTTGTTGCTCTGGTATTCCGCGGAGGCCGACCCGCTGATCTGCCCTTCGGGCAGGGAGGGGCGGCGGTGGAAAATAATCACGCCGGCCATGGCGTCGCTGCCGTACATCAGCGAGGCAGGCCCTTTGAGAATCTCGATGCTGTTGACACTCTGCCCGTCGAGCTCTATGCCATGCTCGTCGCCCCACTGCTGGCCTTCCTGGCGGATGCCGTCGGCCACGGTGACGACACGGTTGTAGCCGAGGCCGCGGATGACGGGTTTGGAAATGCCGCTGCCGGTGGTCACCTGGTCGAGACCGGGCTTGTGGGCGATGGCGTCGATGATATTGGTCGACGCGGTGGTCTGCAGGTCGTGGAGGGTGACGATGGAGATGGGGGTGGGCGAGTCTTTCATCAGTTGACTGCCTGCGATGCCCGTCACCACCACTTCGTTGATCATGGCGTTGCTCTCGTGCATCACGAAGTCGAGGCGTGAGGTCTCGGCCAGGTTCACGGTCTTGATGATGGTCTGGTGGCCTATATAGCTCACCTGCAGGGTCACGGTCTTCGGCGGGAGGTGGTTGAAGGTGTAGCGGCCGTCGATGTCGGTCACAGTGGTCTTGTTGAGTTCGGCGATCATGAGGGTGACGCCGATGAGCGGTTCTCCGTCAACGGCATCGGTCACCCTGCCGCTGATACTCACCTGCTCGTATGCGGGTTCTGCTGCCGCCGCCATGCCAAGGCATGCCAGTAGCAGCAAACTGATTATGGATTTCATTGGTTTGCTGGTTTTTGAAATGAATGGAAGGTGGATCTTGTCCACCTGAAATAAATGGAAAATCTCTCAAAAAGCCAACCTGGGGGGAGCCCTGCCGCTATAAAGAAGGTGGATGCCGGCGCACGGAGAGACGGTGGCGGCACTCTCGTTCTTCGACAGGAAGGTCGAGAGGACCGTGAGCACCAGTGCGGCGGCAGGGACAAACGCCATGGAGATCATCTGGCAGAGCACGCAGTTGTCGATGCAGTGGTCGGTGGCCCCGAAATGGGTGTGGTGGACGTGCTGCAGACACTGTTGGCATTCTGCCGCCTGACTGTCGATGGCGCCGTGGGTGTGAGTGATTGACAACAGCAAAACGGGCAGGAATACTGCCAGCAGTATCCATGCGCTTCTCCTGCGTTTTGCCTCCAGTCGTTTCATGGGTGCAAAAGTAAGAAAAATGTATGAAAATTGCCTGGCAAAAGGAGTAAAAAAATCACTTTTTACTTTGCGTTGCGCTCAGTTTGCATTACCTTTGTTGCTGAAAATCTGCTAAAAACAATTCCTGATATGAGAACAAATCTTATGAGAGTCTTCGCGACGGGATGCCTGCTGATGGCGGTGCTCACTATGTCGGCGCAACAGAAAAAAGTGCAGAAACGCGACAAGTTTGAGTACACTTTCGACCTGCCTGTCTATGTGGAGCAACTGAAACGCGAACTCACCTATCCCATGGCTTGGGGGCACTCGCCGGTGAAGAATTTTGACAAGTGGCGCGCAGAGGCGCGAAAGAAAGTCTTTGAGTGCATGATGACACCGCCGCGGCCCGCCGCCACCTTCAATATGGAGGTGCTCGACACGGAGAAACGAGAGGGCTACACCGCGCAGCGTATCGCCTTCAATATCAATGCCTATTCGAGGGTGACGGCCTATCTGCTCGTGCCCGACGGCGAGGGACCGTTTCCGGCCATCAACGCCCTCCACGACCATGGTGCCCATCTCTATATCGGCAAGGAGAAGATGATACGTCCCTTCGGCGTGGAGCAGGAGGTGGCCGAGGACGCTCAGCAGTGGGCCGACAACCTCTACGAGGGACAGTTCGTGGGCGACTATCTGGCGCGCCACGGCTACGTGGTGTTCTCTGTCGACGCTCCGTTGTGGGGCGAGCGGGGGCGCGAGGAGGGTGTCGACCGCAGCAAGTATGACATCATCGCTGGCAACATGATGATGCTCGGCCGCGACCTCTGCGGATTCATGCACTACGACGATATCTATTCCACCGACTTCATGGCCACGCTGCCCATGGTGGACAAGAACCGCATAGGATGCCTGGGCTGCTCGATGGGCGGCTACCGGGCTTGGATGCTCTCCGCCCTCACCGACCGGGTGAAGGCCGGTGCCGCCATCTGCTGGATGGTGACCACCGACGTGCAGATGTCTGTGGCCGACAAGAAACGTGAGTATGGCGGCTTCGCCAACTGCCTGCCCGGACTCCGCCAATACCTCGACTATCCGCATATCGCGTCGATGGCCTGCCCCAAGCCGATGCTGTTTATCAACGGCACCCTCGACCATCTCTTCCCCGTGAGGGGCGTGGAGGCCGCCTTCAAGACGATGCACGAGGCATGGAAGAGCCAGGGCGCCGACTGTCGCCTCGAGACGGAAATCTGGGAAATCAAGCACTCCTGCGGCCTCAAGGTGCAGGAGCGCATGCTCGAGTTTTTCAATAAGAATCTTTAAAAATCATCGGCCGCCGCCCGAATTCCGGGCAGCGGCCGATGATTTTTTCCTCTAGGGGGGCTAGTTTTTCTAGTTTTCCTAGTTTTTCTAGTTTTCCGAGTTTTCCTAGTTTTTCTAGGGCTTCTAGTTTTTCTAGGGCTTCTAGTTTTCCTAGGGGGCCTATTTCTTCTCCATGATTTCTCCTCCGACGCGGAGGGCTTCCATGTTGAGAGGGATGAGGTCGTGATGGCGCTCAGGGAGCGTCTTACGGAGAGCTTTCTCCAGTCCCTCGCTGGTGACTACCGGACAGACATGGAGCAGTCCGCCGAGGACAATCATATTGAAGATTTTGGAGTTTCTCATCTCTGCGGCCTTGTCCATGGCACTGATGGTGTAGACCTCAATGTCGGTGCGGGTGGGAGGATTGATGATGCCGTAGTTGTCGTAGATGAGGATGCCGCCGGGTTTCACTTTCGACTCAAACTTGTCGAGTGAAGGCTGGTTGAGCACGATGGCGATGTCGTAGCGGCTCAGGATGGGTGATGAGATGCGGTCGTCGCTGACGATGACTGTCACGTTGGCTGTTCCGCCGCGCTGCTCCGGGCCGTAGGCAGGCATCCATGTCACCTCCTTGCCCTCCATCAGTCCCGAGTAGGCGAGGATTTTTCCCATGGAGAGGACGCCTTGTCCGCCGAAACCTGATATGATGATTTCTTTTTTCATGTCGCTTCTGTTTGATGTTATTCCCCAGTGGTGTCCTTGAGGTCGCCTTTGGGATAGAATTTGAACATATTCTCCTGCATCCATGCATTGGCCTGCTTGGGAGTGAGTTTCCAACCGCTGCTGCATGTGCTCACCATCTCTACCAGCGAGGAACCCTTGCCGGCCATAGAGGCTTCGAATGCCTTGCGGAGCGCCTTCTTCGCCTTGCGGATGGCGGCCACGTTCTCCACGCTTTGGCGTGTCACATAGCAGGTGCCTTCGAGGGTGGCTGCAATCTCCGTGATCTTCAGCGGATAGCCGTGAAGCTCGGGGGTGCGTCCGTAGGGGCAGGTGGAGGTCTTCTGTCCGAGGAGGGTGGTGGGAGCCATCTGTCCGCCAGTCATGCCGTAGATGGCATTGTTAATAAAGATGATGACGATGTTCTCGCCACGGTTGAGGGCGTGGATGGTCTCGCAGGCACCGATACATGCCAGGTCGCCGTCGCCCTGATAGGTGAACACGAGGCGGTCGGGCCACAAGCGCTTGATGCCGGTGGCCACGGCGGGTGCTCTGCCGTGAGCGGCTTCCTGCCAGTCGATGTCGATATACCTGTAGGCAAATACTCCGCAGCCTACTGGTGATACTCCCACACTTTTCTCCTCAAGGCCCATCTCCTCTATCACTTCTGCAATCAGCTTGTGTACCACACCGTGTGAGCAGCCGGGGCAATAGTGCATGGGCACATCATTCATGAGGGTCGGTTTCTTGTATACAAGATTTTCCGGACTGATTATGTCGTTTGCTTCCATCACTTCATCAATTTAGTTTTCAATGCCTCAACAATTTCTTCGGGTTCGGGCACTATGCCGCCAAGACGTCCGAAGTATTCAACCTTGACTTCGCCGTTGATGGCAAGCTTGACATCCTCCACCATCTGGCCGGCGTTGATTTCTGCCACCAAAACGCCTTTCTTGCCTCGTGCTGCTGCCAACACCTCCTTGCTCGGGAAAGGCCATACTGTGATGGGGCGCAACAGGCCTACCTTGATGCCTTCACCACGTGCTATCTCAATGGCTTTCTCCGAGATGCGGGCGGCGCTGCCGAATGCAACAATGAGGTATTCCGCATCTTCGCAGTGCATAGTCTCATATCTCACTTCTTTCTCGCGGATTTCCTGGTATTTCGCCTGAAGGTGAATGTTGCGCTCCTCCATGGCTTCCGGACGGAGCTCAAGCGAGGTTATGATGTTGGGCTCGCGGTTGCGCTTCTTGCCGAATGACGCCCAGGGGCACTGCTCCATCACTTCCTCGTCGGTGCGGCGTGGCTTGTAAGGCGGGAGCACAATCTTTTCCATCATCTGACCGATGATGCCGTCGCTCAGAATCATTGCGGGATTGCGGTATTTGAATGCCAGCTCAAAGGCCAAATCCACAAAGTCGGCCATCTCCTGAACTGATGATGGGGCAAGGGTGATGACGTAGTAGTCGCCATTGCCGCCACCACGTGTGGCCTGGAAATAATCACTCTGGGATGGTTGGATGGTGCCCAAACCGGGGCCGCCGCGCTGGACGTTGACAAAAACGCCAGGAAGTTCGGCTCCTGCCATATAGGCGATGCCTTCCTGCATAAGTGCCACGCCAGGGCTTGACGACGATGTCATGGCCCGCTTGCCGGCACCTGCTGCACCGTAAACCATGTTGATGGATGCCACTTCGCTCTCTGCCTGTACTACCACCATTCCTGTGGTTTCCCAAGGCTTCAGAGCACATAGGGTCTCAATCACTTCACTCTGCGGTGTGATGGGGTATCCGAAATACCCATCGGTGCCGCAGCGGATAGCGGCATGGGCGATTGCCTCATTGCCTTTCATAAGTGTTGCTTCTTGCTCTGCCATCAGCTAACCCTCCATTTTTTTGCGGTAGACCGTGATGCAGCCGTCTGGGCACACAATGGCGCATGATGCGCAGCCTGTACACCCGTCGGGGTTGGCGGCTTCGATGTAGGGGTAGCCCGACACATTGACCTTCTTGGGTGCAAGGGCAATGACACCCTTGGGGCAAGCGTCAACGCAGAGGGTGCAGCCTTTGCATCTGTTGGTGTTTACCAAGATTTTACCTTTGATTTTACTCATAACAATATTATTTTTCTTCCCACCATAGGGTGGGGTGGTGTTTTAGGGATTGTAATAGTCCTTGTGATAGAAGTTGAGTATGTCGTCGAGCATGGCCTTGGCATGTACGGCAGGACTTTCAGGGTCAAGGGCTATAGCCTCAAGATAGTTGTTGAGTGCCATCTGCCAGTTGCCGGTTCGCCGGTATTCATTGCCTTTCTTGTAGTATTCCTCTGCGGTCATTGCTGCTTTTTTCGTTTTAAGGACTTTAAGGACACTAAAGTCTCTATTTGTAAAACTCTTTCTTTGCTGCCGACAAAGTGTTCTTCATCAGTGAGCAAATTGTCATAGGGCCGACGCCACCAGGGACGGGGGTAATCATTGATGCCTTGGCAGACACCTCGTCAAACTTTACGTCGCCGTTGAGGCGGAATCCGCTCTTGCGTGTCGGGTCTGGAACACGGGTGGTGCCAACATCAATGACAACAGCACCCTCACGCACCATGTCGGCTGTCACAAAGTCTGGCTGGCCTATGGCAGCGATGATGATGTCTGCCTGGCGGCATTCTTCCTTCAGTGTGGTGGAGCGGCTGTGGCACACTGTCACAGTGGAGTCGCCATACTGTTTCTGCATCATCAGCTGCGCCATTGGCTTGCCCACAATATTGCTGCGGCCAAGTATAACACATTTCTTGCCGCTTGTAGCCACACCGTAGCGGCGCAAAAGGGTGAGGATGCCAAGAGGGGTGGCAGAGATGAAGCAGGGAAGACCGATAGCCATACGGCCCACATTAATGGGGTGGAACCCGTCAACATCCTTGCGATAGTCTATAGCCATGATTACCTTTTGCTCGTCGATGTGACGTGGAAGTGGCAGTTGCACGATGAAACCATCGATGTCGCTGTCTCGGTTCAAGTTCTCTACTGTGGCAAGAAGCTC
>CADBLU010000035.1 GCA_902795605.1 uncultured Prevotellaceae bacterium | reverse complement strand
AAGATCTTGTCTGTTGGGATGCAATATGTACTTTTTAGGCATTCTTGTTTCTTCACGCAGAGGTTGACAAATATGGAAAAAAGGCGGCTCCCCCACAAAGAGGAACCGCCTAACATATTAACCAAACCTTAATCTTATGAAAAAATGAATTACTATCTATTGAAATCTCAAAAAACTGTGTCTGGGATTTGATGATAGGTTGAAGCGTATAAATCATCCTGATAATAGTCTCGGCCTTTTGATGTTCATTTGTCCTGTAGGAGTGGCCAAAACTGCCGATTTTATGCAAATAATTTTGAATAATGAAAAAAAAATGCTTATTTTGCACTCGCTACCTGTAGTGGGATATATTTAAAATGTGCATACATAAATTTATTAATAAAGTAAGCTTATGAAAAAATTGATTTTTGCTATCGTGGCATTGTTTGCTGCTGCTCCTTCTTTCGCACAGTTCAGCAGTGGCGGTTTCTCACTCGACGAGGAGCATCTCTATTGGGGTATGCGCATCGGT
Source organism: uncultured Prevotellaceae bacterium (assembly GCA_902795605.1). Taxonomy (GTDB): domain Bacteria; phylum Bacteroidota; class Bacteroidia; order Bacteroidales; family Bacteroidaceae; genus Prevotella. Next base: position 4,282 of record CADBLU010000035.1, on the reverse strand, counting down.
GTCAGTTTTGGTGGCATCGGTGGAGACATCGAGTCTGATGAAGGGCGTACAGGAATGACGCTGGCTGGCGTTGTCGGCCTGAGGGTCACCGAGAATGCCCCTGTTTTTCTTGAGAGTGGTCTCTACTACACCCAGCGTGGTGCCAACAAACTGAATCTGCCGTCTTCCATCCAAAATCCTGCAAAGGCTGAGGGTCATCTCAACTATTTCGAGGTGCCTGTACTGATGAAGTATGGCTTCTCTCTGGAAGACAATGTGGCTATCCTGCCGTTTATCGGCCCCTATTTCAGTATGGCTGTCGCCGGCGACACCAAGTATCTGAAACGTCCGGAAATGGGCTTCAAACTTGGTAGCGGCGTGGAATGGAACAACCTCTATGCAGAACTTGCCTATCAGTTTGGCGTCACCAATATCGCCGACGTCAATGGCTGCTCGTCGCATGGCCACGCTCTCAACATCAACATCGGTATCAATTTCTAACCACACACATGCCAATGGCATGAAACCACAGACAGGGGCCACACCCGCAAAGGGCGAAGGCTCCTGTCTTCATTTCGTATCATGGTCAAGGAAATACAACTCAGGGTGTTGCCCAAAGTGGCAGCTTCACAAGAAGCCCTTGCACATCTCCTGTCGCAGGAGTGGGCCATCCCGCCAGCGGACATCACCCATATCCGCGTGCTGCGCCGGAGTATCGATGCGCGTCAGCGCACCGTCTATGTCAACCTCTCTCTGAGAGTCTATATCGGTGAACCTCCCAGCGAAGACCTTTTTGAGCGTGTGGCCTACGGCGACGTGAGTGCTGCGCCCCAGGCCATCGTGGTGGGCGAGGGGCCTGCCGGCCTGTTTGCTTCGCTGCGGCTTATCGAATTGGGTGTGCGGCCCGTGATCATCGAGCGGGGCAAGAACGTGAGCGACCGCAAACGCGACTTGGCTGCCATCAGTCGTCAGCAGAAGGTGGATGGCGAAAGCAACTACTGCTTCGGTGAGGGTGGTGCTGGTGCCTATTCAGACGGCAAACTCTATACGCGCTCAAAGAAGCGGGGCAATGTGGAGAAAATCCTGCGTGTCTTCTGCCAGCACGGTGCTCCGACAGCCATTCTTGCCGATGCCCATCCGCATATAGGCACCGATAAGTTGCCGGGAGTCATTGCCGCCATCCGCGACACCATCATCGGCTGCGGGGGTGAAGTGCATCATCAGACTCGCATGACAAGTTTTGTTGTCAGGGGAGAAGAGGTGGTGGGCGTGGCGGCCGACAACCTCGTCACAGGGGAGGCAGAGACATTCTTGGGACCAGTCATCTTGGCCACAGGCCATTCTGCCCGTGATGTCTATCGGTATCTCAGTGCTGCCGGCATAGAGATTGAGGCCAAGGGCATCGCCGTGGGTGTGCGCCTTGAGCATCCTTCGGCCCTCATCGACCAGATACAATACCACAGCCGTGAGGGACGGGGAAAATATCTTCCTGCCGCAGAATACAGTTTTGTCACCCAAGTTGACGGGCGGGGAGTCTACTCCTTCTGCATGTGTCCCGGAGGGTTTATCATCCCCGCGGCCACGGGACCGGAGCAGGTCGTGGTCAATGGTATGAGTCCCAGCAACCGTGGCACGAAATGGTCTAACAGCGGCATGGTGGTGGAGGTTCGCACAGAAGATGTGGAGGGCGACGACCCTCTGCGGATGATGCGCTTCCAAGAACGGCTGGAGCGCGATTGCTGGCGGCAGGGTGGCCAGAGGCAGACGGCGCCGGCACAGCGAATGGCCGATTTCGTGGCCGGACACCGGAGTGCCGACCTGCCTAATACCTCGTATGCCCCCGGAGTGGTGAGCAGTGAACTGCATGCGTGGATGCCGAAGATGATTGCTTCGCGTCTGAGGAAAGGATTCCAGGTGTTCGGCCGCAATAGCCGCGGCTTTCTCACCAATGAGGCGGCAATGATTGCAGTGGAGACACGCACATCGGCTCCTGTGCGTATTCTCCGCGACAGCGCCACTTTGCAGCATGTGAGGCTTCGCGGCCTCTTCCCTTGCGGCGAAGGGGCGGGTTTTGCGGGAGGCATCGTCTCTGCCGCCATCGACGGTGAACGTTGCGCTGAGATGTGTGCGGATTTTTTGAAAGGAGTTTAGGAGTTTAGGAGTTTAGGAGCTTAGACATTTCTTTTGTCTATGTGCAAGTTATTATAAAAAGGAATTGTCTTCGCTGTCACTTGGATTCTCTATATGCTGATTCTCAGGATGCAGACGGGATACTCAGAATACGAAAGGAGGGAAGCGAATATGCTTCCCTCCTTTCGTATTCTGAGTATAACTTATTCTATTCTACCTGCGCTGATTACAAGTCGCTGTAGCTGCCCGAGAATGTGGTGACGCTCATGTCGCCCGTCTTGTAGCCGCGTTTCAGCCAACGCATGCGCTGGTCAGAGGTGCCGTGTGTGAACGACTCCGGCTGTGAGTAGCCCTGTGCCTGCTCCTGCAGATAGTTGTCGCCGATGTGCTGTGCGCAGTTGATGGCCTCGCGCATGTCGGTCTCGTCGAGGGAGCCGAAAGCCTCGTCCTCATAGTGTGCCCATACGCCGGAATAGTAGTCGGCCAGCAGCTCCAGGCGGACGCTGATCTGATTGGCCTGTTTCTGGTTGACCTGGCTCATCTGTGAGTGTGCCTTGCCCAGGATGCCCAGAAGGTTTTCCACATGGTGGCCCACCTCATGAGCGATGACATAAGCCCGTGCGAAGTCGCCGCCCGACTTGAGCTGTGTCTCCATCTGCTGGAAGAACGCCAGATCGAGGTAAAGCTTCTGGTCGGCAGAGCAATAGAACGGACCCACGGCAGATGTGGCACCGCCGCAGTTGGTCTGCACACGGCCCTTGAAGATGACGAGGGTGGGAGGGGTGTACTGGGCGTTGAACTTCTGTTTGAAAACTGCCGACCACACGTCCTCAGTGCTGGCAAGCACTTGCTTGCAGAATTTCACTTGCGCCTCCTCTTCGGGAGAGTAGGTCTGCGTGCCTTCGGCCTGCTCGGTGCCTGCTCCAGTCAGTCCGCCAGCCTGTTCCAGCACGTCCATCGGGTTGCCACCCATCAGCAGTGTAATGATGCCGATGAGGATCATGCCGCCAATACCCATGCCGGCCATTGTGCCGGTGCTCATACCTCGGCGATCCTCAAAATTCTCGCTTTCTCTTCTTCCGTCAAGATCCATAATATTACGATTTGGTGAATGATTTAGTGAATGATTTCAGGTGGGGCAGGCAGTTCGTCCCAACCCATATTTGGTGCAAATATACGAATAATTTTTATAACTCATCGCATTTTGACAAAATATTTGGCGAAAAAAGATGTTGCTGTCTTATGCACAGTCAACGTACAGATATTTTTTGTGAAAAGTGGTTTTAAAATTTGCTGATTTCATCCCTTTTTTATAATTTCGCATCAGAGTTATGAACCAAAACCTTCTAAACGATGAATAGACACGAGAAATTTGTCATCACAATCAACAGGCAGTTTGGCACAGGAGGCCATGAGGTGGGAGCAGCCATCGCAGAGCGTCTGGGTGTGAAACTGCTCGATAAGCAGATTCTCGATGCCGTGGCAAAGAAGTTTGACATCGGTGCCGAGACAGTACAGAAACTGGCAGCGCGCAATACGTCATGGTGGGACGACTTCACACAGTTCTACCGCTCATACATCATCGACAACCAGTATCATGACCTGGGGCCCGAGCTCACCTCTCACCAGCTTTTCGAGGCTCAGGCGGCAGTCATCCGCCAGATAGCCAGCGAAGAGTCGTGCGTGGTTATCGGGCGTTGCGCCTTCGATATCTTCAGAGATCATCCCAATGCCCTGAAAATCTTTATCCACAGTCCGGAAGAGAAACGTATCCGCCGCATCGTTGAGAAATACGGTGTGTCGCCTGATGATGCGAAACTCATGATTGTGGACAACGACTACACGCGTGAGCTCTATACCAAGACATTCACCGGCACGGAGTGGTATGACGCGCGCAACTATGACGTGTCGCTCGACGTGAGTGCTTTCGGGCTCAACGGCACCGTAGACTATCTCATGGCACTGGTGGGCGAGGACTGACATGGTCTGTCCCATCTTGGCATGAAAGATATCGGAATAGCTGCCTGAATCACATGCCCGCCGTTCATCTCCGGGGCTCTCTCGGATGGTGGACGGAGGGCAATTATTTAACTTGAATATTTCATACTAAAATGAAAAATGTGAGGTTTTTTAACACTAACTCTTTGGTAATCAGAGAGAAAAGTGTTAATTT
>CADBLU010000034.1 GCA_902795605.1 uncultured Prevotellaceae bacterium | reverse complement strand
TGATGGTGCCGTAGTCGGCATCGGTCCAGTGGAACTCGGGTGCGATAAAGTCTTTCCAAGTGAGAGAGAGCACCTGACGGTCCATGTAGTTGACAGTTGTCGCAAAGAACAACATCGAACAGATAATCCAACGATAGTTGGTCATTTTCGTAGTTTGTATTGGACTCATAAAATATTGAAGTGATTAGTTGAATTCGCCTTATAGCCTACAAAGGTAATGCAAATTGGCCGAATACCAAAATAAAAAGGTTATTTTTTCAGATGCCCTTGCCGATTGTATGTTGATAGTGCACCCGAGAGCGCATCTGTCTGTTGTTGCCGACTCTGTTTGCTTCGTACAAAGAAAGAGTGCCGGTGCCGCTTTCTTACTATTGAAATGTCCAGATTTCAACACAAGGCGACAGTCGACACTCCGTTTTCTGTTCAACTCAATCACTTCCTATTCTTACATAGCCAAACCCTTCGGACGTGAGGACGTTGAATCTATCGGGCTCATTTATTGATACCGAGACAGGCGGAAAAGTAAACATTTCCGCCTGCAGACCGCTTGTGTCAGTCTTTTGTGAGTCCTTCGATTTTTTCCGCCAGTGATTTGTATTTCTCCCTGAACTTCTTCCGGCAGCGGAAGGCGATGCTCTTGGCCGTTTCGGCATTGGCAAGGCCATATTTCTTCGCGATGGTGCTCCATCTCTGTCCCTCGACATAGTGTGAGACCAAAAGATGGCGGCACTGTTCGCTCATCTCTTCGATGATAGCACTGACGAGACGACGCTTGAGTTGCTGTATCCGCATTGTCTCGCTGTCATCGTTGAACTGCATGGCCTGTTCCAGCACATCATAAGGAACGGCAACAGTGCCTATACCGCCATCGCCGATGGCCACGGTGAGCATCCGCTCTCTCTTGTTGAGCAGTTTGAGACTCAGGTTGATGCAGATTCTGAGGAAATAGGTGTAGAGAGTACAGGTGAGGTCGGTGAGCTTCCCTTTGCAGAAATTCTGGTAGAGGGTGATAGAGGAGTCCTGGTAAACATCCTCTGTCTCATCTCCCGAGAGGGTGGGGAAGGCATTTCTGAGATACTGCAAGGTGCGTTGCTTGTTCTCGGTCAAAAACTGATTTAATTGGACGGGATTTTTCATAACACGGATTGATTTTTTGCTTTCATTGAAATAGATGGTGGCAATGCCATTATTTCACCACCATCTCTACGTGGCTTGTATGAACTGTCGGTTTTTTTGTATGAATGCTCTCAAAAATGTCTCAGCTCGTCTTTCTTGAACATGAAGAGCGACACCCCGAGGTCGTCGTTGCCTTCGTCCAACGTGAACCATGGCGAGCGGAAAGGACTACCCAGATTGTTCATTATATGGAAATCGCGTGCGGGAGTGTTGCCCTCTGCCAGCAGGAACGCCTTCCGACCGGTCTTGGGGTTCTGTGCCACATCCACCACCATCACTGCATGGCCAGAGGGGCGGTTTTCGGGCCTGTCAATGGCTGCATAGACGAAGATGTCGCCCGGCTGCATGTCTTTCAGTTCACGGCGCGGGAGTTCCCGGCTCAGCGAGAAGGTGCTTGCAAGTCCGTAGACACGCCTGAGGTATCGCTCGAAGGCTTTTCTCGAACTGCCTCCCGTGTAGCGCATCACATGGCCGTTGACATCCTTGAAGTGGATGTCGCCATATCGTCCGGCCTGGAAGAGGTACTCTGCCCTCATCCTCATGCAGGCATCGGCGCACTGTTCCGCGTTCGAGAGCAGGGGCAGGTCGATGATGGCGTAGCTGAGTTTTTGGAATTTGGTTTTCTCTCCGGTATACAACATCGATTCAGCACCTTTCCCCTTCAATGGTATCGAACGGAGGTAATTGCTGTAGGCTGCATTATCACCGCTGATGCGCTGATAGCCATAGGGGGTCGGAATGTCTCCCACCTTACTATAATTATGTGGATTTGTTGTATGGCTGCCGAAGAACAGCCAGCAAGCACCGCCACCTGCGATCAGTAACACTGTGAGGATCGCCAATAACACACATTTCAAAATTCTCTTTCTCTTCATTTTCATAACAATTAGTTTTTGTAAGACGCTGCAAATCTATAGGAAAAGAAACGAAGTGGAAAATTTTTTGCCCTCTGCTGTATGAACCCCAAAGTTTTTTGTACGAAATGATTGACTGTCTTGGGCCGCACACCACCTTATATTATCTAATAACCATATAATCCTTTGAACTGCCCCGAAAACCGAAAACAGTGTAGATGTGAATTTGATTAAAGAAATATAAAAATATCTGAAACGGCAGTTTACTTTTTGCTTCTTGTGGTATAAAAGACTGAGAGAAAAAACCAAATGTTTCATTTAAAATTTCGAATGTTATGAGAAAATTGATGTTTATTGCATTTGCAGCAGCCACCTTCATGTTCGCTTCATGCCTCACCGACAACAAGAATGACGGCAAGCAGGGAACAGACGACACGACCATCGTCGCAACAGAAGCTGAAGCTAACGCCGACACCACTGCCACTGAGGCCACTGACACTGAAAAAGCTGAGGCTCCCGCCGAGGATGCACCTGCAGAGGCGGCTCCCGCTGAGGAAGCTCCCGCAAAGTAAGAATGAGAAAGTAGAAAGACCAAACACAGCCCTCCCGACAAATGCTGTCGGGAGGGCTTTTTTTAGTGTCTGTTCTTATCATGCCTGTTCATATCATGACGAACAGCCTGCCGGCCTCCACTAGTTTCCTCATGCGACATCTCTGGCTGTCCGTTTCTCGAAGGATGGACAATGAGCCTAAAAAAAAATAATATCAAGGCAAAATCATTTTTTTCCTCCTTTTTTCGCTTGTTTGTGGAATTAGTTGTATATTTGCAAATTAGAAGCAAATCAAAGAAGCCGAAGGCCGTGACGGACTTGTCCAGCCTCTATCGTGATCCGACATCACTTTAATACCTTATAATAATGAACAAAAAAATGACCAAACTTTGGCTAATGGCCGTTTTGCTGCTTGTCGGCAGCTTCCAGG
>CADBLU010000033.1 GCA_902795605.1 uncultured Prevotellaceae bacterium | reverse complement strand
TTATCGTTGGGTTATCTGTTCTATGTTGTTTTTTGCGACAACAGTTAACTACATGGACCGCCAAGTGCTTTCGCTCACATGGAAAGACTTTATCGCACCCGAGTTCCACTGGACCGATGCCGACTACGGCACCATCACTGCGGCCTTCTCTATCCTCTATGCCGTCTTCTGCCTCTTTGCAGGAAAGTTCATCGACTGGATGGGCACAAAGAAAGGATATCTGTGGGCCATCTTCGTATGGTCGCTGGGCGCATGTTTGCATGCTGCCTGCGGATGGGTGACGATGAAGTATGAGGGCATCGACAGCATCGCAGCCCTCAGGGCTGTTGAAGCCGGCTCCATGACCGCCCTGTCCATTGCCACGGTCAGTGTCTATCTCTTCTTGTTCTGCCGCGCCGTCCTCGCTTTGGGTGAGAGTGGCAACTTCCCCGCCGCCATCAAGGTGACCGCCGAGTATTTCCCCAAGAAAGACCGCGCCTTTGCCACCTCCATCTTCAACGCCGGTGCGTCGGTGGGCGCTTTGGCCGCTCCTATCAGCATCCCCCCATTGGCTGAGGCCTTTGGTTGGGAGATGGCCTTCATCATCATCGGTGGTCTGGGCTTCCTGTGGATGGCTCTCTGGGTGTTCATCTACGACAAGCCCAACAAGAGCAAGCATGTGAATGCCGCTGAGCTCACCTATATCAATCAGGATACTGAGACTCAGGAAGACCCGAAGGACGCCAACGACGAGGGACCTGCCATCAGCTTCGGTAAGTGCTTCACCTTCAAGCAGACATGGTCGTTTATCGTGGGCAAGTTCATGACCGACGGTGTGTGGTGGTTCTACCTGTTCTGGGCACCCGCCTATTTCTCTGACCAATTTGGTTATAAATCAAGTTCCTCCATGGGGCAGGCTCTTATCTTTGTGCTCTATCTCATCGTCACTATCATCTCCATTTTCGGTGGATACCTTCCCAAACTCTTTGTCGAAAAACGTGGGATGAATCCTTACTCAGGTCGTATGCTTGCCATGCTCATCTTCGCATTCTTCCCGCTTTTTGCACTCTTCGCACAGCCGTTGGCAATGTGGGAGAACAGCCCTATTGACCCTGCATGGTGGCCCGCCATCATCATCGGTTTGGCTGGAGCTGGGCATCAGGCATGGTCGGCAAACTTGTTCTCAACAATTGGCGATATGTTCCCCAAATCGACCATCGCCACCATCACCGGTATCGGTGCCATGGCTGGAGGTCTGGGCTCCATGCTCATCAACAAGATTTCTGGCAACCTCTTCACCTATGCCGAGGGACAGGGTGCAGCCTTCACCTTCTTGGGTTATGAGGGCAAGCCTGCCGCCTATATGATTGTCTTCTGCTTCTGTGCAGTGGCCTATCTCATCGGTTGGGTCATCATGAAGACGCTCGTTCCGAAATACAAGCCCGTCGTGGTGGAAGACTAATCTCCCATCCCACAAAGGACTGATTCTCATTTCATCCCCCAGGCTCTCAGGAGCCTGGGGGATGATTTTTTATCGGCATATATAGGAGCTATAGAATAGCCAGAGGATAGAGAGGATAGAGATTGTCTAGATTGTCTAGATTCTCTAGATTCTCTAGGTTCTCTAGTTCATCTAGCCCATTAGGCCCATTAATCCCCTCCTCCCTCCCCCTCCTCCCCCCCCCAAAAAAAATCGGCAGCAGCTATCATGAAAATAGCTGCTGCCGCTAAAAATATCGCCTTTCGACGAAGCCTTTATTTCTTCAAGTACTTCTTTCCGTTCCGGATGACAATGCCTTTGTAGTCGGCTCCGACTTTCATGCCCACCACATTGTAGACTGCGCCGTCGGCGGGCTGTGCGTCGGCATTCACGGTCTCGATGCCGTCACCCTCCACCAACTTCAGTTCTATCTTGTCGATGTTGCAGTAAGGATTGTTGATGGTGATGCGCATGATTTGCTCACCTGCCTCCAGACGGGTGGAGAGGTTGCCCTCAAATGTCTTGTAGGTGTCCCAACTGTTGCTGGCTGTCTGCGAGACGTTCACCTTGCAGAGGTTGGTGACCTTGCCGTCCTTGACAAGCCCGAGGGTGAATCCAGAGCCCGTGGAACCAGATGATGCGGTGGCGACGTAGGCGTACTTGCCACCCTCCTTCACGTTGACGCTGTATTCCATCCATTCGTTGGAAGCCGTGTAGCCGATGACATAGCCGTTGTTGCCGGAGACGATGTCCACGCCCTCGTTGTCAGAGCGGTATTTGGTGCCTCCCTCATCCTCGGAATCGGAGTCGTGGAAGGTGAAGCCTTCACCACCTCGGTCGAAGTTCTCTGCCTCGATGACACCGGGTATCTCGATTGTACCCTTATGGGCGATGCGCTTGTTGTTCACCTGCAGATTCAGGGTTGCGATCTTCGACTGCTTTCCCTCCGCATCAGTGGCGATGGCAGTGAGGTTGTAGGTGCCTTTGGCCGTAGGCTTATAGTCATACTCAAACGGCTCACTGGTTATCGACTTCAACAGCACGTTGTCAAGATACAATTTCACGCCGGTGATAGTGCTGGTGGGCGATGAGGCATCCACCTTGAGCGTCGTATTGGTGCTGATGGTCGCAGGCGACGGGTCGGCAGTCAAGGCAATCTGGATATTCTCGTCCACCACGATGTGATTGAACACAATCTTGTCGATGTTGCAGCTGCTGCCAGTGATATTGAGCCGTATGACCTGTTTGCCTTCCTCCAGCGGGATGAGCAACCGCCCGTGCACAGCACGGTAGTTATCCCAGTTGTTGGCGGTGACACAGGGCACCGGGATGACATTGGTCAGCGCCTTCACTCCCTCCTTGGTGCTGAGCGACAGACTGATGGAGGAATTGTTGGCACCCGACGACACAGAGGCGTCAAAGGAATACATGCCGGCCTCTTTCACGTTGACGGTATATTCCAACCACTCACCCTCTGAGGTGTAGCCGATGGCATAGTTGCCGTTACCATTGACGATATCGACGCCCTCGCTGTCTGTACGGTAGGCTGTGGTGCCCTCGTTCTTGTTGTCTGAGTCATGATAGGTCATACCTTCAGCACCCTTGTCGAAGTTCTCTGCCTGCAGAGTGCCGGGGAGTTCGATTTCGCCCTTGAAAGTGGAACGCGGATTATAGGCTTTGAATCCGGAATAGCGCACATACTCCGTGCCGTCGGTGGCCACCACCACGGCCTTCACGCTGTAAGAGCCATCCGTCTCAGGTACATACTCCAACTCGTAGGGGGCTTCCGTAAAGGTTTTTTCCAACTTGTTGTTCACATAAAGGTCGATGTGGTCGATAGTTTTTGTCCTCAGTCTTGCACGGATGGAAATAGGAATCACCTCGCCCTTAGTGGCAGCCAGCGATCCGCTCTTCACATACACCGAGGCCTCCTTTTTCATGCCGGGGAACGGGCTCTTGGCATTTTTGGCCGCATCCGTCTGCATATACTCACGCAGCCAGGCCATGGCAGGCCTGTCCTTTCCGTCGCGGATGAGGCCCGAGTTGCCGTCGGTGGTCCAGGTGGCTCCGTAGATATAGCCCCACAGGGTGATGCCGGCGCAATACTCTGACTCCCACATATAGGGTATCTGCTCCTTGTAGCGCTGCAGCTGCTGCGAGTCGCTGGAGGTACCGATGTCATACTCTGTGCTGTACATCGGCATCTTGAGGGCTGTCTGGATTTTCGTCATGGCCGACTTGAAGTTGGTCACGTTCATATCGGTCAGGTCATGGCTCTGGCATCCGTAGGCATCAATCGGCGCACCGGCATTGCGAAGGGTGGTCACCAGGTCGATATACTGGTCGATCTGCCACTGGAAGGTGTTGTAGTCGTTGTAGACGAGGATGGCGTCCGGCCAGCGCTCATGCGCCATCTCGAAAGCCTTGATGATCCAGTCGTAGCCTGTCGCTCCGTCGCCGCCGAGAGCAGCCTTGTAGGGAGCTGGCTGGTGGCCTGCCACGGCCTCATTGACCACGTCGATGATCTCCAGGTTGGGATAATGGGCCTTCACTGCGTCAAACCACTCCACGATTGCCTTGTATTGCTCTGATGTCGACAGGTTGTTGAGCCAGTTGGGATACTGGGCGCCCCATATCAGGGTATGAAACTTAAAGGGGAAATTGTGCTGTTTGGCATAATTGGCGGCCCTGTCTGCGCCGCTGAAATTGAAAGAGCCACGACGGGAGCCCTCTATGGCATCCCATTTGGTCTCGTTCTCAGGCGTAATCTGGTTCCAGAGTTTGTAGAATGGCTCCACTCCACCTCCGGCATCCACATTATACCTCGTGGTGATGTTGCCCAAAAACTTGTCAGTGTTGGAGGACAACTGAGCCTGTGCCTTTACGGGAAAGAGGCAGACGGCAAGTCCCAGCAGACTCGCAGACGCCCATTTCTCAATAAGGACCTTGACATTCCTTGCAAGCTTCTTTTTCATACGGTGTTTATAAGTTTGATAGTTTCTGATGATTTGTGATATAACTTATCCGAATGACACGGAAAGATATGCAAATATAGTGATTTGTCTTCCTTTTTGAAAATAAATCGCAGACTCATTCTCGGGATTTTACAAATCACCGCAAAAAATGTAACATCACGAAAAACCCCATTCAACCTAAAACGTTGAATGGGGTGCAGAAATGTGAATGAATGCAGGATCAGGATTGGCTATCTCACAGGCAACTGCAGCGTGGCAGGCTTCAGGTCGATGCCCTTGGCCGTGAGCGAGACGCCACCGGCCTGCTTGGCCGAGCGTATCACCACAAGGCACTTGCCGCCGAAAGCACGGCGGTTGTCTGCCTGGAAGCGCTCCAGAGAGGTCTGGCAACCATTGTCAACACCAGCGATCTCGCCCTGTCCCGACACGTCGAAGAACACCTGGTTCTCGGCATGAGGACAGAGGTTTCCGTCTTTGTCCACCACCTCTACGGTGACGAAAGCGAGACTATGGCCGTTGGCCACGAGGCTCTGGCGGTCGGCAGTGAGCCGCAGGTGATGGGGAGCTCCTGCCGTGCGGATGACCTGTTGGCGCACGTCGCGTCCACCCTGGCGCGCCACCACCTTCACCTCACCGGGCTCATAGACCACGCGCCACATGACATGATACTGGTGGCTATCGGCCTTGCGGCGTACACCCTGACTGCGGCCGTTGATGTAGAGCTCCACCTCGTCGGCCTGGTTGTAGTAGCACCACAGGTCGATGGTCTGCCCCTCTATCCAGTTCCAGTGGGGGAAGAGATGGAGCACAGGCGTGTCGGTCCACTCACTCTGGTAGAGATAATAGGAGTCCTTGGGGAAGCCTGCCAGGTCGATGATGCCGAAATAACTGCTGCGGGCGGGATAGGCGTAGGGGGTGGGCTCACCGATGTAGTCGAAACCGGTCCAGATGAACTGTCCGCCCACGAAGTCGTTGTGCTTCACCACATCCCAGGTCTCCTCGTGCGTACTGCTCCACGAGGCGTGCATGTTGTCGTAGGCACTGCACTTGAAAGACGGGTCGGTATAGGGCAGCCACCATTCCTTGGGCGCCTTGTAGACCGAGTCGCTGGGCATCATGTAGAAACCGCGAGTCTGCAGCGCCGACACACTCTCGCTGAAGATGAAAGGCTTGCCGGGGAAATTGCGAGGCACATCCTTCACCCACTGGTGATGGTAGTTGAAGCCGATAATATCTATGGCCCCGCTCTTGAAGAGATGGTTGCCGGGGTCGGGCTCGTTGCAACCGGCAGTGATGGGCCGTGTGGCATCATAGCGCCTCACAATCTCTGCTAAATGGCGCGTGAGCAGCGAGTTGACACTCATCTCTCCCTCCTTGGCCAGCGTAGAGGCATCATGCCCGGCATTGAGAATCAGGTTGGCCTGCTCCAACGTGAGCGTGTCGGCCTCGGCCGACGACCATTGCTCGAGCACCTCATTGCCGATGCTCCACATGAGGATAGACGGATGGTTGCGGTCGCGCAGGACAAGGTCGGCGAGGTCGCGCTCATGCCACTCGTCGAAGAAGCGGGCATAGTCGTTCTGTGTCTTCTTGCGGCGCCACATGTCAAACGACTCATCCATGACGATGAGACCCATGGTGTCGCACATGTTGAGCAAGTCGGGAGCTGGCGGGTTGTGTGAGCTCCTGATGGCGTTGACGCCCATGCGCTTCAGGATGACGAGCTTGCGGTGCATGGCATCGTCGTTGAAGGCGGCACCGAGGCATCCCAGGTCGTGATGCTCGCACACGCCGTTGAGTTTCATCGGCCGTCCGTTGAGGGAGAATCCCCGCTGGGGGTGGAACTCAAACGAGCGGAAGCCGGTGGTGGTGACATATTCGTCGACGACCTTGCCCTTGACAGTCAGTTGGGTGACCACCTTATAAACATAGGGGTCGTCGGTCGACCACAAATGGGGCTTGCTCACACGCAGACGGGACTTCAGCGACTTGCCCTGAGTGCTCGCCACCGTCTTGCCGGAGGCATCGATCACGCTGTGGCGCACCTGAGGAGCCTCGCCCGTATAGGGAGCGAGGGTCACCTCCACGTTCACGTCGCCCTTGGCGGTGGTCTGCACATAGACACCCCAGTGGTCGACATGCACCTCGGCGGTGGCAGTGAGCCACACATGGCGGTAGATGCCGCAGCCGCTGTACCAACGCGAGTTGGGCTGGTCGCTGTTGTCCACTCTCACCGCCACCACATTGTCGCCGTCGCGCCGCAGATAGGGGGTGAGGTCATATTCGAACGAACTGTAGCCATAGGGGCGCATGCCCAGACGGTGACCGTTGATATAGACCGTGGAGTTCATATACACACCGTCGAACTCCATATAATATCTGTCGGCATCGCCCACACGGAAATGCTTGCGATACCATCCCACCCCGCCGGGCAGAGCGCCGCCACCGGCACCCGAGGGGTTGGAGGGTGAGAAATCGCCTTCAATCGCCCAGTCGTGAGGCAGGTCGAGTCTCCGCCAACGGCGGTCGTCATAGTCGGCCGACGACATGGAGGCGGAGTCGGCCAGCACAAAGAGCCACCCCTCGTCGAAGCACTGCCGGTCGCGGGCCGACACAGGCAGGGCCATCGACAAGACGAGGAGCAGCGTAAGGCATGAATGTCTCATAGCGGTCTACAGGCTGACTTTCAGTTCCTTTCCGTTATACTCCACAAGTTTCCCCTTGGGGTCGTCGAGATTGAGCGGCTGTGGCTGGCCTTTCGACACCACAACAATATTGAAGCGGCGGTTCTTCAGCATTCCCTTGAACGAACCGGCACGGCGGCCGAAGGTGAGGGTCTTCGTGGCTTCGTCGTAGCGGATATCGATGGTGGCATACTTGCCTTTCTCGTAGTTGTAGTTAGTGCCCTCGTCCTCATAAAGCTGGAACGCGGCGTCGGCACCCGTATAGACGTAGAGGTTGATGAGCTCTGCGGGCTTCTCGTCGCACCACTCCATGGCAGGGCCGAAAGGCACGATGCTGCCCTCGCGCACAAACACGGGCATGCGCTCATAGGGGGCATCGACCACAAGGCGCTGACCGCCGGCCACATAGTCGCCGGTATAGAGGTCATACCATCCGCACTGCTTGGGGAAGTAGACACTGCGGCTGCGGGCCTTGTAGTAGCCCACGGGGCAAGCCATGAAGGCCGGTCCGAACATCCACTGGTCGGGGATGTCGTAGACCTGGTCGTCGCCGTTGAAGTCCATGGCGAGGCCACGCATCATGGTGTAGTCGCGGAAATGCACCCATCCGGCCATCGAGTAGAGATAGGGCATCATATGATAGCGCAGGCGGTCATACCACACGATGGTCTTGTAGGCGGGGTGGTCGTCGGGGGCGATGTTCCACACCTCACGGAGAGGCCACTGGCCGTGGGCACGGTAGAGAGGGATGAAGCAGCCGAACTGGTTCCAACGTGTCTGAAGCTCACGCCACTCGGTAAGGTCGGCATTCTCCACACCACTCTTGTCATACTCCTGCTGTGCCTTCACATAGCGGCTCTCCACCGAGAATCCGCCCTGGTCCATGCCCCAGAAAGGCAGACCGCTCATCGAGTAGTTGAGGCCTGCGGTCATCTGTGCCCGCATGTCCTCCCAACGGGTGCCGATGTCGCCCGACCAGGTGGCGGTAGAGAAGCGCTGCTCGCCGGCAAAACCGCTGCGGGTGAGCAGGAAGACGCGCTGGTTGGGGTTGACGGAGCGCTGTCCGTTGTAGATGGCGTCGGCATTGACGATGGAATAGGCATTGAAATACTCGGTCGAGGTACCCAGGGCGGTCGGCCCGCTGAGGGCCTTGCGATACCACACGGGGGTGCAGTCGCGCACGTTGGGCTCCGAGGCATCCATCCACCAAGCATCGATGCCGAATTTATACTTACTGTAGAGGTTCTCGTCCATCTGACGCCAGAACATCTTGCGCGCGCCTGCATCATAGGCATCGTAGAACGAACCGGTGTAGCCGAGCCAGTCGTGGATGTCGTCGGTGATGGCCTGACGGTAGATCCACCCCTTGCTGTCGAGCTCCTTGTAGTTGTCAACGGTGTCGTAGAACTTGGGCCAGACAGAGATCATGAACCTTCCGTTCATCTGATGTACGCTGTCGAGCATCGCCTGGGGATGGGGGAAACGGGCGGCCTCAAACTGATGGCTGCCCCAGTCGGGAAGGGGCCAGTAGTTCCAGTCCTGCACGATATTGTCTACAGGGACATGGCGTTTCCTGAACTCTGCCAGGGTCTCCTCTATCTCGGCACTGCTCTTGTATCTCTCCCTGCTCTGCCAGAAACCCAGCACCCACTTGGGATAGAGCGAGGCCTTGCCCGTGAGCGTGCGGTAACCGCCGATGACTTCGTCCATGTCGCGGCCGGCGATGAAATAATAGTCCATGTCGCGGCTCATCTCACTCCAGATGCTGATGGCCTTGCGCTTGTTGCCGTCGAAAGGAGGTGCAACACGCAGTCCGCAGTAGCTCACCCCGCCGTCGGGCTTCCATTCGATACGCAACTGTGTCTTCACGCCTTTCTTCAGTTCCGAGGTGAACTTCCAGGAATTGGGGTTCCATGCCGTGCGCCAGCGCTCTGCCACCACTTCCTTGCCGCCGATATACACACGCATATAACCGGCATAATAGAGGATGAAGTGATAGACATCGGTCTCTGGAGCCTCGATGAATCCGTCGTAGACCACCTGCGCACCGTCGAGGTTGAAACCGCGGGGCAGGTTCTTGATGCCACCGTCGTCGGTGGCATTGCCGATCTTCGAGGTCGACGGACAGTCATACTCAAAATAGATGGAATCCTCGCCACGCACCACCTTGTGGCCGTCCTTGTCGGTGTAGGTGCCGGTAAGATGTCCCTCGCGCCCGCTTTTGTCGTAGAGTTTGAAGGCGCGGTTGAGCTGGATATAGTCGTTGGGGTTGCCCCAGCGGCAGAGACTGTAACTATCCCACAACAGACCGTAGTTGAGGTTGCTCATCACAAAGGGCACACTCACCTTGGTGTTATACTGGTATAGCTCTTCGTTCATGCCGAGCATATTGTATTCTTCCGCCTGGTGCTGACCGAGACCATAGACGGCCTTGAGGTCACTCTGTGGCTCGAAGAGAGCGTGCCAGGACACACCGTTGAGTTCCTGCTCCGACAGTGTGCGCTGCGGCACACCCAACTCGCGCTCAGACACGCGGAAGGGCTTGAAAGTCTTGCCGTTTCTTGCCTCTTTGAGCAGTTGCTTGCCGGTGGCGTCGTAGAAAGCGACATCACCGGTCTTTTTGTCGACCACGGCCTTCACACGGGCGGCGGTCACCGTCACCTTGCTCCCTTCCTCAGTGATATCGAAAGCGGGCTTGGCGGTCTGCTTGACGATGATGAGGCTGTTTTTCTGCGGAAAGGCAGCATCGGGGGTGGCTCTCACTCGGATGATGTTGTCGGCCACGACCTCGAGTGCCACCAGCCGGGCACCGTCTTGCTGCGGACTCTCCACTTCGATAGTCACGATGTTGCCGCTCTTCGTATAGGCTGCAGCCTGCGCCAGCGAGGCACTGGCAAGCATGAGAGCGGCGACGAACATTTTGATTGTCTTCATAATTAGGTTATTTATTAAAGTTTTTAGGTTGTCTGTTTCTTCCTCACACTGCTGTCACGGATTTTCAGGATCATCGGCACCACTTCACGGTAGATTTTCTTGTCGCCATTGATGTTGCGCAGCAGGAGTTCGCACGCCTTCATGCCCTGCACATGGGCCTGGTCCATAATGGCCGACAGCTTGGGGGTGACGAAGGCGGCGCTGTCGCCGTCGGTGAAGCCGATGATTGCCACATCGTCGGGGATATGGAGGTCTTTGCTCTTGATGGCATCAAAGGCGGCATAGGTGATGATGTCGTTGAAGGCGAGGATGGCATCGGGAGGGGTGGGACTCTCAAGGAGTCGCAGGGTGGCGTTTCGAGCCACGTCGAAGTCGATTTTGTCGCAGGCCACCAACTCACGGTCGATGGGGATGCGGTTGTCGCGCAGGGCCTCGAGATAGCCGTGCTTGCGGCGCTTCACCATATCGAGGTGGTTGGGGCCTCCCACGAAGGCGATGCGACGGCAGCCGTTGTCGATGAGGTGCTGCGTGGCCTCCTGGGCGGCGATATCGCCATTGGCCACCACCTGCGAGAAGAGTTCGGGCAGGCACGTGCGGGCAAAGAACACCAAGGGAATGCCCATCTCGTGAATCTCGCGGAAATGGCCATAGTCGACGGTATCCTGGGCCAGACAGGCCACGATGCCCTCCACGTGCATGGAGATGAAGTTGTCGATGGCCTGCTCCTCACGTGAATGGTCTTCATGGCTGTTGGAACTGAACACTGAATAACCATTCATGCGGGCACACTCCTCGATGCCGTCGAGCACAGCGGCATAATAATGGGTGACCAGGTTGGGCACGACGACACCGATGACACGGGGAGCCTCCTTGCGCAAACTCTGGGCAAACGGGTTGGGGCGGTAGTTGAGCTGCTTGGCAAGAGCCTTCACTTTCGCTCTCATCTCCTCGCCCACTTCGTGACTGCCACGAAGGGCCCTGGAGACGGTGGCGATAGACACTCCGAGCTGCTGGGCCAAGTCTTTCAATGATGTGCGGCGTTGTTTCATAACATGATTATCTTTCCCATAGACACAACGGCACAAAAATCTTCCGACTGCCGGCTAATGTTTACGTGCCACATCTCACATTTAAGCAACGTGTCTGCAGCCAATATGAGATGGCTAAAGTGTCTTGGATGGTTCTTCGTGTGGCAAAGATACTGCAAAATATTGTGTTTCGCAAACGTTTACGTTGGTTTTTTCACTCTAAACCTTTGATTTTCTTTTCCAAGGCTGTACCTTTGCATGCGATTAGGAAAATTTTATATGAGTAATGAATAGTTGATAATAAGTTAGTATGAAACTGAATAATGAGTGCTGTTGTGAAACAGTGCTCATTATTTTTTTGTGACGCAGGCAAAAAAGTCCCCCGTTCCAAGCGCCCACCTGTTCAAGGGGCTCCGTTCCAAGTGCCCACCTGTTCAAGGGCCTCCTTTCCAAGTGCCCACCTGCTCAAGGGGCTCCTTTCCAAGTGCCTCCGTTCAAAGGGCTCCGTTCCAAGCGCCCACCTGTTCAAGGGGCTCCTTTCCAAGTGCCTCCGTTCAAGTGTCCGGTAGGTTGCTGCATTGCAGCAACAAAATCCCCTCTTTATTTGTGGAATTTGAAATGGTCGAAGCCTTCGCCATATACACCAATCACGCGGCTCTGGCTGACAAAGGCCGTGGGGTCCACCTCATCAATAATATGAAAGATCTCGCTCGACTGCCTCTTCTTTGCCAAGACAAACAGCATCTTCATCTCATTGCCGGAATAGAACCCCTGCGCATTGACCACGGTCACCCCGCGGTGCGCCTCCTGGTTGATGCGCTTGGCTATCTCCTCATAATGGCTTGAAATGATGAAAAACTGTACCGAACTGCGGCGGGAGTTCACCACCTGGTCGATGCAGAAAGCGGTGACACACAGCACCACATAGCCATAGATCACTTTTTCCCAGTCATGAAACACAAGATAGGAACTGGTGATGACAAAGATGTCGCAGAGCAGGATCACACGGCCCAGCGAGATGTCGCGATATTTGTTCACGATGGCAGCGATGATGTCGGTGCCGCCCGTACTACCGTTGAACGACAGCCCCAAGCCTACGCCGCTTCCGCAGAAGATGGCTCCGATGATACTCGCCATGAAAGGCTGGTCGTGGAGCAATTGCATCTCCTGGCCCAAATCGGTGAAAAAAGACAGAAACAAGGTGAGCATGCCCACGGCATAAATGGTTTTCAGGCAAAAACGGAACCCCAACACCTTGAGTGCTCCCAACAGCAAGAGGGCATTCACGCCGAAATAGCTCACCTGAACGGGAATGCCCAGCCCCCAATACAACAGGGAGGAGACACCCGCCACACCACCTGTCGTGATGTCGTTGGAAAGCAAAAAGAGGGTCCACCCCATGCCATAACCTATCATACCGATGGCTATCATCACATAATCGAAAAACTCAGAGTTGAGGATTTTCCTTGCGACAGAGTCTTTCCGCGCTTTCAGATGGCTTTCGTTGATCATTGTCTCTTGTTATTTCTCTGAAAAATTATGTTTATCATCTCTTTTACCCGTTTTGTGCTGGTCGTTCACGACAAATTTTCCATTTCTACGCGGCCATGTCATATTTCACACAACGGATTTGCAAAAGTAGGGAGAAAAAGAGGAAAAAACAAATCATAATGCATGATTTTGAAGATTTTTGCCAAATTTGCCGAACAAAGATGTCAGGCCTGTGGCCGAAGAGAGGCTTTTTTTCTTTGGCCTTCGGCCGAAGATAGGATGCGGCTCGGAAATCCAAGCAAAAACTTCGTCTTTTGCTTGTGATTTCGCTCGGCTTGCACTATCTTTGCAAATCATCAAACGAACCAATCCCAATGAAAATGGACAGCAGAGTGAAAACACTCTTGATTTTCGTTATCACCATACTGGCCACTTTTGCCTATGCTTTTATGCCAGAGGAGATCAACATCACCCTGAAACAGATTGATGTGAGCAGTCTGAGACCCGACACGGCGGCGACAGCAACCGTCACTCCGGCAGACACGGCCCACGTGGAAAGCACGAAGGCGGTGGACGAGCGCAACCACAACATCTTGTTCTTGGGCGACTCTATGGTGGAGGGACTCATGCGGCGGTTTGCCGATTACGCAAAGGAGAACGGCCACCAGCTCGATGTGATATGCTGGTATGGCTCAAATACAAGTGTCTGGGCCAATACCGGCACTCTGAAGCACTACATCCGCAAGTTCGCCCCCACATACATCGTGGTGTGTCTTGGCGGCAACGAACTGTTTGTGCGCGACCTTCCACAGCGCGACAAGAACATCGCTAAAATCGTGGAGACTATCGACACGATTCCATTTGTGTGGATCAGCCCTCCCAACTGGAAAAACGACACTGGCATCAACGACCTCATCATCAAGAACGTGGGGAAAACGAGGTATTTCGACAGCCGTGTACTGCAACTACAACGTGGCAAAGACCATGTTCACCCGACTTTCAGCGCCGCTGCCGTGTGGATGGACTCCGTTGCCGTATGGCTGAGCGGAAAAGACACGGAGCATCCCATCAGGATGGCATGGCCACAAGCGACACATAAGCCTCACAGCGTTTCGGTGCACGCTCCCGACTTCAAAGGCTTTCAGTAATATATAAGGAACGTCAACCACATCGCACATGGACCGCCTCATCGACTTTCTCACCACGCCCTCACAAGGATGGTCGCTCCTCACCTACCCTTTCCTCGTGACGTTCGTATGTTTCTACTCCGTCTACCTACTCGTGAGTATGAGGCGGCGCGAGGTGATGCTCTGCTATGTGATTGCTTTCAGCCTCTTTTTCTCTTTCAAGGCCAACGGGGTGCTGATGCTCCTGCTTCCCGTCTCAGCCTGCTTGTCATGGTGGATGACAAAGAAGATGATGAGAAGCGACAACCACCGCAAACTGTGGCTGTGGGCTACGGTTCTGGTCACTCTCGCACCCCTGGTCTATTTCAAATACACCAATTTCCTGATAGAGATTGTCAATGAGGCCATTGCCACCAATTTCTCGCCACTCTCCATCTTCCTGCCCATCGGCGTGTCGTTCTACACATTCCAGGCCATCAGCTACTCAATAGATGTATACCGTGGCACGTTCGAAGACGAGACAAGCCTGCTGGAATACCTGTTCTACATCACTTTCTTCCCGCTGCTGATGGCCGGCCCCATCACAAGGGCACAAACGCTTATCCCTCAACTGCGGACAGAGCCTGACACGAGAAAAGCGCCGACACTCGTCTATACCGGACTGTGGCTCATCATTCTTGGCATATTGAAGAAAGCCCTGGTGGCCGACTATATCGCTGAATACAACAATTGGATCTTCGATGACCCCACAGCCTACTCCGGCTTCGAAAACGTCATGGCGCTCTTCGGCTACTCGCTGCAGATTTATTGCGACTTTTCGGGCTACAGCGACGTGAGCATCGGCACGGCGGCATTGATGGGATTCAAACTCAAAGAGAATTTCCGGTTCCCCTACCAGTCGCTCAACCTGACTGAATTCTGGCGCCGGTGGCACATCGCCCTCTCCACATGGTTCCGCGACTATCTCTACATACCACTCGGAGGCAACAGGAAAGGGAAATGGCGCACCTACTTCAACAACTTCGCCACCATGCTCGTGGCCGGACTGTGGCACGGAGCCTCATGGATGTTCGTGGCATGGGGGGCGATGCACGGCGCCGGACTCGTGGTGCATAAGGCGCTCAAAGACAGACTCAGCAGACTGCCCGACAATATATGGGTGAAATCACTGGCATGGCTCCTGACTTTCGCCTACCTGCAGGTGACGTGGATTTTCTTCAGGTCCACCACATGGGACAACGCCATGGCCATGTGCCACCAGATATGGAGCGACTTCGACTGGGCCTACCTCGTGCCCTTTGTCAAAGCCCGACCGGCATGGACCCTGCTCACCGTGGGCGGACTGCTTTTCCAGGCCATCCGCCAGCATCAGGCCGACCGCATAAAGGAGGCGTTCATCCGGTCGCCGTGGATAGTGAAACTGCTGATTTTCCTCGCCGTCATCCAACTGGTCGTGAATTTCAGCCAAGACAGTGTGAGACCTTTCATCTACGCACAATTTTAATGTCAAACCATCAAAACAGAAATAATATGTTAAGGAAATTATCTCTCTTCTTTGTCATAGGCTTCCTTTTCATGGGCTATGCCTCATGCGATGCGCAGCAGTTTGTAAAAGCCAGCGACCCGAGGATTGCCTATACGGGCAGGGCCAGTTACAAAAGTCCCGACTATGTGGCTTGGAACTGGCCAGGATTCCAGATACATGCCTCATTCAGCGGCTCTTCACTGAAAATGAAGACTTCGCCGGGCAGCGGATACTTCATGGTGGTCGTCGACGGACAGAAACCTTTCAAAGTGGAATCAACAAAAGAAAACGGCGTGGTGGAAATCGCCAGCGGCCTCTCCGAAGGACAGCACCGCGTAGACATCACCTACTGCATCGAAGGGCTGGCGCGCGACCCGAAATTCTATGGCTTCCTGCTCGACAACGGCGGAGACCTGACGCAGCGTCCCTCGCTGCCTGAGCGGAAGATAGAGTTCATCGGCAACAGCATCACCTGCGGACTTGGCATCGAAGGCAACGGCAGCGAGAAAAAAGCTACCGCCAACCTGCACAACGTCTACTATACCTACGCCGCACGCACGGCACGCGCCCTCGACGCACAATGGATGACAGTGGCACGGTCGGGACTCGGCATCTACCGCAACACCCTGGGCAATCCCAAAGGCGACAAAGGGGTGATGCCCGACATGTATCCCTATACGTTCTTCAACAAGCAGTCGGAAATGTGGGACTTCAGCCAATGGCAGCCCGACGTGGTGTGCGTAGGGCTCGGCACTAACGACACCACCAACCCCAGTTACGACGTGGGACTGCTGACCGACGCTTTCAAAAGATTCATCAAGACGCTCCGCAACAATTATCCGAATGCCAAAATCGTGATGCTCACAGGCACCATGATACGAGGCCAGCGCCTCGCCAATCTCAAAAAAGCGCAAGACGATGCCATGGAAGATGCTCACCAGCGCGGTGACAAAGAGGTATACCGCTTCGACTTCACGCCTGCCGACGGCTCGCTGGGCTATGGATGCTTCAAACACCCGTCCATGCGGCAAAATGAGCAGATGGCCAACGAACTGGTGCCTTTCCTGAAGCAAATCACCGGCTGGTAAAGTCCTGAGCGGTCTTCACCCCATCATCACCATTCGTAAAAAAAACGTAAAAACGAAAGATATGACTGGCTATTTGCACGGATTTTTCTTTTTTTACTTACTTTTGCAAGCAAATTGTTGAATAGGACATCTCAGAGTTGAACAAAGACATTTATCACCCGTTTTTATGAAAAGAATGCTTTTCTCCATCCTGCTGTTGGGCGGATTCATCGCCACACAGGCAGCCGGCTATGATTACCTGGTCCTTGAAAAGACCGACGGAACCACCCTCTCGCTCACCGCCACAGGGCTCACCATCACCTTCAGCGACGGAAACCTCGTGGCCAGCGACGGTACCAACATCGCACTGACCTCTCTCACGAAGATGTATTTCTCCGACACTTCCGGCATCCGACAGATGACGGTGAAAGGAGCACAGGGCGCACTTCAGGCCTTCACTGTCTCTGGACGGCAGATGGGGACCTTCGCCAACCTCGACGAAGCCACTGGCGCACTGCCCAAAGGCATCTATGTGATCAAAGACTCCACCGGCAACACCCATAAAATCACTGTCAGATGAAAAGAATCTCTCTCCTCTCCGCAACCCTCCTCATGAGTGTCATGACGAGTGCGCAGACCATGTATGTCAACATGGGCGACGTGAGTTATGCCATTGAAGCCTCGCAAGCCGGTGACATGCTTTTCAACGACGGCACCTCGCTCACCATCGGACAGAAGACCTATCCGCTGAGCAAGGTCACCAGCATCCAGGTGGCTGAGGGCAGCGTGGCCGACAATACCGTAGCCGTAGCCTACGACGGAGGCAAGGCCAAGGTGGTCATCGCAGGCAACCTCGCACCCTATGTCTCCGCCACTGTCAACGGCGGGCATGTCGCAGTGATAGCCAGCGAGAGTCTACAGCAGGAGGTGACTTATTCGCTGAGCGGCCAGTCGGCCGACGGTTCCTTCTACATGGACGGGGACTACGCCATCCAACTGGTGCTCAACGGACTGACACTCACCAACCCTGACAGCGCCGCCGTCAACATCCAGGACGGTAAACTCATCACCATCGTCCTCGCCGACGGCACCGCCAACACCCTGGCCGACGGCTTGACCCATGTGAGCGACGACGGCTCCGACGGCCACAACGCGGCCTTCTACGTCGACGGCCACACTTCATGGACGGGCACGGGAAGCCTCACCATCACCGGCAACGTGAAACATGGCTTCAGCAGCGATGAGTACACCCTGTTCGGCGACGGCCTCGGCAATGTCACTATCGCCAATGCCGTGGGCGACGGACTGCATATCAACCAATACTTCAAGATGCTGGGCGGCACGCTCAACATCAACGCTGCCGGCGACGGTGTCGATGTGGGTAAGAAAAAGACCGACAAAACCGACAACGGATTCCTCACCATCAGTGGCGGCACACTCAACGTGACGACGACGGGCAATGCCACGAAAGCCCTCAAATGCGACAGTTGCATGATTGTCACCGGAGGAAATATCACCGCTACTACCACGGGCTCGGCGATTTACGACTCCTCTGAGGCTGACATCTCCAGCAACGCCGCCGCCAAATGCGACGCCACATTCACCATGACGGGAGGCACAATGTATCTCACGAGCACCGGCGACGGAGGCAAGGGCATCAACGCCACTGGCGACATCACCATCTCAGGAGGCACACTCACCGTGGTCACCACAGGAGACGTGTTCACCTATGAACAAGAAGACACCAAGCCGCAGGCCATCAAGAGCGACGGCAACATCACGCTCTCGGGCGGCACCATCCTCTCATGTGCCTCCGCCAACGACGGCACGGCGTTCAAGACCGACAACACTCTCCTTACCAATGGTACCACGCTCATGGGTGTCGGAGGCAAGGCATGCACCGCCGCCAGTTCGTCGACACACAAGGCACCCAAATACAAGGACGTGAAAGTGAGCGGTGGCTCCACCCTCTCCTACGACGGGGTGTCGTTCACCATCCCCGCCATCTACAACAACAGCAGCGCCAAGGTCATCGTCTCGTCGCCGGCCTTGTAAGTCCGTCGGCAGAACAGCGCAACGATGAGCCAGAAGACCATCATCAACCCCTCATACGACGGTTTGGCAGAGTGGATTGCCACTCTGCCAGACCGTTTTGATCATGAAGGAGAGGTGCTCAACGACAAACGCAACGTCATCAAGAGATGGGTTGTCGACGGGATGCCGGTCGTGGTGAAAAGATTCCGCAAACCGTCGTGGCCGCAGCGGGTCGTCTACACCTTTTTTAGGAAAAGCAAGGCGGAGAGGGCATACCAATATGGCATGGAACTGCGCCGCAGGGGCTTCGACACGGCTTGCAGCATCGCCTATATCGAGCACCGCAGCGGCATGCTCATCGACTACTGCTATTATCTCTGTGAGAATGACGACGCTCCGGCCATCGAGCGTGAAATAAAAAATGTAGCAGTGCCCAACAAATCGCTGCTCGAGGATTTTGCAAGATATGCCTGGCAACTCCACCAGCATGGCATCCTGCACCACGACCTCAACCGGTCGAACGTGCTCTATCGCAAGGGCGACGACGGACACTACCACTTCTCACTCATCGACAACAACCGCATGACATTCTACCCGGAGGGCACGCTCCCTCCCCTCAACGAATGTATGGAGAACCTCACCCGCTTCACAGGCGACATGGAGATTTTCCGCACGGTGGCGGTGGCTTATTGTCAGGCCAGGCAACTCGGCGATGACATGGTCAGCCAATTGATGGCCGTCAAAGAACGGCATGACATCAGACGGAAGAAAAGAAAAGCGTTTTTGAAAAAACTGAAAACGCGCCATTGACAACACGCCACATCATCTCACTGTGATGTGGAAACACCCTTGCTTCACCTCGTATTTCACATAGCAGCGCTCCTCGGCTCGGAGGTCGCGCAGCACCTCTGCCAACACCCATTTCAGGGTGTCGCCACCCACCTTGCGACACGGTTTCCCCGAAAGGTCGCTCACAGGATGGTAGCGGTTGTAACAGATGTCGATGGTGGTGCCGAAGAGATGGCAACTGTTGTCGGAGGTGTTGCGGTTGCGTTGTTTCAACTGCTCCAGGTCTTGCTGGCTGCGGAGCACACTGGTCACTATCAACTGATGGAGGGGCAGGTGCTTCACATAGAGACTGTCAAAGAAATGACGGCCGATATCGCTGAGCAACACGGCGGCGCGGGGCACCAGATAGGGAATGCTCTGTTTGAGCGGGTCGACATGATAATAGGGACTGGCAGCCATATACACCAACTCGGCCTTGCGCTCCTCAGCCTCGGCACGGTCGCGTACCGCCGAGACGCCCAGTCGTATGGCGGAAGCATACTGCACGTCGTTGGAGTCGCAAAACGTCTGGCTGAAGCCGCGCACACCTGACACACGGTGCCACGCACCACCGGCAACATCTGCCATGGCATAATCCTTGCGAGGCAGAGGGCATTTCCCGTCATAAGAGCTGGCCGTCTCTCCCACCTCGCTCTTTTCCTCTCCTGCGGCATCATTCGACCCTCCGGCCAAGTGCTTCGGCTCTGCGGCAATGCTCTTCTCTCCGGCCTTGCTCTTCGCCTCTCCGGACTTGCCCTTTGCCTCCCCAGCCACGTTCTTCGCCTCCCTAGCCACGTTCTTCGCCTCCCCAGCAACGCCGCTTGTGTCGCTGCTTAATTGTTGGCTGGTGCTTTCCGCCTCCTTCTCATTGAGCGAACCGGCGATGGAGGGGAAGGCACACCTCACCAGTGCAAGCACGACGACCGTGATGCCGAATCCACGCAAATATTGATTTTTTGAAATAATCATTTTTTCTAATTACACATATTTCTTTTTCCGGCCAAAATAAATCAAAGAAATAGACGGTCGCTTACCTGTCATTTTCCTTTCATTGGCCTTACTAATGTCTAAACTCCTAAACTCCCAAACTCCTAAACTCCCAATCTCCCAATCTCCCAAACTCCTAAACTCCTAAACTCCCTATCTCCCAAACTCCTAAACTCCAATCAAATAATCTGTCATGGCCCTTTGCTCCACTGAGAAGCCCACGCCGATGGTCACCACACGGCGGCCGTCGGTGGCATAGCGAAGCGCATAGCCCTTCTGCTCAATCTGGTCGAGGGCCTCCTGGGCTGTGCCATTAAGTTTCAGTTCCATCACATAGATGGCATCGGGCATAAACACCACCATGTCAGCACGCCCGCGAGCACACTTTACCTGTGTCTGCACATACACGTTAAGCATCGAGAAGATAAGATAGAACGTCCACTCATAGAAACCCTCGGCGGTGGCCACTTCCTCAAGTTTCTTCTTGAAGCCCTCCACATAAGGCAATTCCTCTAAATAGGCCTTCAACTCACGCATGGCCAGGTCAGTATCGTTATCACAAAGGGCATTCCAAAAACGAAGAGCAAAGCCCGCTTGGACAAAAGGTCCCTCCAAACCAGAGACGACAGGTAAAAGTCCCTCGGTGAAACCCACTCGCACCTCCTTATTGGGAATGCCCAACGTATACATTTGCGAGCGCATTTCATAACCTTTGATGGTCATGTAACCACTCTGATAAAGAAGCGGTAATGCATTACGCATGTTTTCCGTCGGCTGGTCGAACGCAGATGAGGGCACCTGCAAGTCATCGAGTTTGGTGATGTCGGTTCGGAAACGGCGCATCTGATGCACAAGATATGAAGGAGTTCCGCTCTCAAACCACCAGTTGTTCAGTCTCTTTTGGTTGAAAGCCTTCATCAAGCTGAAGGGATTATAGATGTCGGGAGATTTTTCAGAGAAATGGTAGCCATCGTAGGTCTCACGGAGCATCTTCCGCATCTCCTGCGGCGACACTTCATACTCTTCAGCCAACCGTGCCACGTCGGGCTGCATCTGCGTGTCTATTTCCTCGCCCGTAATGCCGCAGATGGCAGCGAAAGTGGGATCAAGAGAGATATTGGTGATATTGTTGAGCGTGGAGAAGATGCTCAGCTGAGAGAATTTTGTAATACCCGTGATGAAACAGAAGCGGATCATCGCCTCGTGGGCCTTCAGACACTGGTAGAACTCCTGCATCACACGGCGGAAACCCGGCAACTGCTCTTCCTCTTGAAGAACATCAAGCAGTGGGGCATCATACTCGTCGATGACCACCACCACCTGCTCACCCGTCTGCTCACAGGCACGGCGGATGAGACCGGAGAACACCTCGCCTGGAGTGGTCTCTGTCTGTGATGCCCCATATTTCTCGCTGTATGGCTCCATCTGTAACAACAGCGCCCTGCGCAGTTCATCCATCGTCTCTCGCCCCTTGGCCATACTCACGTCTATATGGAACACGGGGTATTTCTTCCATTCCTTCTCCAGCGCCATCACCTTCAGTCCCTCGAAGAGTTCACGCTCCCCACGGAAGAAAGAGCACAGCGTGGTGGTGAGCAGCGACTTGCCAAAACGGCGCGGGCGGCTCAGGAAAACAAACGGGCTGAGCTGTGTCATCTGCCACATCAGGTCGGTCTTGTCGATATACACATACCCTTCACTGATGATGCGGGAAAACGTCTGTATGCCTACTGGGTAGCGACGGGGGAACATATATTTATTGAGAATTGAAGATTGAAGATTGAAAATGAACTATTGTAAAACAATGAATATTTATAATGGGACATTTGTATCCTCTCATTCGAGAAGAAAGCCCCTGACAATTTCTCGCCGCTAAATTAGCAAAAATAATCCTATCATCAAAATTTTCAGCGAAGATTGTGTGTATACAGCGTCATTCTCACACCTTCGCCCACCTTCAACGTTTGGGAGTGCAGACGTATTCGATGGCTTGAATAAGTATGATAAAAACAGAAGCAACTATTTCACTTTTTCAGAATAAATCACTAAATTTGCATTCGGAAGTGAAAAGCCCTCCTGGCCATTGGGAAAAACATTTCTGACACATCTAAAACCAGACAGAAAACGGCAAAAGATATGATCCATATATTGCAAAACGGTAAGTACGCCATCACCAAAGAATTGGGGAGCGGCGGGTTTGGCATCACCTACGAGGCCGTCAACTCGAGGGTAGGCAAACGCGTGGCCATCAAGGAATTCTTCATGCCAGAAATCTGTGGGCGCAGCGATGATGGCGCGACTGTCGTGATCCCTATAGAAGCCAACCTTGCCACTTTCGAACGGCTGAAAAATCGGTTCCTACAAGAAGCGGGAAGGATGGCCAGACTCTCTCATCCCCATATTGTCCAAGTGCACGACTGCTTTGAGGAGAACGGCACAGCCTATTATGTGATGGACTATATCGAAGGTGAAAACCTCGCCGAACGCCTCAGTCGGACAGGGCAACCGATGGATGAAGCCGAGGCGCTCAAGATATTTGAACAGGTGCTCGATGCCCTTGAATATATCCACGGCCAGGAGCCTCCTCTCCTTCACCTGGACATCAAGCCCTCCAATCTGATCATCAAAGAAAATGACGATGTCGTGCTCATCGATTTCGGGGCAAGCAAGAACGTAGATGAAGACGGAAAGGTATACAACTCTATCTACCTGCCCTATACCAGGGGCTTCGCACCACGCGAGCAAATGGAGCAAGACATCCCCAAAATCGGCTCATGGACGGACTTTTACTCCCTTGGGGCTACCCTCTACAACCTGCTGACGAACCGGCAGCCCCCATTGCCTTCAGACATCGATGACGACATGACTGAAGACAAGCATGTGGCACTGCCTTTCCCCGCAAACGTGTCGGAACAAGCCCGGAAACTGATACTCCTTCTGATGAGCACCCTCCGAAGCAAGCGCCCACAGTCGGTAGAAGAAATCAGAAACTTACTAAGAAAAGGCGCTCCAAAACCATATAAAAAGGAGGAAGACGCTCCACCCCCTCAAGAAAAGGATGGCTCTACGAAGCCTATGAACGAGGAAGCTCCTACGATAAAAGCAAAGGAAACAGCTAAAGAGACCGAAGGCAACAAAGGCACCACTATGTCTGTCGACAATGTTTACACAAAAGACAGTTCCACTCCTCCTGAGGGAGAGACGCCGTCGGATAGACAACAAATTTTAGAGTTTTTAATTGCCGTGGTTGTCTTGTTGTGTATTCTGGTGGCTCCCTTTGTCCTTACGAAGAAAGAAAAAGAAAAGGAACCTGTCGCCCATGGTTATTGCCCCGATGAAAATCATCCTCATGCCATTGACCTCGGACTGCCCTCGGGCGTCAAATGGTCGTGCTGCAACGTAGGGGCAGACCAGCCAGAGGAGGGCAATGAGTATTATGCATGGGGGGAGACTAAAACGAAATCAGATTATTCTGAATCAACATCCAAATATCATGGAGTGTCCAAAGGTGATATCTCCGGCACAAATAACGACGTGGCACACGTGAAGTGGGGTGAGCAATGGCGCATGCCGACCAAAGAAGACATCGACCAACTGCTTGAGCACACCACCGATTCCGTGATGACCTATCATGGCGTCAAGGGAATGCTGTTTACGGGCAAGAACGGGAATAGCATCTTTTTGCCTTTCGCCGGCTACCGCGAAGGAACTTTGCCCGACTTACAAGACAGTTGCGGCTTCTTCTGGTCGGGCACGCCTTTGGAAGGTGGAAAAGAATTCTCATACTACCTCCGCATCATCAATGACGGGAGCGCAAATTGTTTAAGGTTCTACCGCTACTACGGCAGGTCCGTTCGCCCCGTCTATGTCGACAAATAGAAGATGGCACACAACATCGGCCACACCCTCCCCACATTCCATGATTTCGCGTGTTTTACTGTCTCGGATGCGTTTTTCTATGGTTTTTCTTGGTTGTGAGATGAAAAATGAGTAATTTTGCAAATAATGCGGCTGGTGCATCGCATGCTGAACGCCGCATTTTTTACCTCTGATAGAGAGATATTCGGGATTTTTTCCTAATTTTGCATTCAAATTCAAGATTCATACATTGATAGAGAAACATATTGTTTTAGAAGACATCGATCCCGTGGTGTTCTACGGCATCAACAACGTCCACCTGCAGATGGTGAAGTCGTTGTATCCCAAGTTGCGCATCGTGGCCAGGGGCAACGTCATCAAAGTGCTCGGCGACGAGGAAGAGATAGAGCGGTTTGAGGACAACGTCGAGAGCATCAGAAAGCACATTGAACTCTACAACACTATCAATGAGGAAGACATCCTCGACATCATCAAGGGCAGGAAGACAAAGGCCGAGAGCGTGAAGGACGTCATCGTCTACAGCATCTCGGGCCGGCCCATCAAGAGCCGCAGCGAGAACCAGCAGCGGCTCATCGACGAGTTTGAGCGCTGCGACATGGTGTTCGCCGAAGGGCCCGCGGGCACGGGGAAGACCTACCTCAGCATCGCTTTGGCCGTAAAGGCGCTCAAGGAGAAAAGCGCGAAGAAAATCATCCTCAGCCGTCCCGCCGTGGAAGCCGGCGAGAAACTCGGGTTCCTCCCTGGCGACATGAAGGACAAAATCGACCCCTACCTCCAACCCCTCTACGACGCCCTCGAGGACATGATACCGCCGGCCAAGCTCCAGGACATGATGGAGAAACGCATCATTCAGATAGCGCCTCTCGCCTTTATGAGAGGACGCACCCTGAGCGACGCCGTGGTCATCCTCGACGAGGCGCAGAACACCACCACCGCGCAGATACGCATGTTTCTCACCCGCATGGGATGGAACACCAAGATGATCATCACCGGCGACCTCACACAGGTGGACCTGCCCCGCGCGCAGCGGAGCGGCCTCGACGAGGCCCTCGCCATCCTCAACGGCATCGAGGGCATCGGTTTCGTCAGGATGGAGAAGAAAGACATCGTGCGCCACAAGCTCGTCACACGCATCGTCAACGCCTATGAGAAGATGGTCAGCAAGCAGGTGGACGAAGAATAAAGACACTCAATCACATATCAGCAAAAAAGATGAAAGCATTAACAAAGACCGATTTCCAGTTTGATGGACAGACCGCCGTCTACCACGGCAAGGTGAGAGACGTCTACACCATCGACGACGACCTCATGGTGATGGTGGCTACCGACCGCATCTCGGCTTTCGACGTCATCCTCCCGAAGGGCATTCCCTTT
>CADBLU010000032.1 GCA_902795605.1 uncultured Prevotellaceae bacterium | reverse complement strand
TTCATAAGACATATAAAACCCCAATTTTGTATCGTTTTTGTATCGTAGGGAAAAATAAAAGAGAGCTACGAACTTCGTAACTCTCTGATTTTCAAAGTAGCGGGAGCCGGGATTGAACCGGCGACCTCATGATTATGAATCATGCGCTCTAACCAGCTGAGCTATCCCGCCATCGTCGTTTGCGGGTGCAAAGGTAATCATTTTCTTGGTATGTGCAAAAAAATTCCGCACTTTTTATTCCTTTTATCATAGGAAATCATTAAATTTGCACCGATATGGCGTCTTTTTCATCCCAAAGCCTATGAAAAAACAGAAGATAGAGATAGAACATACACTCAAATCCACCTCGGCCAACATCATTTGGAACATCATCAGCACCGAGGGCGGCCTGAGACGCTGGATAGCCGACAATGTGAAGGAAGACAAAGGGCAATTCACCTTTGTGTGGGGTGAAGAATGGGGGCACCACGAGAAGCGCACGGCCACCACCGTGGAGAGGGTGCGCCTCAGCCACCTGCGGCTGAGATGGGATGACGAGGTAGACCCAGAGGCCTACCTTGAGCTCCGTATGAGCCGCACCGAGGTGACGGGCGGCTATGTGCTCCATATTGTCGACTATGCCCTCGCCGAAGACGTGGAAAGCCTGCTCGACATCTGGGAGCAAAACTTCAGCCAGTTGCGCCGTAACACCGGCCTCTGAGAGGCGCGGCGCATGCCGACCCGACCGTGGGCGCTTTTCGCCGCAGTCTCAAAAAAAGCAAAAAAAGAGGAGTTTCTTATAAAAATATAGTAACTTTGCACCGCAACACTTCTGCGATGCTCGGGATAAAGAAACTCCACATCATGATCACTAAGCAGTTTCTGCTGCTTTTCGTGGGCACTTTCTTCATCAGCCTCTTTGTGCTGATGATGCAGTTTGTGTGGCAATATGTCGACGCCCTCATCGGCAAAGGACTCACCCTCGACATCATGGCCAGGTTTTTCTGGTATATGGCCCTGATGATGGTGCCGCAGGCTCTCCCCCTGGCCATCCTCCTCTCCTCGCTCATCACCTTCGGCAACCTCGGAGAGTCGTCGGAGCTCACCGCCATCAAGGCTGCCGGCATCTCGCTGCTCCAGACCCTCCGCCCGCTGATGATCCTCGTGGCCTTCATCGCCCTCGCCTCTTTTTATTTCCAGAACAACATCGGTCCGCACTCGAAGAGCAAAATCGGACAGCTGCTCATCTCGATGAAGCAGAAGAGTCCCGAACTGGAGATTCCCGAGGGCATCTTCTACGACGGCATCCCGCAGTGCAACATCTACGTGCATCGCAAAAACCTCGACACGGGCAAGCTCTACGGCATCACCATCTACCGCATGACATCCAACTATGAGGACGCCGCCATCATCCTCGCCGACTCGGGCATGATGCAGTCGACGGCAGAGAAGAAGCACCTGCTGCTCACCCTCTACAGCGGAGAGTGGTTTGAGAACATGCGCTCCTCCGACCTCGCCGGCAGCGCCACCGTGCCCTACCGCCGCGAGACGTTCTGGAAGAAACGCATCGTCCTCGACTTCGACGGCGACTTCAACCTGGCCGACGCCAACACCTTCGGACAAAACGCGCAAGCCAAGAGCCTCAACCAGATACGCGAGGACATCGACTCGCTCAACCACACCTACGACAGCATCGGGCGCTCCTATTTCCAGGAAGCCAAGCGCTATACCTACGCCGTCACCGGCATCAGCAAGGCCGACTCGCTGCGGGCGCTGCAGGCCGAAAAGCGGAAGGAGTTTGTCTACGACAGCGTCTACGCCCACTTGGGGCCCGACAAGCAGAGGACGGCCGTCAACAACGCCCTCTCGAAAGTCAACCAGCAGGTGAGCGAGCTCGACTTCAAGTCGCTCATCACCCATGAGGGCGACTATGCCCTGAGGCAGCACAAGATAGAAGCCATCAACAAGTTTGTCGTCGCCTTCTCCTGCGTCATCTTCTTCTTCATCGGCGCACCGCTGGGAGCCATCATCCGCAAGGGAGGCCTCGGCGTGCCCATCATCGCCTCGGTGCTCGTCTTCATCATCTTCTATATCCTCGACAACACCGGCTACCGCATGGCCAAGGGCGGCATGTGGGCCATCTGGTTCGGCAAGGGAATGGCCACCGCCGTGCTCACCCCCACCGCCGCCTTCATCACCTACAAGGCCAACAACGACTCTGCCGTCTTCAACCTCGACTCCTACGTGAACCTCGGCATGAGACTCCTCGGCATGAGACGCAAGAGGAGCGTCAGCAGCAAAGAGGTGATCATCAACGACCCTGACTATACCGCCGACAAGCACGAACTGACACGCCTGAGCGACGAGGTGACCCGCTACGCACAGGAGCACAAGCTCAAGTCGCCGCCCAACATCATCAACGTGTTCTTCAGATACCAGCCCGACCACGAGATAGAGCGCATCAACGAGGAGCTCGAGACCGTCATCGACGACCTCTCCAACACCCGCGACCCCATGGTCATCACACTGCTCAGCCACTACCCCATCGTCTCGGAGAAAGCACACACAAGACCATTCGAACGGCGGTGGCTCAACATCCTCTCGGCTGTCGTCCTGCCCTTAGGCGCCTTCCTCTACTGCCGCATGTGGCGTTTCCGCCTGCGGCTCCTCAACGACCTGCGCACCATCAAGCAGACCAACGGGGACATCATCCGGCGCATCGAGGCCAAAGGACTCGACAGGTAGGCACCGACTGAAGGATGAGCGGTTCACCTATTTATATATAGATAATAGATATACGACTTATATAGACATACGACTCTTCACAGAGATTCGGCAAGACAACCAAAAGAGACAAAGACGCCTTCGAATGAAGGCCACGTTCATACATACAAGCGACACAACCAATGGACAAACAACTGACAGAAAGGATAGAAAGCGCCGTGAGCGACTTCAGAGAGGGTAAATTCGTCATCGTGGTGGACGACGAGGACCGCGAGAACGAGGGCGACCTCATCATCGCCGCGGAGAAAATCACACCAGAGAAAGTGAACTTCATGCTCATACACGCGAGAGGACTGCTCTGCGCACCCATCACCCTCTCACGCTGCAAGGAACTCGACCTGCCCAGTCAGGTGTCGGAGAACACCTCGCTCTTAGGCACCCCCTTCACCGTGACCATCGACAAGATAGAAGGATGCGCCACAGGAGTGAGCGCACACGACAGAGCCGCCACCATCCGCGCGCTCGCCGACCCCGCCTCCACACCCGCCACCTTCGCGCGGCCGGGACACATCAACCCCCTCTTCGCACAAGACCACGGCGTGCTGAGACGGAGCGGCCACACCGAGGCCACCATCGACCTCTGCCGGCTGGCCGGCCTCTACCCCGCCGGCGCGCTCATGGAAATCATGAACCCCGACGGCACGATGGCAAGGATGCCGCAGCTGCAGGAGATGGCGAAGCAGTTCGACCTCAAGATCATCACCATCAAAGACATGATCGCCTACCGCCTGCAGCGCGACTCGCTCATCGAGGTGGGCAGCGAGGTGGACATGCCCACCGTCTACGGACGCTTCAAACTCATCCCCTTCCGCCAGAAGAGCAACGGCCTGGAGCACTTCGCACTCATCAAAGGCTCTTGGGGCGACGACGAGCCCGTCATGGTGAGGGTGCACTCCTCATGCTGCACCGGCGACATCATCGGAAGCATGAGGTGCGACTGCGGCGAGCAGCTGCACAAGTCGCTCGAGATGATTGAGCGCGAGGGCAAGGGCGTCGTCGTGTATATGATGCAGGAGGGACGCGGCATCGGACTGATGAACAAGATAGCCGCCTACAAACTGCAGGAGGAGGGCTACGACACCGTGGACGCCAACACCCACCTGGGCTTCAAACCCGACGAGCGCGACTACGGATGCGGTGCACAGATGCTTCGCCATCTCGGCATCCACAAGATGCGCCTGCTCACCAACAACCCCGTCAAGCGGGTAGGCCTCGAGGCCTACGGTCTGGAGATCGTGGAGAACATCCCCATCGAGACCACCCCCAACGAGTTCAACATCCACTACCTCAAGACCAAAAAGGAGCGCATGGGCCACAACCTGCACCTGTAGGCCACATGCCCGCTCACTGCCCGCCACACGCCGGCAACGGCCATAATGATGACAAAAGCGGCTCCACGAGGGAAAAATCCAAAAAAAAATGACAGACGCGGGTGAAATAAAGTAACATTTTGTCCGTTGAAATCAAAAAAAACAGTATCTTTGCAAACTGATTGGAACAAAATATACAACCATGGCAAAACTATCTGAACGCCTCAACAGGCTCGCACCTTCGGCCACACTCGTGATGTCGCAGAAAAGCAGCGAGATGAGGGCACAAGGCATCGACGTGATCAACCTCAGTGTAGGAGAACCCGACTTCAACACCCCCGACGGTATCAAGGAGAGCGCCAAGCAAGCCATCGACGACAACTATTCCAAATATTCGCCAGTGCCGGGATACCCCGGACTGAGAAAGGCCATCGCCGAAAAACTCCAGCGCGAGAACGGACTCACCTACGCGCCAGAGGAGATCCTCGTCAGCAACGGAGCCAAGCAGGCGGTCTGCAACACCGTCATGGCACTCATCGACGACGGCGACGAGGTGATCATCCCCGCCCCCTACTGGGTGAGCTACCCGCAGATGGTGAAACTTGCCGGCGGCACACCCGTCATCGTGCCCACAGGCTTCGGACAGAACTTCAAGATGACCGCAGCACAGCTCGAGGCCGCCATCACGCCCGCCACACGGATGCTTATCCTCTGCTCGCCGAGCAACCCCACCGGCAGCGTCTACTCACGCCAAGAGCTCGAGGCCCTCGCACAGGTGGTGCTGGCTCACGACGACCTCTTCGTCATCGCCGACGAGATCTATGAGCATATCAACTACACCGGCCGCCACGAGAGCATCGCACAGTTTGAAGGCATGAAAGACCGCACCATCATCATCAACGGCGTCTCGAAAGCCTATGCCATGACAGGATGGCGCATCGGATACATGGCAGCGCCGCTGTGGATCGTCAAAGGATGCAACAAACTACAAGGGCAATACACCAGCGGACCCTGCTCAGTGAGCCAGAAAGCCGCCGAGGCCGCCTATACACAGTCGCAGGACTGCGTAGAGCAGATGCGACAGGCCTTCGAACGCAGGAGAGACCTCATCGTGCAACTCGCCAGCGACATTCCGGGACTCGAGGTCAACAAGCCCGAAGGAGCCTTCTACCTCTTCCCCAAATGCAGCAGCTACTACGGCTCTAACTTCAACGGACGGGTCATCAATACCTCGACCGACCTCGCCCTCTACCTCCTCGAAGAGGCACATGTGGCCACCGTCGGCGGCGACGCTTTCGGCGACCCCGAATGCTTCAGAATGAGCTATGCCACCAGCGACGACAACATCAGGGAAGCCATGAGCCGTATCAGGCAAGCATTGGCTCAACTGAAAAAATAATTGTTAAAAAATTTAAATAGAGGCTTGAATTTCCGCTAAATTATTATCTTTGCGAAGATATTTACTACAATAGGACGTCACGCAAAGGAAAACATAAGAAAAACGATTTCAGCCCAAGACAAATCGCATTTTATACATCTTAAACTTATCAATAACTTAAATCAACAAATTAAAAAAAATTATGGCAAATTCAACAAAAGCAGCAGCCCCCGCCAAAAAGTCCGAGGGCTTCACAGGAGTAAGAGGTGCATTCTGGATCATCGTCGTATGCGCCATCATTGCATTCACCCTGTTCTTCACATGGTTCGGCAATGTGTCTCACTTCTCAGACGAGACCAAAGAGACTCCGCTTGACGTATGGGGTACCATCTTCAAGGGCGGTATCATCGTGCCTGTCATCCACTCGCTCCTCCTCACCGTGCTCGCTATGTCCATCGAGCGCTGGCTGGCCCTCAAGACCGCTTTCGGTAAGGGTGCTCTGCCCAAATTCGTGGCCAACATCAAGGCTGCCCTCAACGCCAACGACTTCGCAAAGGCTCAGCAGCTCTGCGACCAGCAGAAGGGTTCTGTGGCCAACGTGGTCAGCGCTTCACTGAGAGCCTACAGAGAGATGGAGGCAACCGCCGGCATCAAGAAGGCTCAGAAGATCGCCAAGATCCAGCAGGCTCACGAGGAGGCTTCACAGCTTGAGATGCCTAC
>CADBLU010000031.1 GCA_902795605.1 uncultured Prevotellaceae bacterium | reverse complement strand
TATTATTTGGCTTTTCGCTCGGCTTTCACTACTTTGGCCTGCGGCCGAAGATAGGATGCGCCTCGGAAAAGCTCAAATATTATTTGGCTTTTCGCTCGGCTTTCACTATCTTTGTGGGCAAATCAACCATTCATTACTATACCATGAATAAGATCAACCTTACTATTTTGAGTGTCCTGCTGGGATGGACGATGATTCTGCCCATCCAAGGCCAGACGTCGAGGGCCGAACTGCTTGCTCACATGGAACTGGCAACAGGCAACTATTGCAACTATCCGAATCCTTCGGGCAATGTGACACCGGCCCCTGAAGGGTATGAGCCATTCTATGTCAGTCACTATGGACGGCACGGCGCCCGATATATGACCGGCGATAGTCACTACAAGTATGTGATTGGCAAGATGGACACGGCTCTGGTGAACGGCTGGCTGACCGACAAGGGCAAGGAGGTGCTGGTCAGGCTGAAGAAAGCGGCCGCGGATGCTTGGCACAGGGAAGGCGACCTGACCCGTTTGGGAGCACTGCAGCATCAGGGAATAGCACACCGCTTGGCCACCAACTACCCGTCGCTGCTTATGCAACCTGTGGATGTCAAGGCCAACTCATCCACGGTGAGACGCTGTATGCTCTCGATGGCCAATTTCTGTCAGGAACTGAAAGGTATGAACCCTCAACTGAACATCACGATGGATGCCAGCGAGCACGATATGTACTACCTGATACCTAACGACAGTATCGACATCCCCCAGAAAGGCATCGACGGCCATCTGTATGACAAACTGGACAAGTTCAGGCACGAGAAACTGAATGGTCGCCACCAGATGGACCTGTTGTTCAAAGACCCGAAAAAGGTGGGAGATTTTATTGATGGCTACAAGTTCGCCGACGGTCTGTGGAACATCGCCTCCAACATGCACTGCCTGCCCGAATTAGAACTCTCGTTCAATGACCTTTTCACAGAGGATGAGCTCATCGACGGGTTCTATGTCTACAATGCCAGCTGGTGCTTGTGGGAAGGGCTGATGCCCGGCTCCCGCCCCAACTACTATGCCATCTATCCTTTGCTGAAAAACTTCCTTGACGAGGCCGACCAGTTGATTGCGTCTGGTGAAAAACAGGTGCGTCTGCGGTTTGGCCATGACAGCGTGCTGCTGCCATTCTCGTTCATCCTGGGCGTGAGAGAAGCCATCAATGGTACCGACGATATGGAGAACCTGCACAACACGTTTGCGTTGTTCCGGCTCATCCCTATGGCGGGAAATGTGCAACTTGTCTTCTTCCGCAAACAAGGTTCTGACGATATCCTCGTCAAATTCCTGATGAATGAGAACGAGACCTCTGTTCCCATCGAGACCGACTGCTACCCGTTCTATCACTGGAAGGATGTGTCGGCCTATTACCGTAATATTCTGAGTAAGGCAAACGTAAAATATAAATAACTCAACTTTTTCAAGTTGAAAGGAGTGTAGGAGTGTGGTCCTTTCGCTCAATCGAACTGTTGTCCAAACTCAAAATCTCCTAAACTCCTAAACTCCAAAAAGTTGAGCCAATGCGAAATTTAAATGAAGGAACAATGAAGATAGCAATTGACTTAGGGGGAACTAACATGCGTGTCGGTCTTGTCGACGGAGCCACCGTGGTCGACACCGTCATAGAGCCATGTCCGGCAAGAGAGGCCGAAGACGTGGTCACCAACCAGTTGAGACGGCAGATTGCCCAACTGATGTGTACGGAGGTCACGGGCATCGGTGTCGGTGTGCCGTCGGTGGTGGACAGCCATCGGGGCATTGTGTACAACGTGGCCAACATACCATCGTGGAAAGAGGTTCACTTGAAGGCGATACTTGAGGAGGACTTCGGTGTGCCCGTAGCAGTCAACAACGATGCCAACTGTTTCGCACTTGGCGCATGGCGCTACGGTGAGGGGCAGGGAACCGATGATATGGTTGGACTGACCATTGGGACGGGTGTCGGGTCGGGCATCATCATCAGGGGGAAACTCTATAACGGCGTGAATACGGGCGCAGGGGAGATAGGCTCGCTGCCTTTCCGGGATGCCGACTATGAGTTCTATTGCAGCAGCCGCTTTTTCAGCGAGCTCCATGGCGACACAGGAGCTAATTTCGGCAGGCGGGCACAGGCAGGCGACAAAGAGGCCCTGGCCGTCTGGCAGGAGTTCGGCGAGAATATCGGCGAACTGATAAAGGCCGTATTGTTCACCTATGCCCCCGAGGCCATCATCATCGGTGGCGGTATCGCCAACGCATTCCCTCTCTATGAGGCTGCCATGCGCCAGTCGCTGCTGTCATTCCCTTATCCCGCCAACGTGGCAGCCACCACCATTGCACCGTCTACACTTGCCGATGCCGCTATGTTGGGGGCCTCATTGTTAGTTTAGTTTTTTGAGATAAGTAGGTGATAAAAATTAGATGATAGTATTTTATGATTTATTTGGATGCAGATTTTTTATCTCAGACGAAGGAGCATAGCGGGCTATGTGACTGAGGATGAGTGAAAAAGATGCGCCAAAGAAACATGAAAGACTATAAATTACCTACAAGAATGATAGTTACAGATAATTTTGATTACCTACTTATGAACAGACTTGGAAATCTCATGGCCGGTATGATGCTCATTGGAGCATTGATGGCATGTACGGAGAAAGCGACCGGTGACATGGAATGGGAAGTGGAGACGTCCAAGGGATGGATACCTGCCCAGGTGCCGGGCACCCTGATGGGGACGCTCACGGCTGAAGGCATTGAGCCAGAGGCATTGACCGCCGAAGACTATGCCAAGATAGACAAGAAGCAGTTTGAGAAGAGTTGGCGCTATCGCACCACGTTCAAGATGCCCGCATTGAAAGACGGCGAACACGCCGTGCTCGGATTCGACGGCATCAGCTATCGTGCCAACATTTGGCTCAACGGCAAGAAGATAGTCGACAGTGCGGAGGTCTTTGGCCCCTTCCGCCAGTTTGAGTTTGATGTGACCGGCGACATTGCCGATAAAAATCAACTTGAGGTTGAGGTGTTCCGTGCCCAACCGGGCGAGCCAAACATCGGCTTTGTGGACTGGAATCCCCGTCCTGCCGATGAGAGCATGGGCATCTTCCGCGAGGTGAGGGTGAAGACTTGCGGCCATGTGGCTGTATCACATTCGGCAGTGCGCTCGAGGGTGAATGCCGAGACGCTCGACGAGGCTTGGCTCACCGTGGCCACCGAACTAAAAAACCTTTCCGACCAGCCTGTCGAGGGCACCATACAAGGAACTGCCGACGGTCATAAGTTCAGTTTTCCCGTTTCGCTTGGCGCAGGTGAGAAGAAACGTTTCGCAAGCCCCACAGAGATTCATGTCACCCATCCGCGACTCTGGTGGTGTCACAACATGGGCAAGCCCGAACTCTGCGACCTGCACCTCGAGTTTGTCGAGGGCGGCAAGGTCTCTGACTCTGAGGATGTGCGCTTCGGCATCCGCGAGATACACAGCTATCTCACCGATGAGGGTTACCGCGGTTTTACGCTCAATGGAAAGAAGGTGCTGATCCGTGGAGCTGGATGGACCGACGACATCTACCTGCGCGACACACCCGAGACCAACCGGCTGCAACTTGAATATGTCCGCGACATGAACATGAACACGGTACGCCTGGAAGGCTTCTGGGGAAAAAGCCAGAATCTCTACGACCTCTGCGACGAGTTGGGACTGATGATACTTGTGGGGTGGAGCTGCCACTGGGAGTGGGAAGACTATCTGGGCGCACCTTGCGACGACGTCTACGGCGGCATCCTCAGTAAGGATGACATCCGGCTGATCGCTCAGTCGTTTGAGGATCAGGTGATGTGGCTGCGCTATCACCCGTCAGTCATCGGCTGGTTTGTGGGCAGCGACATGCTGCCTAAGCCAGAACTCGAAGAGTGCTACCGGCAGTTCCTCACCAAGGAGGATGACCGCGACTATCTGACGTCGGCCAAAGACCAGAAAAGTGAGATTTCCGGCCCGTCGGGCACCAAAATGGCAGGCCCTTACGAGTATGTCGGTCCTGCCTACTGGTATCACCCAAAGGCTCCGGGAGGCGCTTTCGGGTTCAACACCGAGACTGGTATCGGTGCCCAGCTGCCCGTCAAGGAGTCGCTTGAGAAGATGCTTGGCCAACAGCTTTTCCCTGTCGACAACCGTTGGAACTTCCTCTGCACCGTCTCCGGCTCGGACATGAACTCGCTGAAACAGCTCAGCGAGGTGATACATCACCGATTTGGTGATGCCAAGGACATCGACGAGTATCTGCGCCGTGCCGACATTCTCAACTACGAGAGCACCAAGGCGATGTTTGAGTCCTTCCGTGCCCGATGGCCTCATACCACGGGTATCATCCAGTGGATGCTCAACGGTGCACGCCCTGGAATCTATTGGCAACTCTACGATTACTATAAACAGCCCAATGCCGCATACTATGGCGTGAAGAAGGCCAACATCCCGATACAGCTTGTCTACGACTATTACCAAAAAGCCGTGTTCGCTGTCAACGAGACCATGGAGGCCGCCAGCTTCAAGGCTTCGATGAGACTGCTGAAAGGTGGTGAATCGAATGGTGAATCGAAGGAGGATTCCACACAGATAGAGATAGCACCAGGAACGGTGGCCAGGGTGTTCGATATCGACATCGACAACGCCCCGGCCGCCTTTCTGTTCTTGAGACTGTCTGACGACAACGGTTCTGTGGTGGCTGCCAATGAATATTTCATCCCCTCCATCTCAGATACTTACGATTGGGACAAGACTACCTGGGTCTACACCCCCATCAGCCAATATGCGTCGTATGCCATGTTGGATGATATGTGCGTCAACGACTGCGGGTTGAAAGCAAAGCCATCTGCGGATGGAGATTACGAGGTGTCGGTCAGCAACACCACCGACAAAGTGGCTTTCATGGTCCGTTTGACGGCCAAAGATCAGGAAGGTCGGCTTATCTGCCCCGCATACTGGTCGGACAACTACCTTACTTTATCACCCGGAGAGACTCGCACCGTGACCTGCAAA
Organism: uncultured Prevotellaceae bacterium; assembly: GCA_902795605.1. Taxonomy (GTDB): domain Bacteria; phylum Bacteroidota; class Bacteroidia; order Bacteroidales; family Bacteroidaceae; genus Prevotella. The sequence continues at coordinate 11,967 of CADBLU010000031.1, read as the reverse complement.
ATGCCATCATTGACAGCCAAAGACAAGGTCAGTTTCGCGGTTGCCAAGTGAGGTGAGGCAAGTGCGGGGCTATTGGCTCCTCAGCCAGTCGCGCACCTCCATCAAGGCGCATCCCAACAGGTTCTCGCCTTGCCATTGTTCGACCGTGCCCTTTTGGGCCTCTTCCCGTCTAAGCCCGATGCCCCAGATTTTGTCGTAGGGGCTTGCCTCCGCGATGATGGCATCATCGGTGGAGAGCAGGAATTCCCTGAGGGCGGGATTCTGCGAGAACTTCGCTTTGTTGCCCTTCACCACGATGTCGTACTTGTGCGCGTTCCAGAGTCCTTGCTCGAAGCCATGGATTTTCCGGCCCAGCTTCTTGTAATCAGAAGGGTTGTCTGCCGTCATGATTTCATGGAACACTTCCTCGTCGCCGAACAGCAGTGCCTTGCTGGCCATCATGTACTGTTCTGCGGTGTGGTATTGCACTCCTTCCACCTCGAAATAGCAGTCGTACCACTGACTGAAGCACGCGGATGTCATTTTCTTTGGATTGGGGGTGTGTCCCCAGAAATAGATGATTGCTATACCGTGCCTCCGACGAGCTATCTCTTTGATCTCTTCAATGTTGTATTTCATCTTTTTATCTCCTTTTCTCTTATTCTCATGATAATTTTACCTAAGTTGTTCTCGCCTTGCCAGCTATAAAGGTCAACGCCCCAAAAGGTTTCCTTCTTGCTGTTCCCGTTGATCAGTATTCGGTTTCCCGTATCTGTCAATCTTTTCATCAAGGTGGGGTTCTGTTCGAATTTTGCCTTGATGATAGACTCCATGATGTCCAGTCGCGCATCTTCCCAGCCGGGGTAGGGGACTGTCACTTTTGCCTTCATGATAGCCTTGTCAATGGAGCAACTGGCGAACACTTTACGCTCGGACTCATCTTTGCACATGGAGGATAGAAAAGCTGCCTCGGCAGTGTCGTACACGATTCCTTGCCAGGTGAACTGACATCTGAAGCGGTTTCCCAAGAAGTCGTTTTCTCCCTTGAATCTGTCAATCACATCCGGGAAATCGTCCGCCGTGAAGCCCTTGAACAATTCCCATGCGCCGGGGCACATCAGGTCTTGGCAGGACTCTCCGTTCAGCATGCGCTCTCTGATCAGCGACGAACTGACGGCATCTGTTCCTTCTGGCTGTGGCAATGTCACGATGTGCTCAAGGTGGCTGGAAAGGATTTTATTCTTGTTGAATGTGCTTTCGAGCGACTCGCTTTCTCTTGAAAAAAGTATCACGCGGAAATCATCGAGGAAGTTTCTTTTTTCTGTCAGGTGTATGAGCAAGCCCAGTTTGTCGGCACCCATCACGAAATACAACTCAGCATCGGGGAAGTCCTCTTGGAGGGCGAACAATGTCGGTATCGTCCTTGCCTCAATGGTTCCAATCTCTATCTCACACACCCGCATGCGACTGTCTGTACACATCGCCTGAAGCATCTGGATGCGCAGTTTAGGTGACAAGACGATTGGCGGGTGGTTGTGCCGCATCTTTCTTTTCAGGTAGGCATCGCTTACTGGAACGAAGAAGCCGGTACATGCGTCAATTGCATCAATGGCTGCCTTCATCAGCTTGAGATGAGCCACCGTGGGAGGATTGAAACTCCCACCCATCACAACGATTTTCTGATTGTTTGTCCTCATGCTTGTGCTAATTTTGCGCAAAGCTAAAGCATTTCTTTCAAACTTCCAAGAAATTATGCGTAAATTTTACACAATAAATAATTTTTATTATTCCGGTTCATATTCAGGTGAGTCTGGCCGAAAATCAAAGACATCGGAGCAGCAGCTCTGCGTCCGATGTCTTGTGAGTAACTCCTTAGGCATGTAAGGATATGCGACGGTTGATTTGGGCCATACTGAGAGCGGTAGCCAGCATTGTTGAAATCAACTTGTTGCTCATACTGTCTTTTAGTTTTATTGAAAAGCGAGAGAATGATCTGGTTCTTGAGAACCAAAATAACACATTTATTCTTAATTACGATTTGTTAGTCTTGTCTAATAAACATTTTAATTCTCTCCGAGGCAGAAGGTGATACGGCCAGACTTGTCCATAAAGCCCCATTTTTTCTCGTATTTGCCTTTACCGATGACGACGGCCAGACCTTCAGAGAATGTGATGTCGTTGCCGAAGTAGACTATATCGCTATTCACTTGGAAGAGCCGTTTGCCCGTCTTGTCGATGATAAAACAAGAGTCGGCCTTTTGTATCTGTGCCACACCGTCATTGAATTTTCGGCCCCACCATCCTTGGGGCAATGTAATCACCATCTTGCCCGAATGGTCGATATAGCCGCTTCGAAAATCTTCACCTGTTGTCCTGACGGCTGCCATTCCCTCGCTGAAATCGCCGTCCAGGCTGAAAACGCCAGGAAAGGCCTGCTTGCCCGTCTTGTCAATGTAGCTGAACCACTCATGCTCGTCATCCACCATCACCGCACAGAGGCCTTCATGGAAGTCATTGCCATTTCGCTCGGCAGGATTGTCGTATTGATATGGTATAACCAGTTCACCCTTGGTGTTGATATAGCCAATCCTTGATGACTCGTCGCAGACCAGAGCCATGCCGTCGCTGAAATCAACGGCGAAATCATACTGATAAGGAATGACCAGTTTGTCCTCGCTATCGACGAAGCCATACTTTCCGTCCTTATATTTTGCTATCAGTGCATTGGGGTCCTTCTTTATTGCCGGTCTCTCTACTTTGCGTCCCTGCAGGTCGATATATATCCGCTCATCGCCCTTGTTCATAAAGGCTACGCCATCCTCGAACTTATACAAATAAGTGCAGCCCTCAATAGCCTTTGCAATGGCCTCGAGATTGTATGGCTCTTCTACTGTAGCTTCGGCGGTATCCGCAGCCATAATCGTACTATCGGCAGTGCCTGTCGGCGACTGATGTTTTTTGCTGCTGCATGCGGCTATTGTGACAGCACATAACAACAGCAAGGTGAAAAGATTCTTCTTCATAATGTTATTCTTTGACCAACGATGATTTATCAATATCTATAGTTTGGATTTAACCCGATTTTCTTTCGAATCCACGAGCTGAGCAGCGAGAGGAGTTCTGGAGGAATGTGCGCGTCGGTCAAGGAGGCGTACTCCTCTTGTGTCCCTTTCTCGCAGGGTAGCAGCAGGTGGTTGATTTGCGGGAAGACGCGTGAGGTCACGTCTTTGTTGTGGGCAAGGCACCGCAAGGCGCTCTCCTCGTTTTGGCGGGCATTCACCATGATATCCTTTCCGCCAAAGACAAGCAGCACGGGCACGCTCACCTTTGGGAGATAGTCGGCGGGATTATAGCGGATGAAAAAGCGGTACCACGGCGAGGTGGCCGTCATGGCATACATATAGATGCCGTAGCGGATGTGCTGGTTGGTGGTGTCGCGCCGCCATTCGTCATGCACGGCATACAACCGTTGCTCGAGGCTGTCGGAGTCGGCATATTGGTATGCCGTGCGAAACATGCGCTCGTTGATCTCGTTGTAGCGCACCTTGTCGGCCTCGGGGAGGGGAGATGCCGCCACGATGTCGATGTTTTGCTGGATGACAGACGGCAGTCCCGCCGTCATCAGTCCGCACAGGCTGACGAGGAAAGCCACGTCGGGCGACTGTGCGGCGGCTATGGAGATGGAAGCGCCGCCCTCGCTGTGGCCGAGCAGGCCGATATGCGAGGCGTCGATGTCCGGACGGGTCTTCAGGTATGCCACGGCAGCGAGGGCATCGGCTGCGAAGTCGGCCGTCGTAGCATAACTGTAGTCACCTCCGCTGTTCCCCGTCCCGCGGTCGTCGGTCCTCAGGACAGCGATGCCTTGGGCGGCGAGATGGTCGGAGATCTCCTTGAAGACCTTGTGCCCGGCCATGGTGCAGTCGCGGTCCTGTCTTCCGGTGCCCGACATCAGGATGACGGCGGGATGCCGCTGCCGCCCGTCGGCGGGGATGGCCAGCGTGGCGGCCAACCGTATGCTGTCGCACGACGTGTAGACGATGGTGGTGTCCTCGATGAAGCCTTCGGAGGCATGGCTCGCGACGGCCAGTGCGGCGGTGACCGCCATGACTGCCATTCGGAGGGTGAGGCGGTTATTTCTCATTGACCAGATACTCCAGGATGTAAGAAATCTCGTCGGCCATCTGTGTCGGACTGCCATGGTAGCCCGAGCCCATCCACCGGATGTGCCCTTTTCGGTCGAGGATGACCTTGAGGGGAATGCCCGACGTATGGAGCACGTTTGCCATCGACTTGTAGAGCTTGTCTTGCTTGCCCACCTCGCCGTTGTCGAAAAGCACGGTGAACGTGTATTCCTTAGACTTGATGAATGCCTCGGCCAACTCGCGGTAGTTGGCTTTTGTCTCCTGTGTGTCGACGAAATAGAACTCCACGTCCTTGTTATCCTTCCAGCGGTTGACTGTCATCTGGCCGCCGGGCATGGAGGCCTTGCAGGGGGCGCACCAGGTGGCCCAGAAGTCGAGGAAGACGATTTTCCCCTTCTTGGAGGCGAGGTCGACTTGCCCACCTCCCATGCGGTCGAGTGTGTAGAGGGTGACGGGGAGGTCGATGAGTTCGGAGAGGGCTTTGGCGCGGTCTTTCTCTATTTGCTCGGCATTCTTGAGCGACGCAAGGTATTGGTCGAAGTCGCCGCCGGGATTGTTTTTCAGATAATCCGCTTTCAGCAGGTCGAGCATCTCTTGTGTCGTGGCATCCTCGGGCACGCACTGCTTGATGTAGGGGATGACCTCCGACTGGCGTCCCAAGCCATTGAGCAGTCCTACATAGAGGTTGGCATACTCGGCTGTCTTCGAGTAATAGGGATAGACCATCTCCATGAATTTCATGGCATCGTTTTTGCGGCCATTAGCGTTGAGCACGCGGGCATGGGCATACAATGCCATGCTGAATTTCTTCACGACATAGTCATGCCACTCGTCGGGCGACACGATTTGCATGGCGTGGGTGTTGCGCGGACGGTTAAGAATCTCGTTGATCAGCATCTCCGAGTAGGGCAGTGCCTTCTCTGGGGTGATTTGCTGGTTGGTGAAGGGAATCTCCACCACGTGCCAGTGGGTGGCGACCATCTCATCGAACGGGATGTCGTGGATATAGGTGGCAAGGTTGGAATAGTCGTCGGCCCTCATGATGCGGTCATAGATGACGGCCCGGAAGATTTTCGAATAGAAAAGGTCGGTGTGGAAGGAGTGGACATCCCAGAACTTGTCGGAGGGGAATCGTTTCAGGAACTTCTGGAAATCTTTCTGCGCCTGAGCCGCCGTGGGGTCGTCGGCCTCGCGGGTCTTCACGCTTCCGAAGAGGTTCTGGATGCGCAGCAGTTCTTCGTCGCGGCTGATGATGCCGTCGGGATATGCCTTCTTCTCTCTCTCCTTGATGCGGAGGGCAAGGGCAGAGTCGGCGAGCGTGCGCTGGGCGATATCGTAAAGGTCGCTCCATTGCTGGTCGGTCAGTTTGAGGCTCTTGTCGTCGACATACGACTTCATGTTCTGTCTCAACTGCTCTTTTTTCTCCCCAGGTTTCACACGCTGGAGCGTCTTTACCAGGTAGTCGAACTCATGCGGCTGGGCCTGAGGGAACTGTGAAAACTCGTTGTTGAACCACATCAGCTGTGTCTCACCCGCCAGCGGCTCTGCCTTGGGGTCGTCCATCATGTCGGGGAGATTGAGCCCTGAGTCGGGGGTGCGGAGCAAGGCCCATCCCATGCGGGCACCCTCCTTGTTTTGTTTGTTCTTGTCGAGAACAAAGGTGGCGTAGGTGGCGGGCCATCCCCAGTCGGTCTTGCCGCCGGCCGTCATTTTGGCGCAGAGCAGCACGGCGTCCTTGGGCACGTCGAATCGCCCTATCCATTTCCCCTCTTGTTGGCTGACGGGCACGTCGACGGCCTCCCACCAATAGTTGCGCATGATATAGAGCACGCATTTGATGTTGGTGTCGTTTTCGAGCAAGGTGCCGGCAGGGTCGTAGACGATTTGCTGCCCTGTCGTACCTTCGATGACATATTCGGGTACATACTTGACTTGAGCCGGGCACAACGACAGTTGGCTGGCCATGATGGCAATAAGGAGAAAAAGTCGTTTCATCATCGTATTGATAGTTCTTTATGTTGTCAAATATATCGCATATATATTGTCAAATGGCCACGTCGCCCCTTCCCTGGGGCTTGACGCACATGTCGACCACCTTGCCGAACCCGCCGAAGACGTTATAGGGAGCCTTGAGGTTGCCATTGGCGTCGGCGCGGTTGTTGAACCTCAGGGTGGTGCGGTTGATGGGGAACTCATAGACCTTCCCCTCTGTCCCGTTCCAAGTGGCCACGTAGAGCAGTGTGCCGCTGACATCCTGGAGGTTGGCGGTGTAGTATTCCACGTTGTAGATTTGTATCGCGGTGATCTCCTCCCCCTCGGGGAAGGGGTCGTTGAGCAGGATCGCCCGCTTGGCGTTGAAGTCGTAGGTATAGATGTTGCGGGTGGTGGCATACATGAAGGTGTTGACCGCGAAGCGCCCGCACTCGAAGAAGCGTGCCTGGTCGCCATCGGTGGCTGCCGAGAAGTCGTCCTTGCCGTATGCCTGCCGGTAGACCATCGGGTTGATGATTTCCTCGCCGCTGCTGGAGTCGGTGGTGGTGCTGTTGACATTGAAGCGCATGCGGTAGAGGTACCGCTTGCTGCCGTCGGTGAACAAAGCGCAAGCGATAGACCCGTAGTTCTTTCCCATCCACACCATGTCGAGCCCGATGTTGTTGACGTCAAACAAGGAGGTGATGTTGGCCTCTTCCTGTTGGTTGAAGGCGAACAACGCAGGTTCGGCGTCGTAATTGGAGGCCACTTTGACAAACCTTTTCCCTATTTGGTCGTAGAGGATGGCGCAGTAGCCGGTCTGCGACCCGAAGAGGTCGGGCTGGTAGACGAAGGGGGCGAAGCGCATGTCTCCCTCTATGCTTGAGTTGGGTTTCAGCGGGCGAGAGAACTGGTAGCCGAAGGAGAGCGTCGCCTGTTGGTTGAGGGCGTGTGCCTGCCCGTCGTTGAGCATGACGGTGCAATAGGAATACCTTCCCGACCGGTCGATATTGGTGACGTCTATTTTCTGGGGGGCGACCATGAAGAGGTCGTTGTCTATGTGCTCCAGGGAGAAGTCGCTGCTGCTGATGCGTGCCACCTGACGGTCGGTCCACAAATAGAGGTTTTTCACCTGTGGCTCGTAACTGCTTTTCTCCACCAGGGAGAAACTGACCCCGCGGGGAGTGCCCTCAAGCGATGTGCCGTCGTTGTTGACGGCATACACATCCTTGATGTGCCTGTTCTCCGCAAACGACGGCTCGGCGTTGGTGGAGGCCAGGTAGTCGAGTCGGCAGCGCCCCTGGTCGTCCTGGAGCACCATCAGTCCCGAGAGAACGCTGGGCTGGATGGACACACGGTATTTCGTCCTGTAGGCCGCCCCGGTCAGTTTCTCGGTGACTGTCAGCACCAAGGCGTAGTCGGTCGTGCTTTGCGGCCTCGATATTATGGCGTCGAGGATGCGCTCCCTGCCGAGTACGACGGCTTTGGCCTCGGTGTTGGCCCAGTCGTCGAGGTACATCTCCCACAGGAAGTCGAGTTGGCTGTCGTCCAAGGTCTCTTGGGTGAAGGCCAGCTGTGGCTCGATGTGCAGGACATCGTATCTGTCGACGGGGAAATAGGTGCCGGCGGCAGGCGACACCACACTGATTTCATTCAGTTCGGTATAGTCGTAGTTGCCTTTGTCCTCATAGCATGCCGCCAGGCTCCACAGCACTGCGGCGCAGCAGATGATGTTAACTGTTTGGCGCATAGTAGATCTCCTCTTTTTCTTCAGCATTGTCGTCGACGTAGATAGGTCCGTGATTCTTGCGGTACTCTTGGTAGGCCTCGTTCAATTGCGAGGCGAAGAGTTGCAGTTGGGCGGCGGTGTAGATGCCCGGCTCGCTGCCGTTGTCGAAGCGTGTGGCTTGCGGCCAGTCGGTGAGTCCCAGCACGTCGATGGCGAAGCGGTATTTGTTGGTACTGTATTGGCCGAAATAGTATGGCCAGTGGGCAGGCCGCATGAGCATGTCGGCCCAAGACAGGCGGAAGTGGATGGCGTCGGGGTTGCCGGTGGTGAACTCCTCGTTGTCGATGATTTGCAGATAGAGTGTCACACTGTGGTCTTGGGTGTCGGCGGTGCGCTTGAGCAGCACGGGCAGGTAGCCGTCGTACTGTCCCTTGGGGATGATGCCGTCGAGGATTTCGTAGTGCATGGGACTTTGTGCAGTGGTGCTCTCGGGCACCGCCACGGCCTTGAAATGGCGGTCGTGGTCGGCGGTGCGTCCCATGACGCGTACGGTCACTTTCACCGTGTCTTGTATGAGCGACGACGGTTTGAGCGAGAAACTGTAGTTCATTTCCCTGACGATGTTGGTCACGGTCAGGAACTGCTCGGTCTCATAAAAATAGACGCGGTCGTTGAGTATGTAGTCGATGTGGTCGTTCTCCTTGCAGCCGCAGAGGCAGAGGAGCGATGCCAGCAGGAGGTATGTGATGCTTTTTTTCATGTCTTCGCTGTCGTCTTGGTCATTCTCTCTCCCTTCCTCCATATTCTGTCTCGTCGTCGGGCAACGGGAACACGTAGCGGGGCATGGCGTAGCTGTAGCTGACGGTGTTGCCCACGGCGGTGGGGATGGGGATTTGCTCATAGTTCAATCGCTTGTAGAAGTAGTAGAGTTGCCCTTCGCACATGAACTCCTTGGTGTATTCCTTGCGGATTTCCTCCATGGCGTCGCTCTCGCTGAGTGCCGCGCTGAGGCCGTCGACGAGGTTGCGGTGGCTGCGGACGGTGTTGAGCAGCGTGATGGCTGCCGCCACGTCGTGGTTGAGTTTCAGCTGGCATTCGGCGGCGATGTAGTAGGCCTCCGACAGTCGCATGACGGGCAATCGGAACAGGTACTGCGTGTTGCCGCTGGTGGGCTGCATGTATTTGGTGGAGTAGTTCTTCCCGTCGAGCTCCTGTGTCTGGTAGGCATAGCGGTAGTCGCCGGAGGAGCCCGTTTGGAAAAGCTCGTAGATGGCCTGGTAGCTCGCCTCGCTCATGATGAGCGAACTTTGATTGTCGCTGGTGAAGTAGGTGGAATAGCGCGAGCGCAGTTGGGTATCGTAGAGAGCGAACACCAGTTCCTCGGAGAAGATACGGTTGCGGTTGGCCGACTCCGCCACGTTGATTTCCATTTCGGGCGTGAAATAGAAGGTGGTCTGCGCCACCACTCTCTGCGCGGCCTGCAGCGCCTCGCTGTAGTTGCCCATGTAGAGATGGATGCGCGCCTGCAGCAGGCATACGGCGTAGTAGTTCATCTTGAACGTACGGTCGCGCTCGTAGCTGACGTCGGCATTCTCCTGACTGCCGGCTATTACTGGGTCGACGCGCAGTTCCTCTTCCGCCACGGCAAGGTCGGCGAGGCAGTTGTCGAGCGCCTCTTTCACGGTGGAGAGCGGAGTGACGTTGGCCGTGACCGATTTCATGTAGGGGATGCACTTGTGCTGCGGGTTGACGGCATAGGCCTCGCCCCACAGTCTGGTGAGGTCGAAGTGGAGCAGGGCGCGGAGGGCGTAGGCCTCGCCCCGGATGAGGTGCCGGTTGCGTCCGGTGAAGAGGAGCGGGTCGGCCTTGCCGATGCGGCCGATGAGTTCGTTGTCGTTGGCGATGGCCTTGTACATCTGCGTCCAGATACCGTTGATGCGGCTTTCCACCCCGCTGTTGGAGTAGTCGAAGGCGGCGTCGTAGTTGTAGGTGTTGCTGGCCGACATGCCCGTATAGTATTGTGCCATGGCGTCGAGCATGCCGTAGGTGAGTTCCTGTCCGTAGGCCGACGTGTTGCCCATCAGGAGGTAGACGCCGGTGAGCGCATCCTTGAACCCTTGTTCCGACGAGAAGTTGTCGTCCGACTTGATTTGTGTTTTCGGACTGACATCCAGCCACTCATCGCACGAGGCGAGGAGCAGGGTGGCCACCATGCAGCATCCCACCGTAGCGATTTTGAAAAAAGCGTATGTTCTGTTTTTCATCTTCATTTCCTTTCTTTAAAACCTTGCAGACAAAGTGAAGCTGAACGTGCGTGCGCGAGGGTAGGAGAGTCCCCATTCTTTCTTGACCGTAGAGAGCCATCCCACATCGTTCATCGTAGCCGACAGCTTCAGGTATTGCAGCGGACTTTTTTCGATGAAGGGCAGGGAAGAGAAGTCATAGCCCAGGGTGATGACAGAGAAGGCCAACTCGTCGTAGTCTTCGACGAAGCGGCTGGTGGGTTTCGTGGTGCCAGTGTCTTTGATTGACTTGAACTTCGCCACCTGCCCCGGGGTGTTCCACCGCTCGGTGAGCACGCGCTCGTCGACGTTCCAGTTGAGCACGTCCACGTTCTCCACCTTGTCGACGAGGGTGGAGTTGTAGGTCTGTCCGCCCCATTTGTAACTGAACGAGCAGTTGGCTTCCCAATTGCGCCAGCGGGCCGACAGTCCGAAATTGCCTTGGTATTTGGGTTGTGTGTCGCCGCAGACCACCTGGTCGGCCGACGACCACTCGAATGTCGTCGTGCCGTCTTTCTTGAAGAACACCTCCTGGCCGGTGGTCGGGTCGATGCCGGCCGACCGCACGGCCCAGATGGCCGTCATGCTCTGTCCTTCCTCGTAGCGGATGCTCACTTTGCGCTGGGCGGCTTTCGCTTCTTCCGTGCCGGCATAGTCGTCCTTGGCGGCATCCTGTTTCTCGTTGAAGGCTTTCAGCGCATTCGAGATTTTGGAGATTTTGTTGGTGTTGTGTGCGACGTTGAAAAACAGGTTGACCGTCGTGCGGCTCTGCGGGAGCGTGAGCAACCGGTAGTTGAGCGTCAGTTCATAACCTTTGTTCAACGTCTCGCCAAGGTTCTCTTTGTAGGATGAGAATCCCGATGAGGGAGCCAGGGTGACGTCGGTGAGAAGGTTGTCGGTCAGGTTGTTGTAATATTCGAAGCGGCCGCTGAGGCGGTTGAAGAGTGTGATGTCGAAACCGACGGTGCGCTCCAGTTGGCGCTGCCATTTCAGGTTGGGATTGGCCAGCGCCATGAGTGTCACACCCATATCGCCGTTGTAGGTGCGGTCGGTGATATAGTTGTAGGTGGAGAGGGCTTGGTAGGAGTTGAAGTTCTGCGACCCTGTGCGGCCGATGGAGGCGCGCACCTTCAGATAGTTAAGTATTTTGTTTCCCTTGAGCCATGCCTCATGGTGGAGGTTCCAGCCGATGCCCGCCGACCAGAACGAGCCCCACTTGTTCTCGGAGCCGAACAGCGACGAGGCGTTGAGGCGGTAGGAGACGTCGGCCAGGTAGCGGTCGCCGTAGCTGTAGTTGGCGGCGCCGATGACACCGATGCTCCGTGTGGTGCTCTCCGAGCCACCGGGCTTCGCACCGATGGCGTATCCGTTGCCGAAGGAGATGAAGTCCATCCTGTCGCTGGGGAATCCGATGGCGGTGAAGGACTCGGATTCCGACTTCGCCTGCTCGATGGAATATTGCAGGTTGGCAAAAAACATGTGCTTCCCCTTGGTGATGGAATAGTTGACGCCCAGGTCGGCGTTGATCTGGTTGCCTTGTCCGTGGCTCTGAGCATAGGAGCCGCGGTTGAGGTATTCTTCCGACGAGGGCAGGATAGAGGCGTATTGTGAGTTGGTGGCCGGTGTGAAGATGTCGCCCTTGTCCTTCCTGATGGTCAGGCCCATGCGGCCAGTGAGTTTGAGGTTTTCGAGCAGGTTCCACTCGGTGTAGAAATTCTCGGTGATGAGGGTGTAGGTCGACACGTTTTTCGAGTTGAGTCCTGCGTCGTAGAGGGGATTCCAGGTGCCGTTGCTGTATCGCTCGATGAGTTGGCCGTTGTCGTCGTGGATGCGCCAATAGGGGTTCATGCGCGAGTAGAGCGAG
>CADBLU010000030.1 GCA_902795605.1 uncultured Prevotellaceae bacterium | reverse complement strand
CGCGGTATCGCGCTGCACAAGATGATACGCCTCATCACCGCCTCTACGACCCAGGGCGGTTACCTCAGCTTCATGGGTAACGAGTTCGGACATCCCGAGTGGATTGATTTCCCGCGCGAGGGTAATGGCTGGAGCCACAAGTATGCACGCCGCCAGTGGAGTCTGGTGGACAATCATGAACTGTGCTACCACTGGCTGGGCGACTTCGACCAGAAGATGCTGAGTGTCATCAAGAGCCAGAAGAATTTCCAGAAGACTCCGGTGCAGGAGATTTGGCACAACGATGGCGACCAGGTGCTTGCCTTCATGCGAGGCGACCTTGTGTTCGTGTTCAACTTCAGTCCCACACGCTCGTTCACCGACTATGGCTTCTTGGTGCCGACTGGCTCCTACGACGTGGTGCTCAACACCGACTCCAAGGATTTCGGAGGCAACGGCCTGGCAGATGACACGATGACACATTTCACCAATTTCGATCCGCTCTATGTGGAAGACCACAAGGAGTGGCTCAAGTTGTACATACCGGCTCGTTCGGCAGTGGTGCTCAAGAAAAACTGACCACTCTGCCTCGACGTAGAACATAGGCGGGGGCATATCTACCCCCGCCGTTTTTTATCAGCGACACCATGCCCTATCTCATGTCCACCCGCGAGCACAGCGCGGCAAAGTATCAGACACAGATCCTTTGCGCCCTTGTGTTCTGGATGTTTTCGCTGGCTTACCTCTTTTTCTACCAGGCCGACGTGCTGGCAGCGGGCCAGCATGTGCTGTCGGGTGGACAGACGCGTTACAACCGTTATGTGGGAGCCTTTCTCATCACCCTCACGCTCTATTTGCTGCAGTTGGGCGTGGCTCAACTCACCCAGTTGAAAAAGAGGGCGCATGCCGTGTCTTATTTCCCCTCGCTGCTGGTGCTCACTTTCATCACCGATGTCAGTCCCCACATCGAAGAGGGGGTCTCCCTGGGCGGGTGGATGATAGCCATCCCGCTGCTGGCGCTGGTCTATGCCGCACTGGTATGGGTCTTGAGGCAGATAGAGCCCTATGAGCCGGTGCCGCTGAGCAATGGTCTTTTCTCCCGCACCCAGTGGATCAACTTGCTCACAATGGTCTTGATGTTTGTCGCGGTGGGCATTTTCAGCAATGACGACGAAGTCTTCCATTACCGCATGCGCATGGAGAAGCTCATTGCTGAGGAGAAATATGATGAAGCTTTGAAGGTGGGAAGGCGTTCGCTGGCCACTGATGCCACTCTGACGATGCTCCGTGCCCATGCGTTGGAAAAGAAAAAGCAGTTGGGCGACCATTTCTTCGACTATCCTGTCAGCGGTGATGTCAAGAAGATGCTCCCCGACACCATCCACCCGCATGTCATCATCCTGCCCGACAGCGTGGTGACCGACCTGGCCAAGACACCGCGTGCCCGTATCGACTACCGTCTGATGAGTCTGCTGCTTGAGCGCGACCTGGAGACCTTCTCGCTGATTGTCCAGCGGGTGTATGCCGACTCTGTTATGCCTAAGCATTTCGCCGAGGCGCTGTTGCAATACCGCTATTACTCCGGCAAGCCTCTCGACCCGTCTACCGACGATGTCATCGCCACCGATTTCAATGATTTCCGCAAGATGGAAAAAGCCTATCCTCCGGAACAGGCAGCCAATTATCTCCGCCGTACTTTCAGGAATACATATTGGTATTATTATAAATATGGTGAAAAATAAGGTTTATCTTTGCGGCTCGTTTCTCACCATCTTGCTCTCATCGATGTTGATGAGCGCGTGTCATGACGTCTTCGACATCCACCCCTATGATGTGGATTTTCAGGGGGAGACCAATGTGAATAAGCATAATATCGAGAAAATATATACCAATTGTCTGGGAAAAGATACCCTCCGGGTGGTCGTCACCGGCGACACGCAAGGCTGGTATGACGAGGCCGAGGCACTGGTGAGGAGTGTCAACCGGCGCGGCGATGTGGATTTTGTCATCCATGGCGGCGATTTCACCAATTACGGGGCCACGAAGGAGTTCGTCAGGCAGCGCGACATCTTCAATGGACTGAAGATGCCGTGGGTGGGGCTTATCGGCAATCATGATTGTCTGGGAACGGGCATCAATGTCTACCGCACGATGCTGGGAGAGACCAATTTTTCCTTTATCGCGGGACGGGTGAAGTTCGTCTGCCTCAACACCAATGCGCTGGAGTATGACTATAGCGAACCCATTCCCGATTTCGACTTCCTTGAGATGGAACTGACAGCCGACTCGGCACTCTTCGACCGTACGGTGTTCTGCATGCATGCCCCCCCTTACAATGAGCAGTTCAACAACAATGTCGTCAGGGCGTTCAACCACTATGTGGAACTTTTTCCACATGTGCTGTTCTGCACGGCGGCTCATGTGCATCGTTTCGAATGCAATGACCTCTTCGGCAACGGCATTTTCTACTTCACTTGCGACAGTGCCAACCATCGCTGCTATCTTGTCTTCACCATCACTCCTGAAGGATATACATATGAGAAGGTGGATTATTAGCTTGTTGGTGATGTCGGCGCTCTTGCCCTCAGGAGTCATGGCCGATGACAGCCTGCAGGTCAGTGTGTCGCACTATGACAGTAGGATGGAGAGGTATCAGAGATTCTGGAATTCACTCATCCCTTCCCAGGTCGTAGGTCAGAACGCCGGCAATATGGGTTTCCTGTCGCTCGGCGTGGGATGGGACTACGGGAAGCGGAATCAGTGGGAAACCCACTTCATGGTGGGATTCGTGCCTAAGCGGAATAAAGAACCCATGAAGGCGACGCTGACCCTCAAGGAGAACTTCATCCCTTGGAGAAACCGTCTCAATGAGAAATGGGAGTTTGAGCCTCTGACCACAGGTTTGTATCTCAATGCCATTTTCGGCGAGGAATTCTGGAATCATCAGCCCAGCCGTTATCCCAACAACTATTATTGGTTTTCCACAAGGGTGAGGACCAACATCTTCATAGGCCAGAGGGTGACAAGGACTTTTGAGGTGGCAAAGCGCAGGCATGCCAAGTCTGTCACTCTTTTCTATGAGTTAAGCAGTTGCGACCTCTATTTGTATGAATACTTATCCAATAAGCATATCTCGCTCCAGGATGTCCTCGGCCTGTCGGTGGGCTTCAAGGCTCAGTTGTTCTGAGAAGGGTCCGAATGTCATCGTGCAGTGACAAAAACAGAAAAAAGATGTCATAAAACAGATTTTGGCACACTTTTCGCTGATTGGGATGTGGAATTTATTTTTAAACTAAATCATATCAATTATGAACATCAAACCATTAGCAGACAGAGTCCTCGTACTCCCTGCACCCGCTGAGGAGAAAGTCGGTGGTATCATCATCCCCGACACAGCAAAAGAGAAACCATTACAAGGTAAGGTGATTGCAGCCGGCACAGGCACCAAAGACGAAGAGATGGTGCTCAAGGCAGGCGATGTGGTGCTCTATGGGAAGTATTCCGGGACAGAAGTGGAATTTGAGGGTGAGAAATACCTCATCATGCGTCAGAGCGATGTGCTCGCTATTATCGGATAATTAATCATTCAAATATTATGGCAAAAGACATTAAATTCAATCTTGAGGCCCGCGACCTTCTCAAGCAGGGAGTCGATAAGTTGGCCAATGCAGTGAAAGTCACTTTGGGCCCGAGAGGCCGCAATGTGGTCATTGAGAAGAAGTTTGGTGCACCTCAGATTACGAAGGATGGTGTGACAGTGGCCAAGGAGATCGAACTTGAGGATCCCTTTGAGAACACTGGCGCACAGTTGCTCAAGAGTGTCGCCTCAAAGACTGGCGACGAGGCAGGCGACGGCACCACCACCGCCACTCTGCTTGCTCAGGCCATCATCACCGAGGGCTTGAAGAACGTGACTGCCGGTGCCAACCCTATGGCACTGAAGAAAGGCATCGACAAGGCCGTGAAAGCCGTCACCGACTACATCGCCAAGAATGCCGAAAAGGTGGACGACAACTATGACAAGATAGAGCAAGTGGCTACAGTCTCAGCCAACAACGACGACAAGATTGGCAAGCTTCTCGCTGATGCCATGCGTAAGGTGTCGAAAGACGGCGTCATCTCCATCGAGGAGAGCAAGAGCCGCGACACTTATATCGACGTGGTGGAGGGCATGCAGTTCGACCGTGGCTACCTCAGTGGCTATTTCGTGACCGACCCCGACAAACTGGAGTGTGCTTTCGAGCGTCCCCAGATCCTTATCTACGACAAGAAGATCAGCAACATCAAGGAGTTCATGCCTATCCTGCAGCCTGCAGTGGAGACCGGACGTCCATTGCTTGTCATCGCCGAGGATGTCGACTCTGAAGCTCTCACCACATTGGTTGTCAACCGTCTGCGCACAGGCATGAAGATCTGTGCTGTCAAGGCTCCTGGCTTCGGCGACCGCCGCAAGGCCATGCTCGAGGACATCGCCGTCCTGACTGGCGGTGTGGTCATCAGCGAGGAGAAGGGTCTCAAACTGGAGCAGGCCACCATCGATATGCTGGGCACTTGTGAGAAAGTGACGATTTCCAAGGACAACACCACCATCGTCGATGGCGCTGGTTCAAAAGAGGCTATCGCCGATCGTATCGCAGCCATCAAGAACGAGATGGCCAACACCACCAGCTCTTATGACAAGGAGAAACTCCAGGAGCGTCTCGCCAAACTCTCCGGTGGCGTCGCCGTGCTCTATGTCGGTGCCAACAGCGAGGTTGAGATGAAGGAGAAGAAAGACCGTGTCGACGACGCACTTTGCGCTACACGTGCTGCCATCGAGGAAGGCGTGATCGCAGGTGGTGGTACGACCTACATCCGTGCGCTCGAGGCTTTGGTCAGCCTCAAGGGCGACAATGCCGATGAGCAGACCGGTATCAACATCGTGGCCCGCGCCATCGAGGAACCGCTGCGCCAGATTGTCACCAATGCCGGTGGCGAAGGTGCCGTCGTCGTGCAGAAAGTGCGCGAGGGCAAAGGCGACTTCGGCTACAACGCTCATACCGATGTCTATGAGGACCTGCGCAAGTGTGGCGTGATCGACCCGGCCAAGGTGGCCCGCGTCGCTCTGGAGAATGCTGCTTCCATCGCCGGCATGTTCCTCACCACCGAATGCCTGGTGGTTGACAAACCCGAGGAGAAGCCTGCCATGCCGATGGGTGGCGCTCCGGGAATGGGCGGAATGATGTAAAATGCAATATTGACTTGACAAAAACGGGGCGGAAATTTTATTTCGTCCCGTTTTTTTAAACATTTATGCATTTTTTAGTAGAATTTTTGGATTTTTATTTTGCGGAGATATAAATAGTGTGTAATTTTGCAACGTCGAAATATGAATTGTAAACATAAAGATATTTTTTTGATTTGTTTTAGTAGATTAGTTTTTAAGTAGTTTGTTTTTTGAAAATCGGTTGTCGTGAGACATCCGATTTT
>CADBLU010000029.1 GCA_902795605.1 uncultured Prevotellaceae bacterium | reverse complement strand
GGAATACTGGGAGGACTTCGCTGAGATGCTCGGCATCGAGTATGTCCGCATCAACAAGGACACCAAGACCAGCGAGTTCAAGCACGACCTCCAGATGAGTGAGATCTACTACATGCTCAACAAGGCTTTAAAGTAATAAAAAATTGAAAATTGAAGATTGAAAATTGAAGATTGAACCAGGCGAAGCCAATTTTCGATTTTCAATCTTCAATCTTCAATAAAAAAATAAAGATATGACTGCAAAACAAACCATAGAAGCAGGCAAGGCCATCCTCGGTATCGAATTTGGCTCCACCCGTATCAAGGCTGTCCTCATCGACGAGGAAAACAAGCCCATCGCACAAGGAAGCCATGAGTGGGAAAACCAACTCGTCGACGGACTCTGGACTTATAGCATCGAGGCCATCTGGTATGGACTGCAAGACTGCTATGCCGAGCTCCGCAAGGACGTCCTCAAGCAATACGACTGCGAGATAGAAGCTCTGGCCGCCATCGGCTTCAGCGCCATGATGCACGGCTACATGGCCTTCAACGACAAGCAGGAGATCCTTGTGCCCTTCCGCACCTGGCGCAACACCAACACCGGACAGGCAGCCGCCGAACTCTCCGCCCTCTTCAACTACAACATCCCTCTCCGCTGGAGCATCTCGCACCTCTATCAGTGCATCCTCGACAACGAAGAGCATGTGGCCGACATCAAGTTCCTCACCACGCTGGCAGGATACGTCCACTGGCAGGTGACAGGACAGTTCGTCCTTGGAGTGGGTGACGCCTCGGGTATGATTCCCGTCGACCCCAAGACAAAGACCTATGACGCGGAGATGGTGCGCAAGTTCGACGAGCTGATTGCCCCCAAGGGATTCTCATGGAAGCTCCTCGACATCCTCCCACAGTCGCTCAACGCAGGAGAGAGCGCAGGATTCCTCACACCTGAGGGAGCCAAGCGGCTCGATGTCTCCGGACACCTCAAGGCAGGTATCCCCGTCTGCCCGCCCGAAGGCGACGCAGGCACCGGCATGGTGGCCACCAACGCTGTCAAGCAGCGCACGGGCAACGTGTCGGCAGGCACCTCGTCGTTCTCGATGATTGTCCTCGAGAAAGACCTGTCGAAGCCCTATGAGATGATCGACATGGTGACAACTCCCGACGGCAGCCTCGTGGCCATGGTGCACTGCAATAACTGCACCTCCGACCTCAACGCATGGGTAGGCCTGTTCAAGGAATACCAGCAGCTGCTCGGCGTGCCCGTCGACATGAACGAGGTCTTCGGCAAGCTCTACAACAACGCCCTCAACGGCGACCCCGACTGCGGTGGCCTCATCTCCTACAACTACATCTCTGGCGAGCCTGTGACAGGACTGGCCGAAGGCCGTCCCCTCTTCGTGCGCTCAGCCAATGACAAGTTCAACCTGGCCAACTTCATGCGCGCCCATCTCTATGCCTCCGTCGGAGTGCTCAAGATCGGCAACGACATCCTCTTCAAGGAGGAGAACGTGAAGGTGGACCGCATCACCGGACATGGCGGACTGTTCAAGACCAAAGGTGTGGGACAGCGCATCCTCGCCGCTGCCATCAACTCGCCCATCTCCGTCATGGAGACAGCAGGTGAGGGTGGCGCATGGGGTATCGCCCTCCTCGCTGCCTTCCTGGTGAACAACCCCGGCAAACTCAACCTCGCCGACTACCTCGACCAGGTGGTCTTCGCAGGAAACGAGGGCGTGGAGATTGCTCCCACCGCCGAGGATGTGGCAGGATTCAACAAATACATCGAGAACTACAAGTGCGGACTCCCCATCGAGGAGACTGCCGTGAAATGCAAGAAATAAGCGAAACAAAAGAAATCAGTCTATCAAGTAGATGAAAAAAATACTGACAGCCGCGTTGCTCGCAACGCTTACCCTCACTGCTACGGCCCAGGATGCCACCGTAAGCATCCAGACTGCCAAAGGCACCCAAATCATCCCGAGAGAAATCTACGGACAATTCTCTGAGCACTTGGGCACCTGCATCTACGGCGGACTTTGGGTGGGTCCCAACTCGCCTATCGCCAACACCAACGGCTACCGCAATGATGTGCTGCAAGCCCTCAAAGACCTGAAAGTGCCTGTCCTCAGATGGCCCGGCGGATGCTTCGCCGACGACTATCACTGGATGGACGGCATCGGACCTCAAAGCCAGCGCCCGTCGCTCCGCAACAACAACTGGGGAGGTACCATCGAGGACAACTCCTTCGGCACGCATGAGTTTCTCAATCTCTGCGAACTGCTGGACTGCGAGCCATATATCAGTGGCAACGTCGGTTCGGGCACAGTGAAGGAGATGGCACAGTGGGTGGAATACATGACCAGCGACGGCGACACGCCGATGGCACGTCTGCGCCGCCAGAACGGCCGCGACAAGGCATGGCATGTCAAGTATTTCGGCATCGGCAACGAAGCTTGGGGCTGCGGTGGAAACATGACGCCCGAATACTACTCCGACGAGTACCGGAAATTCAACACCTATCTCCGCGACCAGATGAACAATAAGCTCTATCGCATTGCCAGCGGAGCCTCCGACTATGACTATACTTGGACAAAGGTGTTGATGGACCGCATCGGCAACCGTATGAACGGCGTCTCTCTCCACTACTACACCTGCTCCGGATGGAACGGTTCGAAAGGCTCTGCCACTCAGTTCGACAATGACCAGTATTATTGGACATTGGGCAAGTGCCTCGAGATAGAAGACGTCATCAAGCGCCACTGCACCATCATGGACGAGAAAGACCCGAAGAAGGAAATCGGACTGCTCGTCGACGAGTGGGGCACATGGTGGGACGAGGAGCCTGGCACCACCAGCGGACACCTCTACCAGCAGAACGCCCTCCGCGACGCTTTGGTGGCCGCCCTCTCCCTCAACGTGTTCCACAAGTACACCGACCGTGTGAAGATGGCCAACATCGCACAGGTGGTCAATGTGCTGCAGGCCATGATCCTCACCGACACGAAGGGTCCGGGACACATGGTGCTCACACCCACCTACCACGTCTTCGAGATGTACAAACCGTTCCAGGAGGCTACTTATCTTCCTCTTGACATCAAATGCGACGTCATGCACGTGCGCCATGAGATGAACAAGACGATGGACGAGAGCAGCGACGAGGGATTCCGCAACCTGCCGCTCATCAGCGCCTCGGCAGCTAAGACCGCCGCAGGAAGCGTGATCATCTCACTTGCCAACGTCAGCCTCGACAAGAAGCAGGAGATTGCCATCGACCTCAACGGACTCAAGGCCAAGGGCGTCACCGGACGCATCCTCACCAGCAAGAGCGTGGCCGACTACAATGATTTCGACAATCCCTCGAAAGTGCAGCCCGCTGCCTTCAAGGACGCCAAATTGAAGAAAGACCAGCTCACCGTGAAACTCCCCGCCAAGAGCATCGTGGTGCTCGAGGTGAAGTGACAACGGCCGACACTGGAAATAAGAAAATCATCTATTCATTCACCACAGGGATATCAAAGACCCGCATAAAAACAAATTAAAATGAACGACAACAAAGTAATGCTGAGGGCAGCCGACAACATCCGTATCCTGGCTGCCGCAATGGTAGAAAAAGCTAAGTCGGGACACCCGGGCGGTGCCATGGGCGGAGCCGACTTCATCAACACCCTCTATAGCGAGTTCCTCGTCTACGATCCGGAGAACCCCGATTGGGAAGGACGCGACCGCTTCTTCCTCGACCCGGGCCACATGGCACCCATGCTCTACTCACAGCTCTGCCTCATCGGCAAGTACAGCCTCGAGGACCTGAAGAACCTGCGCCAGTGGGGCTCAGTGACTCCCGGACATCCCGAGCGCGAACTCGCCCGTGGCATTGAGAACACCTCCGGCCCGCTCGGTCAGGGACATACCTTCGCTGTAGGCGCCGCCATCGCAGCCAAGTTCCTCAAGGCTCGCCTGGGCAACGTGATGGGCCAGACCATCTATGCCTATATCTCCGACGGCGGTGTGCAGGAGGAGATTTCTCAGGGCGCTGGCCGTATCGCCGGCAACCTTGGTCTCGACAACCTCATCATGTTCTACGATGCCAACGACATCCAGCTGTCTACCAAGACCGAGGTGGTGACCTGCGAGGACACCGCCAAGAAATATGAGGCTTGGGGCTGGTATGTGCAGAAGATCGACGGCAACGACGTCGACCAGATCCGTGAGGCCATCAAGAACGCACAGGCAGAGAAGGAGCGTCCGAGCCTCATCATCGGCCACTGCGTCATGGGCAAGGGTGCCCGCAAGGCCGACGGCTCCAGCTATGAGAGCAACTGCGCCACCCACGGTGCTCCTCTCGGCGGCGACAACTTCGTCCAGACGATGAAGAATCTGGGTGCCGACCCCGAGAACCCGTTCCAGATCTTCCCTGAGGTGCAGGAGCTTTACGCACGCCGTGCTGAGGAACTGAAGAAAATCTGCGCTCAGCGCTATGCTGAGAAGGAAGAGTGGGCAAAGGGCCATCCCGTACAGGCCAAGCAACTCGAGGAGTGGTTCAGCGGTAAGGCTCCCGTCATCGACTGGAGCAAGGTGCAGCAGAAGGCTGGTGCCGCCACCCGCGGTGCCTCCGCCACTGTCCTCGGCGCTCTTGCTGAGCAGGTGCCCAACATGATCTGCGCATCGGCCGACCTCTCCAACTCCGACAAGACCGACGGCTTCCTCAAGAAGACTCACGACATCGTGCGCGGCGACTTCACTGGCGCCTTCTTCCAGGCTGGCGTGGCAGAGCTCACCATGGCTTGCTGCTGCATCGGTATGGCACTCCACGGTGGTGTGATTCCCGCCTGCGGCACCTTCTTTGTGTTCTCCGACTACATGAAACCCGCCGTACGTATGGCTGCCCTCATGGAACTCCCCGTGAAGTTCATCTGGACTCACGACGCCTTCCGCGTGGGCGAGGATGGTCCTACCCACGAGCCCGTGGAGCAGGAGGCTCAGATCCGTCTGATGGAGAAACTGAAGAACCACAGCGGCAAGAACTCTATGCTCGTCGTGCGTCCCGCCGATGCCGAGGAGACCACCGTCTGCTGGCGTATGGCTATGGAGAACACCGAGACTCCCACCGCCCTCATCTTCTCACGTCAGAACATCGACATGCTGCCCGAGGGCAACGACTACAGTCAGGCTGCCAAGGGTGCATACGTCGTGGCTGGCTCCGACGAGGACTACGATGTCATCCTCCTCGCCTCTGGCTCTGAGGTGTCGACACTCGAGGCCGGTGCTGCCCTGCTCCGTGCCGACGGCGTAAAACTGCGTGTCGTCAGCGTGCCCTCTGAGGGTCTCTTCCGCTCACAGCCGAAGGAGTATCAGCAGAGCGTGCTGCCCGCAGGAAAGAAGAAGTTCGGCCTCACCGCAGGTCTGCCTGTCACCCTCGAGGGTCTCGTGGGCGGCGACGGCGTCGTCTGGGGTCTGCAGAGCTTCGGCTTCTCCGCTCCCTACAAGGTGCTCGACGAGAAGCTCGGCTACACCGGACAGAACGTCTACGAGCAGGTGAAGAAACTCCTGAGCGAGTAGTCACGGCATTTCTCATTCACTGATATAAACAATAAGTGATTCACTGATATAAACAGTAAGTGATTCACTGATATAAACAATAAGTGATATGGAAGTGAAGACCATAGGCATAGCCAGCGACCACGCTGGCTATGCTCTCAAACAGTTCGTCAAGAAATACCTCGACGACAACGGCTACGAGTATAAGGACTACGGCACCTTCTCAGAAGCCTCCTGCGACTACTCCGACTTCGGCCATGCGCTGGCCGAGGGCATCGAGCGCGGCGAGGTGTATCCCGGCATCGCCATCTGCGGCAGCGGCGAGGGCATCAACATGACGCTCAACAAGCATCAGAGCATCCGCGCCGGCCTCTGCTGGATTCCTGAGATCGCGCATCTCATCCGCCAGCACAACAACGCCAACGTGCTTGTCATGCCCGGGCGTTTCATCGACGAGAACACCGCCTCGCTCATCATGGACGAGTTCTTCGCCACCGAGTTCGAGGGCGGACGCCACCAGGCCCGCATCGACAAGATTCCTCTGAAAAAAGACATGGCATAAAAAAAGACTTTGCCCATGCCAATAAAAAGCATCCGGTTTCCACATCGAGTGGAAACCGGATGCTTTATTCATAAGGCCGGATTATCTGGATATTCCGGAATTTCCGGTTTCTCCGGATTTTCCGGATTTTCCGGATTTTCCGGAATCTCCGGATTCCCCGAGCTCACCTGAAAATCCGGGATAACCTGCCTTTTTGAGTAGATCTTTCAGGCGGTCGATCTCTTTGCGAAGGGCGGCTATCTCTGCTGCCTGCCGATCAATGATCTGCCGCTGCGTCTCACGCTGCCCCAAACGGGCAGCGGTCATGCGCTCACGGATACCACCCTCCATAGTAAACTCTCGGTCCTTGCGCTCAATATATTTGGCCATGGCCTTATCCACCTGATGACACAAGCAGACTGCCATGTTAGCCAACTCTTCATCGTTCATCCTGGCTGTCAAGGGCAGATAGTCCTCCCATTGTGTGTGAGCTTGACAGAAACGGTGCAGTGGTTCGAAGCGCTCGCTCTTTCCAAACCATTCTGCCAAACCTTTTCGCTTCAGATAGTCCAAGTA
Organism: uncultured Prevotellaceae bacterium; assembly: GCA_902795605.1. Classification (GTDB taxonomy): domain Bacteria; phylum Bacteroidota; class Bacteroidia; order Bacteroidales; family Bacteroidaceae; genus Prevotella. The sequence continues at coordinate 31,600 of CADBLU010000029.1, read as the reverse complement.
ATCCTGTAAGAGTTCCTGGTTGCTACCTCGGGCTATGCCCAGAAGTTTCAGCTCAGTCTCTGTAGATGTCTGCCCGTCTGTGCTGCCTTCTGCTATATTCTGCTTTGTGCTACGGGCAGCCTGTACCATCTGGTCGACAGTGCGGTCACCGTAATGAGGCAGATAGCGCTGACAGAACACCTGGGTCAACTGATACAAGACATCACTGCGTTGATAGAATCGGAGTTCTGTATAAACTACCGCCTTACGCATCACACTGGCTGTTCCGTCGGCATAGTGCTGGATGTTGGGTTGCTTCGTTGGGGAAGAGTCGCTCAACTTTCAATGTATTATCTGTCGGAATGATTCATCCCCCTTGACTCACAGGATGATACGCACACTGCCGCTTAAAGTCCGAAGGCTTCTTTCCACAGGCGGAAGTTCTCACGCTCAGCCTCTGCCACCTCACTGTCGGAAGCCACCACCTTCAGGATAAACTGGCTGATGACAAAGAGGATGGCCTTGCGCTCATCGTCATTGAAATCGGCCACAAGTGCCTTGGTCTCTTCCACTATCTCATCCAGTGTATAGGTGTGGTTGAGTGAGTCCTTCACCTCGTTTTGGAGTCCCTCGTCGATATCTCCTATCTCGAGGATGCCGTTGAGGAAGCCATTGATGAAGTCATGCTCACGCGAACCGAAATCTCCGTCGCAATGGGCGAAAAACAAACCCGTTTTCGCCATCAGTTTGATTGTGTCTAAAACCTTTTCCATTTTTATATTGATTTACCTGCCAGTCCTATTGTCTTCAGCACACTCTCGGCCAAACCGCCAAGATTGCCCAAATCGATACCCATTTTGCCAAAGATGCTGCCGAGGCCCTCGTCTTCCTGGGGCTTCTGAGAGCTTTTCCGAGAGTTCTTTCTCTGAGTGGACGTCGGGCGCTGCTGGGGCTGCGGCTCCTCTTCCTCCACATCGAATCCCGCCTTCTTCTTCATCTCCCTGACAACGTCGCTCATCGAACTGCCGCTGCTCTCCGAAGACGAGCTGCTATTCGTGGAGCTTCTCCTTGTCGCAGAACCCGAGGAGGCTGTACCGCCGGAATTCCTGCGCATCTCCTCGGCCACATCACTCACACCGCCAGAGGAGGATCCGCCTCCCATCTTGCGCTGCATTTCTCTCACCACATCATCAAAGCCGCCGCCCGAGGACGAGGAGGAAGATGACGAACCACCGCCTCCCATCTGCTCCTGTATCGACTTGATGATATCCTCAAGGCCTCCGCCGGAGCTTTTACCCTTCGACGAACCGCCTCCGAGCACCGAACCGAGCACCTCGCCCAGTCCGCCTTTCACGATTTCTTCTAAAAAACTTCCCATAATATGATAGATTAATTGGTTTTGATTTTGTCATAATAGAGTGCGGCGCCAATGGCCGTGCAGAACTGCGAATACTTAGGGATGAGGAAATGCACGTGATAGAGTTTCTCTAACATGGGGAACACATCACGGCACTGAGGCAGCAGGGAGAGGTTGCCGATCAACACAAACTCGTGAATCTGACTGTTGAGCGCCGAGAGCACCGCCGCGCTGCCTATCGACTGAAGCACCATCACGATCAGTCCCACGGCGATATCCTCCTTCGCCGCGTCGGACTTTGCCTTGCCGAAGAGGGAGGCAGTGACATTCATCGGCAGACCGGGCAGCGGCCGGGGACTGATGTCGCCGATAGAGAGGTTGACTTTTGAGATGTCGCCTTGCATGGCCAAAGTCGACACCTGTTTGATGTCGGACGTCTTAAGCATGATGAGCGAGAGACCTGCCAAGGTGCCGCCACCGATACTCACGCCGCCGATATGGCGGATGTCATCGCCTTTGCAGAGAACGAGCGAGGTGCCCGAACCCATGCTCACCACGATGATGTTGTCGAGACCCGTCTCGAAGCGTGCCCCCAGACCGTCGGCCATGAACTCGTCGACCTTGTTGGTGGGCAGACCATAGACAGGTTTGTCGATATAGGCACTGCCCACGCCAGTCACCATCACCTGCTCCACGTCATCCAGCTCAATCTTGTTCTCTACGAGATACTTGCCGAAAGCGCCATAGAGCGACGTCACGGGGTCGGTGGCTGTGATGCGCATCGGCGACACTACCTGACCGTCCTTCACTCCTACGATTTTCGTGGTGCTGATGCCCACGTCAATACCAATAACTATTCCCATTTTCTTTCGTTTTCTCACAATATTCGGTTATTCCGCGGCTAAATTACGAAAATATTCTGACACCGGTGCAAATAGTGCCATAAAATCAAGGTCGGCACATCATCTTTTTTACACTCCCATCGCATTTTGTACCGCCATTTTTCGCAAAATTGACAGATAAATGACTATATTTGCACCTTGGTTCAGATAAGACGCGAAAACCGAAAAGACGAAAAAAACAAAGAGACACATTATACAGAAAAGATATACAATTATGAAAAAGATTCTATTCTTAGCAGCACTGTTTCTTTCCGGAGGCACAGCCTTCGCACAGTCGCTCACCTCGGGCATCGACCCGCAGAACCTGGACACCAGCATCCGTCCGGGAGACAACTTCTATCAATATGCCGCCGGCGGATGGCTCCGCAATCATCCCCTCGACGACGAGCACACCAGCAACGGCGCTTTTACCGACCTGTATGAGCAGAGCCAGAAAGACATACAGGAGCTCATCCTGCAGTATGCCAACACCCCCCAGCAGAAAGGCTCTTTGGGCCAGAAAATCGGCTCGCTCTACAACCTGATGATGGACAGCGTGCGCCTCAACCGCGAGGGATGGCAACCGCTGAAGCCCACACTTGACCGCATCGCCGCCATCAAAGACCGCCGCGAATACCAGCTGGTGACCGCCCAACTCGACCGGATGGGTGAGAGCACCATGATGTATGGCATCGGCGTGGGTGCCGACATGCGCAATGCCGACATGAACCTCGTGAGCATCGGACAGGGAGGCATCGGTCTGGGCACACGCGATTACTATCTCAACGACGACGAGCAGACGGTGCGCGTGCGCGAAGCCTACAAGACGATGCTCAAGAACCTCTTCACGATGGTGGGCAACGACGAGGCCACCGCAGAAAAGAAGATGCAGGCGGTGATGGCCATCGAGACCCGTATCGCCAAAGCCAGCTACAGCAGGGTGCAGTTGCGCGACATCGACGCCAACTACCATAAGATGAGTTACAACCAATTAGTGACCGACTTCCCCGGCATCGACTGGGGCAACGTTTTCCTCGCCACCGGATTCCCCCGTTTCGACGAGGTCGACGTGGGGCAGCCCGAGCCCATCCACGAGGTGGAGAAAATCCTCGCCGAGACTCCGCTCGACGACCTGAAGGCCTATGCCGAGATCAAGGTCATCAGCGGCGCCAGCAGCCAACTGAGCGACGACTTCCGCGCCGAGGCGTTCAAGTTCAGCAGCGTCATGAACGGCGTACAGCAGGACCGTCCACGCTGGAAGCGTGCCGTGGCTTTGGTCAGCGGCGTGATGGGCGAGGCCGTGGGTAAACTCTATGTGGAGAAGCATTTCCCTGAGAGCAGCAAGCAGCGGATGCTCCAGCTGGTGGCCAACCTGCAGGAGGCCCTCTCGCAGCGTATCAACGAGGCCACATGGATGAGTCCGGAGACGAAGTTGCAGGCACAGGACAAGCTGAGCAACTTCATCGTGAAAATCGGCTATCCCGACAAATGGAAAGACTACAGCGGTCTGCAGGTGGACGAGAGTCTTTCGCTCTATGAGAACCTCGGCCGTATCTCTGTCTTCCTGCTCGATGATGAACTCAACCGCAAGGTCAACAAACCCGTTGACAAGAGTGAGTGGCTGATGACACCGCAGACCGTCAACGCCTACTACAACCCCACCACCAACGAGATCTGCTTCCCGGCAGCCATCCTCCAGCCGCCCTTCTTCGACCCCAAAGCCGACGATGCAGCCAACTACGGTGCCATCGGCGGAGTCATCGGTCATGAGATGAGCCACGGCTTCGACGACCAGGGCTCGCAGTTCGACAAGACCGGTAACCAGAAGAACTGGTGGACAGAGCAGGACAAGAAGAACTACGAGGCACGCACAAAACTCCTTGAGGACTATTTCGACAAGGTGGAGATTGTCTCCGGCAAGACCATCAACGGCAAGCAGACGTTAGGTGAGAACATCGGCGACAACGGCGGCATCAACATCGCCTTCCGCGCCCTCCAGAACGCCATGAGCAAGAATCCTTTAGGCGTGAAGGACGGATTCACCCCCGAGCAGCGCTTCTTCCTCTCGTGGGCACGTGTCTGGGCCTCCAACATGCGCCCGGAATACATGGAGATGCTCATCACTGTCGATGTGCACTCACCCAACATCGCCCGCGTCAATGCCGCCCTGCCGCATATCGACGCCTGGTATGACGCCTTCAAAATCAAGAAAAGCGACAAACTCTTCCTGGCAAAGAAGAAGCGCGCCCATATCTGGTAGACGCAACTCCTAAACTCCAAAAGTTGAACAAAAGCGAAACTAGAGTAAAGCAAAAAATAATAAAGTAAAGAAACGAAATGAAAAAGATTGTCATTTTAGCCGTAGTCGCCATCATGGCTACAATGAATGTACAAGCACAGGTGATGAAAGCCGCCGACCTGGAGAAATATGCCAAGGAGCGGTATGGCGAGAAATGGCTCGACGCAGCCATGAACCTGGCAGGAGAGCTGACACTCGACAAGAACGAGAGCCTCACCTATCAGCAGGTCATACAGGCTCCCGGCAAATCGAAAGAGCAACTCTATGTGGCACTCAACTACTGGACCACAGCCACCTTCAAAGACAAGCAGGCCATCACGCTCAACGACAAGGAGAGCGGTTGCATCATCATCTCGTCGACCATCCCCGACATCGCCAATCATACCGGTACGGTCAACAAATACTCGGTCAGCATCACCCCTGTCATCCGCCTCGATATCAAAGACGGCCGTGTACGCGTCACCTACACCGTGCAGACCTACGACGTCCTGGCCGACATCAGCGGCGGATGGCTCAGCCTGGCCGAACCCAACAGAAGCACCTACGGCGACTCGAAGCGCAAGAAGGACGACAAGACCAACGCCAATCTCTATGACGAGCAGTGGGAAATCGCCAAGCACTACCCCTTCGTGGAGAAAGACGCGCAGAAACGCACATGCGCCAAGGCACTCGTGATGACTCACGCCTACTCCAACGCCATCATGGACAAGGTGGAGGAAGCCCTGAAGAACGGCATCACCGGTGACGAAGACAACGACTGGTAAGTAAAAACAAAAAGGAAGGATATGCAAAAGCCCAAACATTGGAGAGCCGCTGCCAGCGTGGCCGTCATCGCGGCTGCTTTTGGCGCTTTCTGTTTCTACAATAGCATCAACGACGCGGCGACAAGCCCCACCGACGACTCCAGCCAGTTTGTCACGCTGGCTGAGGCCATTCCCGATGCCATCTTGGAAATCAGATACTACGGGACATACAATTTCGTAGGCAGCCGTATCGACGGCTACGAGGAGCCCACGGCTATGCTCACCCAAAAAGCTGCCGAGGCCCTCAAGGCAGTGAGCGACGACGTGCTGTCAAAAGGCTATCGGCTGAAAATCTATGACGCCTACCGCCCTCAGAAGGCCGTCGACCACTTCGTGCGCTGGGCTGCCGATCTTTCGGCAACGGAAATGAAGCCCTACTTCTATTCCGACCTCGACAAGTCGGTGCTCTTTGACCAAGAGTATATCATGGAGAAAAGCGGACATACACGCGGCTCCACCGTCGACCTGACGCTCTTCGACATGAACACGGAAAAGGAACTCGACATGGGCGGCACCTTCGACTGGTTCGGCCCTGAGAGTCATCCCGACTTCTGCGGCAATCCTGAAACGGGTGAATATACAGGCGACAACAGCAAGTCGCCCACCGGAAAAAGCATCACCGCCGAGCAGTTCAAGAATCGTATGATCCTGCGTCAGGCCATGCTCGCTCACGGTTTCAAGCCCCTCGACACCGAATGGTGGCACTTCACCCTGAGCAACGAGCCGTTCCCCGACACCTATTTCACCTTCCCTGTAAGGCAGGATGACATTGACGACTGAGCATTCCTTCCACCAAGACAGCCATATTCTCTCGCTTGCCCCATCATCGGGCAAGCGAGTTTTTCTCTAACAACCTCTCTCACAACCCTCCCACCCGCAACTGCCACCCAAAACAACGGCCACAAAGCACTTTTATAGTTAAAATTTATTATAAAACAGTGTGGAATGGTTTATACTTCAAGGATTTTGACTATTTTTGCGAAAGAGTGCAATGAAAACAGACACTACTAACCCTAAACGATAAATATTATGACCTACAAGATTGTTGACATTGAGGGCATTGGCCCCGTCTACGCAGAGAAACTGATTGCTGCCGGCATCAACACCGATGCTGACCTTCTGGCAAAGTGTGCAAAACCCGCAGGCCGCAAAGAGCTGGCTGAGCAGACAGGTATCTCCCCCAAACTGATTCTCACTTGGACCAACCACTGCGACCTGATGCGCATCAGCGGCGTGGGACCGCAGTTCGCCGAACTGCTCGAGGCTGCCGGCGTCGACACCGTCAAGGAGTTGCGCAACCGCATTGCAGAGAACCTGCAGGCCAAGTTGGAAGAGGTGAATGCAGAGAAGAACCTCACCAACCGTGTGCCGAGTGTGAAAGAGGTGGAGAAGATGATCGCACAAGCCAAGGAGCTTGAGCCGCTGATGGAATATTAATCAGTCTCACAGACGACCATCCCCTACTCTATGAAGATTTTCCCCTCCCTGCAACCCAGGGAGGGGATTTTTTTGTATCCTAGAGAATCTAGAAAATCTAGTATATCTAGAAATTCTAGAAAATCTAGGAAAACTAGGAAAACTAGGAAAACTAGAATATCTAGAAAAATCTAGAATATCAGCGATATTCGATGCGTGCTTTCTGGTCGACCACCCATCGTCCGCGCTCGAGATGTGCCTTGCCGGGAGTGCAGGTATACCGCGTCGACTTCTCTCCGGTGAAGTTGCACACCCGCTCAATATACTTCTTCGAACTGTTGTTGGCCTTGCTCAACTGAGTATCGCTGACGGTGACGAAAAGGAATTCGGCACGGGTGCGGGTGTCATCGAGCTGGAAACGGTAATAGGTGTCTTCCGTCTGACTGACAAGCCGCTGCGCGTCGGCGAAGGTGCCGTCGTCGGCAGGCCACCTGAAGAAGATGACTCTCGGGTCGGGCTCCGCCTTGGGCGCCTGAGGCTCCTGGGCGGCAGCCTTCTTCTCTTCTTGGGCGAAGAAAGCCTTCTCCTCGAGTGAGGTCATGCGCTCGCTGAGGGCCGTATGGGCCTCGTCGGCCTTTTCCGTCAGCCGTTTCACTGCCTTTTTCAGTTCTTCCTTGGTGGCGAAGAAGTCAAACGCCCCTTTCTGGTCGCGGTCAGACTCTTTGTTGATGCCTTTGAGGCGATATTCAAACCATGCGATGGCCACGGCAAAGAGGAAGAGCGATAATACGGTGTTCATGTTAGAATTCTTTAGGATGGATGGGATGACGGCTTGCCGCTCACGGGTTTTGCGCGATATAGAGCGCCAGACGGCTGATGCCGCCGGTGAGCGGGATGAAGAAGAGCGAGTCCTTGAGTTCGGGGTTCTCCTCGTCGGTCATGCTGTCGCGCCGCGACTCGATGGCCTTGTTGAAGTCCTGCTCCGCCTTCTCCGTGAGCACGGTGCGGAATCGTGCGAACTCCCTTTCGTTGGACACGCCGAAATACTTGGTGAAACTATATCTCTGGTTGAGCGAGAAGAAATAGTCGATGAACTTCCGATAGTCGTCGAGCACCTCTGCCCGCACCTCGTCGGTGATATCCTTGTAGCGCGGCAGACTGAGCGCGTCGAGAGTGGCAGAGCCGGTGCGGAAGCGGGTGATGGTCTCCACATCGTCCACCACATAGCGGGGCTTCATGTTCAGGCCGCCCTTGCAGGTGATTTCCTTCGGGTTCTCCACAAGTTTCAGCTCCACCTGTCCGGTGTCGCCCAGCACGTCGTTGAAGATGAGGGTGGCCAGTGCCTGCAGGGCATCGATGCTGCCGATGAATCCTAACACCTTCGATGCCGTACCGCTGACGGTGATATAGGCGGGTGTGGGCAGTCCCTTCATCTCCAGCAGCCGGGCGGCATAATACACCTCGGCGGCATAGAAGAGCAGCAGTACGACACGCAGCTGCTGGTTGGCCCGCAACTCTTCCGAGAACGACACTCCCCTGCCCACCATGCGTGGGTTGCTGTCGAGCGAATAGAGGAAGGAGATGAACTCCGCGCTGCTGCGCTTCGACTTCGCGTAGACGTCGCTGACGCCGCTGATGTCGCGCAGTTTCATGTCGAAGTCGGGGGCAAAGGCCTTGACGAAACCGTTGTATTCGGTCCCGCGTCCGAGGAAGTCGCCGTAGATATTGTTGCCGGCGAACCTGACGGAAGAGATGAGCGTGGCGGTGTTGCCGCGGTGATAGACCACGAAGTCGGTGGTGCCGCCGCCGATGTCCATCGACACCACGGGACGGCTCTCTGCGTCCACATCCTCTTTCTTGGAATAATAGTAATAAGGAGCGAGCGACTCGGCCACCTTCTGCAGTTTGTAGCCTTGCGGTGCGATGAGTCGCCGGCACAGTTTGTTCCATGTGCTCTCCAGGTTGGAGATCTGATAGGGCTGCATACACACGGGATAGAACCACGTGATGCCTGTGCGGCTGAGGAAACCTCCCGAGAGGAGCACCTTGTTGCGGATGAGCATGAGGATTTCCTCGAAGTAGGCCTCGATGAGCAGGTTGTTGCCACGGCTGCTGTCCCACTTCAGGTCGGGGCGGGTCTCGTTGTAGTCGTAGGTATCTTCCTTCTCATAGTGGAAGCCGATATTATAGTCGGCCAGGGCGAAGATGTCGCGCCCCTCCACACTGTGCCCTGCACGGTAGCACAGGTTGGTGCGCATGGGGAAGCGTGCGATCTCTCCCGGTCCGATACTCACGGGCAGGAACTCCTGCATGAACGCCTGTGCCGGACCTCCATAGAACGACTCCAGTCCCTCTTGGTCGATCATCTCCACAGAGCGGCGCGAGAGTGAGTTGAGCGCGAGCATCTGCACCTCGTCGGGGGCGATGGTGAGTGCCTGCGGCTCGGGGTCGGTGTCCGACTTGAATTCGATATGCGTGTTGGTGGTGCCGAAGTCGATGGCGAAATCGAAGACCTTGCTGCCTTGTTTGATGTTGCGGTAGAGGGGCACCAGCATGCCGCTGGCGATGGTATTGGTCACCACGAGATAGTCGAACTCCTCGGTGAGGCAGAAATATTTCGAGGTAAGAAACTGCCGGCGCTTGTCGGCACGCTCCACCATGGTGTGGGTGAGCGGCTCTGCCGACTGGTTGCGGTAGGCATAGACAGCATACTGGAACTGTTCCTTCCGGTATCCTGCTGTATCCTCGTCGACGAGATAGACGCGCTGCGGCTTCTCGAGCGTGGGGTCGTCGATATGGTAACTGGGGAAGACGAACAGGTCGAAGCGGCACTCCATCACGGGCCATATCAGGCGGTTGGGGTCGGGGTCTACCTGTGCCGTGGTGTATTCCCTGTGGAGGGTGACGTAACGTCCCCGCTGCACAGGAATGTTGATGACGGCCTGGATACGTCCGTCGGGCATCTCATTGAGTTGGAAGACGGGCTTCGACGTGTTGCCGGCATATCCCGTGAGCGTCTTCACCGAGAGATAGCGCATGATGTCCTGCTTGAGCGGCAGTAGATACTGGCACTCGTCGGAAGTGCGGTTGGCCCCCCTGAAGAAGTTGGTGAAGAAAGCCGACTCATTGACGGGGAACGGCACCTTGAGCAGATAGGGCTCAAACACGTCGTCGGTGGTGAGATAGGGATAGGTGGTGGAGTCGAAAGGCAACGTGCGCTCCTCCATCGGCCGGCGGTCGGACAGCGGGGCCATGAGGTGGGAGTTCCAGTGCGAGGTGGTGTAGCGCATCTCCGGCTCGAAATAGGGCTCCGAGGGCAGCACCAGCGGCAGGCGAGCCTCGTCTACGTCGGAGAGGATCCTGAAATCGCTGTCGGTGGCGATGCGGTCGCCGGGGAGACACATCATGGGGATGTCGCCGGGCAGCATCAGTTGCGAACTGCCAGCGATGAGCGGCTGGTAGAGACTGCCGTACATGCCCGGCTGCATGGCATTCATACGGTTTTTGAACTCCGTGTCGGTGTCGGCGCGGAAGCAGGCATCGACGTAGGCGTGAAACTCAGGATAGAGGGCGGTGAACTCCGGCTGCTTGGAGAGCAGGTAGACAAACTCGCGGAACTCCCTGTCGCGGCCCACGAGGGAGCGGTAGGTGCCGTCGTCGTCGGGATGGAAGGCGAGATGGTAGTTGCTCAGATAGACATCGCAGACATACGACAGGTCGTTGGCCGATGCCACGGTGACGGAAGTGGGCGACGTGCCGCCCACGATATTGATCTGCCCCACGGCACCCGCACCGATATAGTTGAGCATATAGATATACTGCATACGGCCGAAGTTGAAACTGCGCGTGTCCTGCGAGAGGAAGAGGGCGAGCGTGGCGGCCACGGCGGCATGCTCAGGCACACCGTCGGCGGCCAGTCGCTGCAAGTCGTTGGTCTTGTCCCAAGTGACAATCTGAAACAGTTTGCCGTATTTCGTCCGGTAGCCGAAGAAAATCTCAAGCACGTCGAGGGCGCCGGAGACCATCTTGTGATAGATCGACGAACCGGTCACCCCCATCTCGGCGCAATAGCCGAAGGCGGTCTTCGCCAGTTCGAAACCGGCAAAGGGGGTGGGAATGGAGGTGATGGGCAGCGATGCCTTCGCACCGTTGGGGTCGTCGATGGCCTCTATGTCCTTCGTACCGAGCTGGGCGGTCTCCTGCCAGCCCTCGATGGTCTCGCTGCCTTTATGGAATCTGAAAACGTGTGGCATAGGTCAAATGTTGTATTTCTTCTTGATGACGTTGTTGATGGCCGTCTCATGCACGGTAATGAAAAAGTTGTAGGTGTCGAGCCCGCGCAGCTTCTTCATCGACACGTCGGAGATCTCGGTGTCGATGGCGGGATAGCCTTTGAGGTTCTTGCCCAGCAGTTTGCCGAGCATGGAGGTCTTCTTGGGCTCGATGTGCATGATGGTGTCGAACACGTCGTCGGTGTTGGCAAAGAGGTCGAAAGGTTGGAAACTCCGCTGGTTGTCCGACAGTTCCTTGAGCCATTGGTTCTTGTAGGCGTCGGCAAACTGCCGCAGGTCGGCGAAGAAAGCGTCGCTGAAACTGGCGTTCTTCATCTGCGGGGTCTTGGCCCAGGCATAGTCACGCGTCTGGTCGAAGTGCTCCATCATGAAGCGTGAGAAGAGATAGAAACTGATCATCTCGCGCCCCACGCAACCGAAGGTGGAGGTGCACAGGTGGGCCATGGTCAGCGGATTCTCGTCGGCCTTCACCGAGAACTCCCTATAGGAGGTGTTGGTGTGCATGCGGTTGTGCTCCACCTGCGACCTGACGAAGTCAACGACGGCGAGGGCGGCGGCCAACTCCACAAAATGGGCCTTGTTGCGCTGGTCGGTGGCACCCTCCACGTTCTCATAGCGGTTCTTGATGGAGTCGCAGATATAGTAGAGATTGTCTACGTCGAGGTTGCCGATATAGTATTTCAGCGCCGCCTTGGTCTTCGAGATGAACGTCTCCATGTTGATCTCGCTGTCCTTGTTCTCCTTCAGACCGAAATAGGGCAGCACGGTGACGGCACCGATGGCGGCGTTGGCGATGGCCGACGAGTTGGGGATATTCAGCCGCTCTGCTTCGCGGAACGTCTTCTGCAGCAGAGGGAAGCCTGCGGCGCCAGTGCCGCCGAAGATACTGCTGACGATGAAAATCTGGTCGTCGGACTGGAAATGCTGCAACAGCGAGATCATCGCCTCTGTGTTCTTGGGGTCGTTGAGCACGATACTTCCCATATTGGGATTCCCCTTGAAGCCCACGTCGAGCGGACAGGCGAGGTTCTTGTCGGAGAAGAGGAGGCTGAGGAGCGCCTGGTTGCTGTCGGCCTGCCCTTGGTTGGCGAAACGGTTGTAGGCGATGTAGTCCGAGAACTTCATATTGGCCACATTGTTGAGATGCAGCCTGAAGTTGGTGTTCATGTCGTCGATCATCACCTTGAAATAGCCGTTCTTCTCCGGACGGTTGTCGAAATTGAGATGCTGGCGGATTTTCTGATAGAGATGCATCAGCGAGACGGTACGTGTCAGGTCGCCGTTGCTGGTGTCGGGGTCGATGATGACGGGCACGATGGTGTCGATCTTGTCGCCGAGCGACACACCCGAGGCGAGCAGCATAGTGAGTGAGCGGAGCACTCTCGCGCCCGTGCCTCCGATGCCGAAGATATATAGTTTGCTCATTTTGCGGTCTTTGCTTTTAATAAAGATAGTGCTGCCTTTGCGGCATCAGAAGGGGATGTTTCTCGAGCGGCTGCTGAACGACTTGAAAATCAGCGAGAACACTAAGAAGAAGAGCGCGCTGTAGACAAAGATGATGAATCCGAACGAGAGGAAGTCGGCGGAACCGATGCCTGCGTCGATGATATTCTGCGAGAAGGTGAATCCCTCTATTTTCTGATGGGCGATAATCAGTGCCACGACGGTGGCCACAGCAGCCGTGCCTCCTCCGATGAAGAGCCATTTGCGGGTCTGTGCCAGCAGGATGTGGTCGAGCACGATGTAATAGACGAAAGCGACGATGAGGGGCAGCAGGAGCATGACATAGAAGACAGGGCTATAGGCACCCGACTGGAACATGTACTTGGAGAAGTCTCCGAGATAAGCGGCCCCGAAAAGTTCGAGAATGTTTGATATGATATCCATATTGATTTGTTGATGGCTTGATGGTCTGTTGATGGTTGATATGGTGCCGGGAGGCCAGACATGGAACGGCTGCCGGCTGCCGCCCTATTCGTAGGCGTCGAAACGCACGTCGAGGCGGAAGAGTTCGCGGCTGTCGCTCTCCTTCGAATTGTAGAAAGCGCCGTAGATGCCCTCCACCATCTCATAGATGGCGTACGACTGGTGGGAGGGCGGCAGTGTGCTCTGCCGCTGGTTGTAGCTGCACTCCTTCACCCATCCGGGTATCTGGTTCTTGAGCCGTACGGTGACCTTCGGCACATAGTTCTGCCCCAGTGCCACCATCTGCAAGCAGATGGGCCGGCGGAAGAAGTCGCACTCGGTGAACTTCGCCTTGTCGTTGACGTCGGTGATCTGATACTGCGAGGGTTCCACCTCGTAGTTGTTGATATCGAGCAGGTAGGAGGGATCGGCGAAAAGTTGCGACACGCCGAGTCCTAAAGCGAAGTTGAAGTTGGGCTGGTCGTGGTCGAGGGTCACCTTGCGCACGTTGAGACCGTCGTGGTGGGCCTGTATGCGGAGGGCATTGGTGAAATTGCTGGAGAAGATGCGGGCGTTCATGTGGTTGAGCAGCCATGTGGGCTCCGACGAAAGCATATACTTATGCGTCATGCCGGGCAGGCCCGTGGGGGTGTCCTCCAGTTCCATGTGCCGGTCGAAGTCTCTCACCTGCTCCACATTGCCCATCACGATGACATAATAGGGGCGCTGTGTGTCGCAGGGCATCGCCTGGTTGCCCTCATAGTAGTTGCCGCTGAACTCCGACATACACTGCATGATGATGGCGGCGAACTCATGCTTGCAGTCGCGAGCACGGCGGATGGCCTTCATGAAAGTGCCGGTGGTGCTGCTGGCGGCGGCGGAGAGCAGGTTGCCCACATTGTCGACGTCATACATGCAGTCGCTCACGAGCACAGAGATGGTGTCGCCCTGGGTATGGTCGAGAATCATCTTGAATATCTTGTTGATGTCGGTCGAGCTGGTATGCCCCACCTGCATCGACGTGGGATTGAGGCCGAGCACGAAATTGTCGAGGTCATCACACATGGCGGTGTGGTAGATGTCCTGGTTGATGAAGTCGAGCGAGGTGCCGCTGTAGAAACCGTCGGCCTTGGTGATGAGATGCCCGAGGGCGTTCTTAAACTGCGAGTTGGTGGTCACATAGCCGTTCATACTTCCGGAGTTCTCCATATAGATTTTCACCACCGGACGGGCAGCCGCCATTGTAGCGGTGTCCACGGGCAGGAAATGCTGCCCGTTGTCTTCCTCATGTGATTTCCCTTTTCCGAAGAACAACACTGCCGCCACCAGAAGGACGACAAGCAGTATTGCCAGCAGTTTTCTTGTCATATACCTGTTGTATTGATAATCTTTATAATCCCGAAAGCCCAAAAGGCTATAATCGGTGCAAAATTACGAAATAATGATGAGAAAGCGAAACGATTTTATAAGATTAATGCGCTTTTCTGGGATTTCCTGGGATTTTCTAGAATTCCTAGATTTTCTAGAATTCCTAGTTTTCCTAGAATCCCTAGGATTCCTAGGATTTCTAGATTATCAAGAGCTTCCTCTCACTCGTTCACGGCGCCGCAATGCGGACATCTGCCCTTGTGCTTGATCTGCTTGCCGCAGTTGCCGCAGATGTATTTGCTCATCGTCTGGGTGAGATAGCGCCAGAAGGCGAAGCCGGCATAGGCCAGGAGCAGCAGATAGCCCACATAATAGAGGGTGGAGATGGTAAAAACGATGTAGTTGACGGCGCAGATACCTCCCAGTCCGAAGAGGTAGAGCACACCGTCGGCCACGGGAAGATGCCGGAAGGTGTCGTCGACAGCGGCGATGCCCACGATGAGGATGGCCCACACCGATGCGATGAACAGCCGCAGCAGTCCCGTCAGCGAGAAGGGATTGAGCGAGGGATGGAAATAGAACTCACGCCAGTCGTCGGGGGCGAACATCTGTATGCTGGAATAGAGGGTGGCTGAGATGGCCACCACCACGGCGAGCAGCGTGGGATAGAAGGTGGCGATGTCGCGGAAATGCACGATGAAGGCATTGCGGCGCATCAGTTTTCTCATGCCGTAGACGAAGAGGATGACCACGAAGGCCACGAGGAAGATGAGGCGGTGCTCATCGGAGAAGAAGGAGATGAACTGCGAGATAGGGTCGTCGGGCTCCACGTTGTCGAGCATCTCGCTCTCATGAATCCATCCGAAGTTGCCTGTCGCATGAGCGAGTTGCACCCACACCGAGTCGACGGAGTCGTTGGGCATGATGCGGATGTCTGCCACGGCGAGTCGCTCGTTCTTCTTCACGGTGAACGAGTCGGTGGGCAGATTGCTCACCGCCTCCTCGGGCATCTGATTGACAAGCGACAGCGAGTCGGAACTCACCACGAAATTATAGTTCTGCGAATAGTGGTGTGTTTCAGCAAAAACGATGGAGTCGAGCTGATGGTCAGTGAGTTCGATGGCGGCAGGCCTGGTCAAGGACACCTGACGGCGATAGCAGCCGGAGGCAACGGCCACCAGCAACAGCAACAGGAGGATTCGTTTAACTGTCGGCATAGACGTTCATCTGACATTTCTTACAATCAAACTGCAACCGGAAGCGGCGTCCGTCGGGAAGCGCCAGGAAAAGGGGTTCACGCCAGGGAGCAGAGACTTCGCCACGGCGGCGGCAATAGCCCAGCAGGCGGCGGATGCAATGGCGGCACTGCATGAGCAGTGGCGGCTGCTGGCCGTCGGCAGAGCGCACATTGCCCCGTTCGAAGGCCCTGCCATCAGGCATCTCTCCGAGGGCGGCATAGAAGTCGGCGGCCTGCCTGTTGGCGATGTTGTAGAGGTAGGGATAGCGCTGATACTCTTCTGCCGCGGGAGGCGGTGCGGGCACCTCGCGCATCGGCGTGGCACTGGCGTCGGGACCAGTGTGGTGGGCACGCGACTGAGGCATGGCCGCCAACAGCACGTCGAGGGCCTCCACCATCTGCCGGCGCAGATCGGCCAGCACACTCGAGGCGACAAAGCACTGCGATGTGTCGTCGTCGATGACGATGTCGGCCGCCTGATAGACAGTGCCGCCGAGGCGGCTCATCTGCCGTCGCATGTTCTCCGCCTGCGACTGCCGCGCCTGTTCATGGGGAATTTCTTTCTCCACCGTCACTTGAATATCTGTCTTTAAGACAGTGGCATTAAGCGAGATACCTTTCTCGAACAAGCGCAATTCGAGGCTCAGCGGAATGCGCCGGTCTGCCGTCGGACGAGCAAGGATTTTGTCGAAGGCGGCATCGGCATTGCGGTAGAGCGGCAACCCTTGGCGCATCTGCCGTGGCATCCGTTGAGGGTAGATACGGTTGCCTTCGGCACGGTTGACCCTGAATCCCTGCAACTCATGCGCCGCATCAAAGAAGCAGAGGCCGTCGCCGTTGGCAAAGGAGGCCAAGCCAGCCACGCTGAAGGAGTCGCGGCCCACTTCCTTCACCCGCCCCACATATTCTCCCAATGCCTTGGGGGTGTCGAGCGATGCCACCTCATCGTCGTCGCTGAGGAGGAAATAGGGTGTGAATCCGCGGTTGAATGTTTTCTGGAGGTTGGGGGCAAACGACACGGCGCTGCTGCCGAGCGAACTGCGACGGTATCGGCCACCAGAACGGGCCACCACTTTATCGAGTGCCTGACTGTAGGCAGCCACCACATTCTTCACATAGGCGACATCCTTCAGGCGCCCCTCTATCTTGAATGAGGTGACACCGGCATCGGCCATCTCTGCCAGGTGGTCGATGCGGCACATATCACGCAGCGACAGCCAATGGCGCTGACGGTCTACGGGATGGCCTGCAGCATCGGTGAGGGCGAATTTCAGCCGGCAGAACTGCGCGCACTCGCCCCTGTTGGCACTGCGTGAGAAGCAGTATTGCGACGCGTAGCACACGCCCGAATAGCTCACACAAAGGGCACCGTGGACAAAGGCTTCCAACTCCACTTCAGGCACCTCACGGTGGATGGCGGCCATCTGAGCCAGCGACACTTCGCGTGCCAGCACCACCCTGCTGAAGCCCATGCTGCCCAACCAGCGGACCTTCGCCGCAGAGCGGTTGTCGGTCTGCGTACTGGCATGGAGCGCCAAGGGACGCTGATGACGTGCGGCAGCCTCAGCCGCCATACCCACGAGGGCCATGTCCTGCACGAGGAGGGCGTCCACCCCTATAGCGCACAGGTCGTCCACCAATTGTCTGGCGGCCGCCAGTTCCTGGTCGTAGACCAGCGTGTTGACAGTGACATAGACACGGGCACGGTAGCGGTGTGCATAGCGGCAGAGCGCGGCAATGTCATCGATGCTGTTGACGGCCGCGGCCCTCGCCCCAAACTGCGGTGCGCCGATATACACAGCATCGGCGCCATGGTCGATGGCGGCGATACCGCATTCCAGGTTTTTAGCGGGTGCAAGGAGTTCGAGAGGGATCATTTCCGCGGGATGCACTGTCAAGGTCTTTTTGTCTGCTACTATTTGATTTCGTGGTTACTACTTGATGTCGTCAATATTATAGGGTGTCGCCTGATAGACGTAGTAGTTGATCCAGTTGTTGTAGAGCAGGTTGGCATGGGCACGCCACTTCACCACGGGAGGTTGTGTGGGGTCATCGTTGGGAAAGTAGTTGCAGGGCACGCCCACATCGTCGCGGATGCCCACATCGCGCCGGTATTCGTTGCCGAGGGTGTCGGGCGCATACTCCAGGTGGCCGGTGATGAAGAACTCGCGCCCACCGCGGGCCATCACAATACTCACGCCGTTCTCAGGCGACTCAGCGATAATATCCAGTCCCTCGATACGCTCGATGTCTTCACGCCGCACCTCGGAATGGCGGCTGTGGGGCATGTAGAACACATCGTCGAATCCCCGGAAGATGGGCAGCCGTGTACTGACGGGATATTGTCTGAAGACCCCGAACATTTTCTTCTCCAACGGATATTTAGGCACGCCATAGTGGTAAAACAGTCCGGCCTGTGCCGCCCAACAGATGAAGAGGGTACTGGTGACGTTGGTGCGGGCCCAGTCGAAAATCTGGCGCAACTCCTCCCAGTAGGACACCTGCTCATAATCCAACTGCTCCACCGGGGCACCCGTGATGATCATCCCGTCGAACTTCTGCTTCCTGAGGATATCGAAATCCTTGTAGAACATCATCATGTGGGCGATGGGCGTGTTCTTGGGGGTGTGACTCTTGAGTTTCATGAAAGACACCTCCAACTGTAGGGGGGTGTTGGAGAGCAGGCGGATGAGGTCGGTCTCCGTGGTAATCTTCAGCGGCATGAGGTTGAGGATCACGATGCGAAGCGGACGGATATCCTGGCTGTGGGCGCGCGTGTCGTCCATCACGAAGATATTCTCCTGCTTCAGCAGTTCAATGGCCGGAAGACGGTCGGGGATTCTGAGTGGCATGATTGTTCTTTTTGATATTCTTATTAGATTGAGGGCCTAGGGGGCCTAGTTTTCCTAGGGGCTCTAGGATTCCTAGTATTCCTAGGGTTCCTAGGGCTCCCAGGAAGATTCTCACCAGAGGCTCAGTCGCTCCTCTTTGGGCACATACATCTTGTCGGAGGGCTGGATGCCAAAGGCGTCATACCACATGTCGATATGTGGGAGAGCCCCGTTGACACGGTATTTACCCAGTGAATGGGGGTCGCTCTTCGTGCGGTTGCGTATCTCGGCCTCGGTGATGTTGTTGGCCCAAACGCCGGCATAAGCCAGGAAGAAGCGCTGCTCGGGGGTGAAGCCGTCGATGGTGGCCAGCGGAGTGTCCTTCATGGCGTTCTTCAGCGCGTAGAAGGCCACCTGCAGACCGCCGTGGTCGGCGAGGTTCTCACCGAGAGTCAGTTTGCCGTTGGCATTGAGGTCGGGCAGCACCTTGATTGCGGAGAAGAAGTCGGCGTACTTGTCTGCACGCTCGGCAAACATCTTGCCGTCGTTCTCCGTCCACCAGTCGGTCATGTTGCCGTCCTTGTCGTAGTGGCGGCCCTGGTCGTCGAAGCCGTGAGTCATCTCATGGCCGATGACCACGCCGATAGCGCCATAGTTGAAGGCATCGTCGGCAGTCATGTCGAAGAAGGGCACCTGCAGGATGCCTGCGGGGAAGCAAATCTCATTGGTCGTGGGATTGTAATAGGCATTGACGGTCTGAGGTGTCATGTGCCACTCGTCGCGGTCCACAGGTTTGCCGGCCTTCTGCTCGAGGTTCCACTCATGCAGATACTTGTGGCAGGCCATCACGTTCTCATAATAGGTCTTGGAGGGGTCCACCTTCATGCCGCTGACATCTTTCCATTTATTGGGGTAGCCCACCTTCACATAGAAGGTGTTGAGTTTGTCGAGGGCGTTTTTCTTGGTGGCGTCGTCCATCCAGTCCTGGGCCTGGATACGCTCGGCCAAGGCCACCTGCAGGTTCTTCACGAGGTTCTCCATGCGCTGCTTGGCGGCGGCGGGGAAGTATTTCTCCACATAAATTTTGCCGAGCGACTCACCCAGGAGACCCTGCACCATCGAGGTGGCACGCTTCCAGCGCGGGTGGTTCTCCTTGCGTCCCGACATGGTCTTGCCGAAGAAGTCGAAATGTTCGGCCTCCACCTCATCGCTGAGCAGTTCGGCACTCGAGTTGATGACGTCCCACTCCATATACGACTTGAGTTGGGCGGGGGTGATGTCTGCCCACAGGGCATCGGCGCCGGCGAGGAAGTCGGGCTGGCCCACGACCATCGACTTGTAGCAGTCGGCACTCACCCCCTCGGCCTCCATCAGTTCGGAGAGCACGAGATGGGGATAGCGCTGCTCAAACTCCACGAGAGTCATCTTGTTGTAGTTGGCCTCCACGTCGCGCAGCTCAGTACGCGACTTCGACACGGTGGCCAGACGGGTCTCCACGTTGAGCACGTCGTTCATCTTGAGAAGGGCGGCCTTCTGGCTGAAGCCGAAGAGTCGGAACATCTTGGTAACATGTTTCTTATAGGCTTCCCTGATGGCGGTGGTGGCCACATCGTTGTCGAGGTAATATTCCTTCTGCCGCAGGGTCAGTCCGCTCTGGTTGATGTTGAGGATGTTCCATTTCGCGTCTTTCTCGTCGGCACCGAAATAGGTACTGAAGGGTTTGCCGATGCCAAAGGCAATGTATTTCTGCTGCAGCTTCATCAGCGCGTGCTTGGTCTTGCAGCTCTCTATCTCCTTGATCAGGGGCAACACGGGCTTCACGCCGTCGCGGTTGCGCCGCACAGAGTCCATCGCCAACTGATAGATGTCGCTCAGTTTCTGCTCCACGGTCCCGGTGGCATACTTATTGCGCTGCAACTCGGTGAGGATGCCGTTGATGCGCTCGTTGTTGTCCTGCTGGAGCCGGTCGAAACTGCCGAAGCGTGAATAGGCGGCCGGCAGGGGATTGGCTTTTACCCATCCGCCGCAGGCAAACTGGTAGAAGTCGGCGCCGGGACTGCACGAGCGGTCGAGGTTGCTCAAAGGAATGCCCGAACTGAGCGGGCCCTGGCCATAGACCGGCATGATGCTTGCCGCCATAGCCATGATTGGGATGATGGTCTTTATTTTCATTATCAAAAGGTTTTTATGTGATTTAGGTTTGTTGCAATTCTTCAAGCAGGAGAGAGGCTTCCTCCCAGCGTGCTATCTCCTCGTCGAGGGCTTTCTTGGTCGACGTGTATTCGGTGACGAGCTGCATGTCCGACGCTCCCTCAGGGGTGCACAGCACTTCATCGAGCTCGCCGAGGCGCTTCTCCATCGATTCGATGCGCGCCTCACACTGCTTCACGTCTTTCTCCGCCTTGCGGAGCCGTTTCTGCTGCTCGCGGTGCTCGGCATAGTTCTGCTTGGCGGCAGAAGGGGCGGCGGGCTCCTCGGCCACGGGCGCAGGAGCCGCTGGAGAGGAGGTGCCCAACTGGTTGAGCGAGTCGATGCGGTGATGGCGCAGGAAGTCGTAGATGCCGCCGAGGTGCTCCCTCACCCTACCGCCGCCGAACTCATAGACCTTGGTGACGAGTCCGTCGAGGAACTCTCTGTCGTGCGAGACGATGATGGCAGTGCCGTCGAAAGCCTTCACAGCCTCCTTGAGCACGTCCTTGGAGGCCATGTCGAGATGGTTGGTGGGCTCGTCGAGGATGAGCAGGTTGACGGGCTCGAGCAGCAGGCGGATGATGGCCAGGCGGCTGCGCTCGCCGCCGCTGAGCACGCTCACTTTCTTCTCTGAGTTCTCGCCGCCGAACATGAAAGCACCGAGGATATCGTTGATGCGGAGGCGCACGTCGCCCTTGGCCACATAGTCGATGGTGTCGTAGACGGTCTTGCTCTCATCGAGCATCTGCGCCTGGTTCTGTGCGAAATAGCCTATCTGCACGTTGTGCCCGATCTTGAGGGTGCCCTCAAAGGGTATCTCGCCCATGATACATTTCACGAGTGTCGACTTTCCTTCGCCGTTCTTGCCCACGAAAGCCACCTTCTCACCGCGGCGGATGGTGAACGTCACCCCGTCGAAGACCGTGTGATGGCCATAGTCTTTGCGCACACCATCACAGATGATGGGGAAATCGCCGCTGCGCAGGCAGGGCGGAAACTTGAGCCGCATGGCGGAGTTGTCCACCTCGTCAATCTCTATGGGCACAATCTTGGCCAACTGCTTGATGCGGCTCTGCACCTGCACGGCCTTGGTGGGTTTGTAGCGGAAGCGCTCGATAAACTCTTTCATGTCGGCTATCTCGCGCTGCTGGTTCTCATAGGCACGCATCTGCTGCTCGCGCCGCTCGGCACGCAGCACCACATACTGGTCGTATTTCACCTTGTAGTCCACAATCTGCCCACAGGTGATCTCCAGCGTGCGGTTGGTCACATTGTTGATGAAGGCACGGTCGTGGCTCACCAGCAACACGGCACAGGGGGCTGTGGCGAGAAACTGCTCGAGCCACTGGATACTCTCGATGTCGAGATGGTTGGTGGGCTCGTCGAGCAGCAGCACGTCGGGACGCTGAAGCAGGATCTTCGCCAGTTCGATACGCATACGCCAACCGCCGCTGAACTCCGACGTGGGACGGTCGAGGTCGCTCCTGACAAAACCCAGACCGGTGAGCGTCCGCTCAAGACCGGCCTCATAGTTGCCGCCACCCATCATCTGGAAACGGTCGTGCTCCATAGTGAAACGGGAAACAAGTTGGTTGTATGACTCACTCTCGTAGTCGGTACGTTCAGACAACTCCCGCTGCATCGCTTCGAGACGCTCACGCTGACGCACATGACCGGCAAAAGCCTTGCGGGCCTCGTCGCGCACCGTCGTGTCATCCTGAAGCACCATCACCTGCGGCAGATAGCCGATGGTCGTGCCGCTGGGCACCGACACCTGGCCGGAGGTAGGCTTCTGCTGGCCGCAGAGGATCTTGAGCAGCGTCGACTTGCCGGCACCGTTCTTGCCGACAAGGGCCACCCTGTCGCGGTCGTTAATGACAAAACTGGCGTCATGGAAGAGGGGCTTCACCCCAAACTCCACCTTGAGAGATTCTACTGATATCATGGGCGTATGAGCATGATTGTACGGGACATCTTTGCCGATGCCCGCCAACTTTTTGGCAAAATTACTCAAAAAAGAGCAGAAGCCCAACAATTTTCGGATTTATTAACGATAGAGGGGTGCACTGTAACAGTTCTGCGAATAGTTCTGAAACATATAATTGCCATATAATTAGACGGAATTTTTTATTTACAGGCATGCAAAACCTTGGAGGAATTAGATGAACTACCCCCATATTGTTGAAATCTCCAATCGACCAGAGGGAGAAATCAATCTTCAATCGACCGAAGGGAGAAGCAGGTGCGAAGCATGGCAGACATGGTGATCAAAAAAGAAGAGGTTGGTGCAGGATGCTACCAACCTCGAGGGACGATTTCGAAACATCGAAATCATAAAAATAACACTGCAAATATAAACCTCCTATTTATAAAAAACAAATTTTTAACATAAAAAATGGCAATTTTAACATTTCCGAAAACCTTTACGGGAATAAAAGTGCGATATTCAGACATTAATTAAAAATTTTTGATTACCTTTGCACAAAGTATACCTCTGCTGCACACCGAAAGTCTCTCGCTGCATAAAGAGGACACGACAATCTACAACAAATCACCTAATAACAAATCACAACATGAACCATCTGCTTTCACTCCTGCTTTGCCTGCTCCCACTGTCTGTGGCAGCACAGGGATGGGACACCGACTATGCGAAAATAGAAAAGAGCATCAGGCAGGTCACCTTCCCCGACAAGACGTTCAACATCACACGCTACGGTGCGTCGGTCAAGGCCACACCCGCCAAGAACCAGGCGGCCATCAACAAAGCCATCGACGCCTGCGCCAAGGCTGGCGGCGGCAAGGTCGTCATCCCTGCCGGCGTATGGGAGACGGGAGCCATCCGACTGAAAAGCCATGTCAACCTCGTGGTGGAGAAAGACGCCATCCTGAAATTCGCCTTCGACACCGACCTCTACCCCACCGTCCTCACACGATGGGAAGGCATCGACCTGTGGAACTACTCACCATGTATCTATGCCTACGGAGAGACCGATGTGGCCATCACCGGACAGGGCACCATCGACGGCAACGGAAGCAACGACACCTGGTGGAAGATGTGCGGCAAAGACACCTTCGGATGGACACCACAACTCACTGAGCACCAGAAAGAGACACGCCTCCAACTCCTCCGCATGGCTGAGGACGGCGTCGACGTGAGCGAGCGGCAGTTTGGTAAAGGCAAGGGACTCCGCCCACAACTCATCAACCTCTACAAGTGCGACGGCATTCTGCTCGAAGACATCACACTGCTCAACTCCCCCTTCTGGGTGGTGCACCCCCTGCTGAGCAACGACATCACCGTGAGAGGCCTCAAGATATGGAACGAGGGGCCCAACGGCGACGGATGCGACCCCGAGTCGTGCGACAGGGTGCTCATCGAGAACTGCATCTTCCACACCGGCGACGACTGCATCGCCATCAAGAGCGGACGCAACAACGACGGACGCAAGTGGAATATCCCCAGCCAGAACATCATCGTGCGCAACTGTGAGATGCAGGACGGACACGGAGGCGTGGTCATTGGCTCTGAAATCTCCGGCGGATGCAAGAACGTCTATGTGGAAAACTGCAAGATGGACTCACCCAACCTCGACCGCGTGCTGCGCATCAAGACCAACTCCTGCCGTGGCGGTATCATCGAGAATATCTTCATGAGAAAAGTGGAGGTGGGACAGTGCCGTGAGACCGTCATGCGCATCAACCTCGACTATGAGCCCAAGGAGAACTGCTGCAGAGGATTCAACCCCACCGTGCGCAACGTATTTATGGAGGACGTCACCTGCCAGAAGAGCAAGTACGGACTGCTGCTTAACGGCCTCGAGGACGCCGACAACATCTATAATATCCATGTGAAGAACTGCCGCTTCGACGGTGTGAAGGACACCGGACTCAAGCGCACGGGCAAGAGCCACGACCTCTTCATCGACAACGTCTTCGTCAACGGCTCGCTCCTGCTCACCGAGAACCCCTACAAGAACTACAGCCAGTGGCTCACCTACTCTGAGATGCAGCGGGTGCCCAAGTCCTATCTCCTCGACTTCTCCACGAAACCCAAATGGAGTTATGTGATGGGCATCGAACTGGAGAGCATGCTCGACACCTACCTGGCCTACGGCGACCAGAAAATCATGGACTACTGCAAGGAATATACCGACACGATGATCGACGCGAAAGGCGTCATCCGTGGCTACGATATCCTCGATTATAACCTCGACAACATCCGTACCGGACATTTCGTCACAAGGATGTACCAGTTGGCACCGGAAAAGAAGAACCTGCTCGCCATGCAGACGATGATGAAGCAACTCGACAAGCAGCCGCGCACCGTAGCCGACAAGGTCTACTGGCACAAGGCCATCTATGCCTATCAGGTGTGGCTCGACGGCATCTTCATGGGACTCCCCTACCGCGCTCTCACCGCCGCCAACACAATGAAACCCAAGAAAGCAGCGAAAATCTACGACGACGCCGTCAATCAGGTGAGCATCACCTACGACCGCACACTCGACCCCAAGACAGGCCTCAACCGCCATGCCTATGACGAGAACCGCAACATGTTCTGGGCAGACAAGACCACCGGACTGAGCCAGCACTGCTGGGGACGCGCTCAGGGATGGTACACGATGGCGCTGGTGGAACTGCTCGACGCCGTGCCCGAAGACTATGCACGCCGCGGCGAACTGGTGGAATTGCTCCGCAAGGACCTCGACGCCGTCATCAAGTGGCAGGACAAAGACAGCGGAGTGTGGTATCAGGTGATGGACTCGCCCGAGCGCAAAGGCAACTATCTGGAGAGCACTTGCTCGTCGATGTTCGCCTACGCTCTGCTCAAGGCCTACCGCAAAGGATATTTAGGAGAGAAGAAATACCTCGACGCCGGAGTGAAGGCCTACAACGGCATTATCAAGAATTTCATCCGCGTGAATGCCGACAAGACCATCTCGCTCACCTCGTGCTGCTCGGTGGCAGGACTCGGCCCCGGCATCAGCCCGCAGGTGGAGGCCGCGCTGAAAAGCATCAACCCCAAGGCAAAAGCCAAGGAGAACAAGCGCCGCGACGGCTCCTACGACTACTACCTCAGTGAGAGCGTGCGCGACAACGACGCCAAGGGCGTAGGCCCCTTCATCTGGGCATCCCTCGAAATGGAGCGCTTGAGCCAGAAATAGCCCATCCTCCCTATAAAACCCATTACGCCCCATTAGACCCATTAAACCCATTACCCCCATTAGACCCATCACCCCCATAAAAATCATGAGAAAAATCATCATCACATGCCTCGCACTCATGGTCGTGACGACCATCGCAGCACAAGCCCCCGCCTTCCCCGGAGCAGAGGGACACGGACGCTATGTCACTGGAGGAAGAGGCGGCCAGGTGGTACATGTGACCAACCTCAACGATAATGGCGAAGGTTCACTGCGAGCCGCCGTCAGCGGAAGTAGCAAGAAGATCGTGGTCTTCGACGTGGGCGGAGTCATCCCCCTCGCCAGCGACCTGGTCATCGGTGCCAACACCACCATCGAGGGACAGACAGCCCCCTACCCTGGCATCACTCTGCGCTATTATACCGTCCGTCCCGGAAGCAATAACATCATCCGCTTCATCCGCGCCAGAAGAGGACAGGAAAAGAACGTCAACGACGGTGCCGACGCCATCTGGCAGAGAGAGACCACGGGCATCATGCTCGACCACTGCTCCTTCTCGTGGAGCATCGACGAGGTGGCATCCTTCTACGACAACAACAACTTCACCATGCAGTGGTGCACCATCGCCGAAAGCCTCACCAATGCCGGACACAACAAAGATGCCCACGGATATGGAGGCATCTGGGGTGGCAAACTCGCCTCCTTCCACCACAACCTGCTGCAGCACCTGCAGAACCGCGTGCCCCGCTTCAACGGTTCACGCTATGGTTGGGACGGCTACACCAACAACTACGAATACGACGCCTACCGATGGGAGAACGTGGTGCAGGCCGAGAACGTGGACTTCCGCAACTGCGTGCTCTACAACTGGGGCACGGGCGGATGCTACGGAGGTCCCGGCGGCGGTCAGATCAACATGGTGAACAACTACTACAAAGCCGGTCCCGCCACGACCAACAAGACAAGGGTGACCACCGTCTCAGTAAGCAACTCGGGCAACTCCACCACCTCTGTCTTCGAAGGCATGACCAGCAGATACTACATCAGCGGCAACTATGTGACCGCCGCCGGCAGCAGGGCAGCCAACTACGACTGGAGCGGTGTGGCCTACGACAGCGGTGTCTTCACCATCAACGGTGAGCGCTGGTCGCAAGACCCCGACAACTACTATGGCAGCGGCGTGGAGCACAAGAACAACTCCAACGGCGTGAGCTGCGTGAGAATCAAGATGGACACCCCCGCTCCCACTGGCACCGTGACCACCCACTCGGCCGTCACCGCCTTCTCCAAGGTGCTCAGCTATGCCGGCGCGTCGATGTACCGCGACAATGTGGACGAGCGCTATGTCACCGAAGCCACCAATGGGACAGCCACCTATACGGGCAGCGTCACCGGACAGAAGGGCATCATCGACAAGGTGAGCGACGTCAACGGCTACACAGAGGCTAACTTCGGCACAGGCGAACTGCCCGACAACTGGGACACCGACCGCGACGGCATGCCCGACATCTGGGAGACGGCCAACGGTCTTAATCCCAACAGTGCCGCCGACGCCACTACCTATACCCTCGACCCCAAAGGCTACTACACCAATATCGAGGTCTACTGCAATGCCCTCGTAGAGGAACTCATGAAGATGGAGAATCAGGATGCCGAGAGTCCCGTAGACGAATACTACCCCGAAGTGGTGTATGTGGAGGGCGTGCCCTACTATGGAGCTGACAATGGTGGACAGGGAGAAGGAGGCGACCAGGATGACGAAGCCATCACCTACACCATCGCCCAAAGCACCCACACCTCGGACGCCTCTGCCGCTGAATGGGGATTCGACAACGGCATCACCGTGACCAACGGCAGCAACAAAGCCTATACCACCGGATTCGAGGACGGCATCAAATACTCCGCAGGGGTGAAATACACCATTCAACTGCCCGAGGGTGTCAAAGTGAAAGCCATCACCTTCAAGGGCTACGACAACTATGCCGACGCCGACTCTTATATCGCCGAATGCAACGGCACCACCTACAGCGCCACCGACTTTGTCTTCCCCAAGAAAGACGCGTCGGGCAACTATAGTGTGACAGAGAAGACCATCACCCTCGACACACCCGCCTCTGGCACCCTCACCTTCACACCGGCAGGCAAGCAGGTAGTGTGGGCCATCACACTCACGCTCGCCACTGTGTCCGCCGAATTTTCCATCGCCCAAGACACCCACACCTCGGATGCCTCTGCCACAGAGTGGGGATTCAAAGACGGCATCACCGTGAGCAACAGCGGTGACAAGAGCTATTCCACAGGCAAGGAAAACGGCATCAAATACTCCGCAGGCGTGAAATACACCATCCAACTGCCCAAGAAATTCCGAGTCAAGAAGGCCACCTTCAAAGGCTATGACAACTATGCCGACGCCGACTCCTATATCGCCGAGTGCAACGGCACCACCTACAGCGCCACCGACTATGTCTTCCCGAAAAAAGACGCCTCGGGCAACTATACAGTGGTGTCAAGAGAAATCACCTTCGACAAGGCCGCCACAGGCACCCTCACCTTCACGCCGGCAGGCAAGCAGGTGGTGTGGGTCATCACGCTCTCAGGTGTCATCGGCGACGAGGAGCAGACGGAAACCTTCCTCCTCGGTGATGCCAACATGGACAAAGACGTCAACGTCACCGACGTGATGGCGGTGGTGAAGTATATCCTCCACGGCACCGCCGATACATTCAGCGTCACCAACGCCGATGTCAACAGCGACAATGATATCAACGTCACCGACGTGATGGGCATCGTCCGCATCATCCTCGGCAAATAGCGACAACACCGACAGACAATCAATCACTTAATACCTTTTTACAAATATGAAAACCTTACTACGCAAATCCTTGCTGACAATCGCGACTCTGCTTTTAGCAGCTGTCACTGTCAGCGCAGAGCCCAAGGACGTGGAATACGTTCTCTCTACCCAAACTTACGTGGACAACACCAACGACAGCGTATGGAACTTCAAGAACGACTTCACCATTTCCAACGAAAAAGGGAAGACGTATGGGACAGGAAAAGAGAACGGATTCAAGTTCTCTGCAGGTGTGCAGTACACCATCCTCTTGCCGGATGGACTCTCCGTCAACTCCATCACTGTCTCTGGCTATGACAACTATCCTGATTTGGACGCATATATCAAGGAAGTCAACGGAACACAATATGCTGAGACCGACTATGTGTTCCCGATGAAGACTTCGGATACCGATTATGTGGTGGCGTCATACACCTTTGACTTCTCCACACCGCTCAAGGGCGAGTTTACCATCACACCGGCAGGCAAGCAGGTGGTGTGGACCATCACGGTCAAAGGAACGATAGACTATGAAGCACCCGCAGAGGAATCATACGCCATCAGTTCCAAAACCTATGTCGACAGCCCCACCACAGGTGAGTGGAACTTCCAGGAAGGCTTCACTGTCGTAAACGTGAATGCCGATGTAGATAAAATCAAGGCCTATAGTGCTGGCCTCAACAACAGTGTGAAATACTCCAGGGGAGTTCAGTTCACGGTCAAACTGCCCGACGGATTTGTCGCTAATTCTGTGCTCTTCAGCGGTTTCGGTAATGACAACAGCGCTGACGCCTATCTGGGAGAGCTCAACGGCAACGTCTACGGAGAGAGCGACTATGTCTTCCCGCATCGCATTGACTCCAAGCATGCCGACATGGCGAATCACCAGATTGCTTTCGACGCGCCTGTTACAGGGCAGTTCACCTTCACGCCACTGGGAGCACAGGCAGGATTTATCATCACCGTAAACGGAGCATTTGACAGCAACGCTGAAAAAACCGCCACATATAAAATTGCCATCAGCACGCACCAGGATATCGAGGCCGACAGCGTTGCTCTGTGGTATTTCAACGACGATATCTCTATCACAAACGAGAACAAAAAGGCATACGGCGGCGGTAAAGAGGACGGTGTGAAATTCTCCCCAGGAACACAATACACCATTCATCTGCCCAAGAATTTCGCCCTCACCTCGGCCAAGTTCACAGGATACGACAACTACACTGAAGTGGACTCCTACCTCAGAGAGGTCAATGGTGAGACATACGACCCCACCGCCTTCCTGTTCCCGCAGAAGAACCCTGAGACAGAAGCCTATACCGTAGTCTCGCACAACATCCAATTCGACACGCCTGTGACTAAAGCGCTCACCTTCACACCCGCCGGCAAACAGGTGGTGCTGGCCATCACCCTCACCGGAACAATCGAAGAGGACACTGTATTGCCTGGTGACGCTAACGACGACGGAGAGATTACCGTCACAGACATCATGGCCATCGTCAACTATTGTCTTGGCAAATCCAACCCGACATTCAACGAAGCCAATGCCAACTTCAACCAGGACGATGACATCAATGTCACCGACATTATGTTGGTGGTCAACTATCTCCTCGGCAAAAATTAACAGTTAAGATATCTCATTCGGAATATCTCATTCACGATGACGGGGGCTTGATTGAATCCAATCAAGCCCCCGTTTTCCTTCCCGCTCTCTCCTTTCCCCTCCGTTCCCCTTCTCCCCCTCCGTTCCAAGTGTCCGGTATGTTGCTGTATTACAGCAACAAACAACCCAAAAGAAAAAGCCCCCGGCTCCTCGCCCAAAGCATTGCCCATGCCTTGCCTGAACACGACGAGCCAATGAAAAAAAGCGATACCAAGGCGGCACCTACAAATGATTCTTATCGCCCTTTTTTGCCTTTTCACCTTAATTTATAAAAATCACCCACAAAAAAACAGTCATGAAAAGCCCCCGTTTAAAGAATTATTAGTATTTTTGCGGTGTATATTCTATCTATTACTGTCAAATTCACCTAAACTATACCGATATGACAAAAAAACTACACTACATCCTCTTGGCACTGTTTGCTGCAGTGTTCAACACGGCCATGGCTCAGGAAGTCACGCTCGACTTCACTGAGAACACATGGGGACTGCCCAACGGCAGTTCGGAAAAACTTGTCGATGCCGCCAATTACACCAGTGGCAGCTACACTATCACCCTCCAAGGCTCGGAAGGTGGCGGCTATTACCACAACGCCACATGGCAATACCTGCTCTTCGGAAAGGCCGGAGCCACCCTCACCTTGCCCGCCTTTGACTTCGACGTGGAGAAAATCGCCATCACCGGCACCAGCGGAGCCTCTGCCGCAGTGAAGCAGAACATCTTCGTGGGCGACACCGAGGTGAGCACCGAGACCACCGGCGCCAAAGAAGTGACCAACGAATACGCCATTGCCGAGGCCTACCAGAAAGCCGGCACTGTCTACCAACTCAAGGTGCTCAGCGCCCACAACACACAGGTCTCCAAGATTGAAATCTACAAGAAAGGTACCAGCGGCCCCACGAAGACCCAGCCAGAGATGGCCTTCAACCCCACCGCTGTCACTGTGACCATCGGCGAGAGCGTCACCCCGCCCACCCTCACCTATACCGGCAACGGTGCCGTGACCTACACCAGCAGTCATGAAGACGTGGCCACCGTCAACGCCAGCACGGGTGCCATCACTGTCGTGGCAGTCGGCTCCACCACCATCACCGCCACCGCCGCAGAGACCGACACCTACAAGAGTGCATCGGCTCACTATACGCTATTGGTGAAAAACGAGTCGATCGTCATCACCGACGCCATCTGGTCGGAAAACTGGGATTCGTCTGAAGCAGGAACCCTGGTGGAGGACGTGGCCAATGCCACAGCCTCTTACCATGGCGACGGCAACTACGTGAAGCTCTATGCCAATTCCAATGACCCCACCAATATCGAATTGCTCGTGCCGAAATCGAGCCGCGGGGTGGCCTTCAGCGCCGACATCAACCTGCAAGGCAAGAGCGGCAACCTCACCCTCAGC
>CADBLU010000028.1 GCA_902795605.1 uncultured Prevotellaceae bacterium | reverse complement strand
TACAAAATTAACACTTTTCTCTCTGATTACCAAAGAGTTAGTGTTAAAAAACCTCACATTTTTCATTTTAGTATGAAATATTCAAGTTAGCATTGGCTGAATACATTGACAAGGTAATTGGCAATAGCATAGAGGTAGAGGAACACCCAGACCGCATAAAAACTGAAGGTGTCAGAGGAAATGACCGAATCAATCCAGATGCCTTGATGCATCGATTTATTGGTGTAGCAAGAATTGACGGGACAGACTATAAAGTGGAAACTCTGATGCGTGAGGATGTCAGAGAAGGGGAAGGGAATGGTATCCACTCATATGTAGCCCAAGAAATCAAAGTGTCCGACGATACGCCGAACACTTCGAATGGTGTGGGTACGCCTAATAGCGAACTTGAGGCCTATCCACTTACAAAATTAATAAAAGATTTTGTAAAGGCAATGGAACCTGACAAAAATTTATTGGAAGAATCCGCCAAATTGGACGAACAGAACAACAATGGCGAAAATCTGAATAATCAGCCGAGCCAGGAGAATAGCGACAAGGTGTCTGATTCCGTGAGCTTGAACATCGGTACTGGAGCCAATGATGGACATGTGACCCTGCCTGACGTCAAGAAGTACGTGCAATCAATCAAGGTGCCGGAACGTTTCACGTCGCAGGCTCAGGCCGCCATGTGGACGTACCAGACCATCAGCAGCATCAGGGGCGCGTTCAACAGACTGTATGGAGAAAGAGCCAGCAGGGACTTCACGAGGGGAATACTCTCTACTGATTCCGAGCAGGGCAGGAAGATAGACATGACCAATGCCGGGGCTTCCATGTTTAGAGTCAACCTGATGCTCGACCTGTTGCAGCCGAAGCTGTATCAAGCCCGCGACAACAGCACCAGCGATGAGGCCCGCGGGTATTTCCAGCGAGTGATAGACGAATGCAACTACGCCCGCCAGTGGTATGACAGGGCCGCGAAAGGTGACACGTCCGTCATTGATGATGACCCGCCGAGGTTCAGCATTGATGACAATACAGAGGAAGAACCAGATGATATAGAAATAGCAAAGGATAGAACGACAGAAAAGTACAAACAAAAAGTGAGCGATGCAGAAAAGCGCATCGAAGAACGACTTGCTGAACTGAACCGCCCAGAGAGTGAAGAGCAATCTCCTCAATCCAATCTTGTTGGAAACTTTGACGGCAGGTACGCTCCACAAGGGAACACCTCCTCCGGTATTGGCAGTTCAACTGCCTCACGCGTCCAAAGCGCTGCTTCTTCAGGTGCAAAGATAAACAAAAGACTTAAAAAAAACAACGATTTGGCTAAAAGAATGGCAAGTTTTATTGAAAAAATGCCTGATGATAAAACTATAACAGCCGAAAATTTTGCCAAAATCTTAGTAAAAAGATTGGGAATACCTCCACATGTTGGTCAAAAATCTGAATATGCACATGTAATAACACAAGAAGGGGATACATATACTATTCGCGTTAGTGACCATGGAGGGGTTGCTCGTAATATAATAATTAATGGAGTAAAGACAAAAAAGGGATATTCTATTGTCTTAAAAACTCCTAATTCTGTAGAGCAACCTTTTATACCGACGAGATGGGCACGCGTAGGAGAATGGATTTATTATGACCCCTCTCACGAACGGTTGATTAAAATAGCAAAATCAATCTTTGGCCTGTTTGATAGTGGTGAATACATAGACATTGCAAATGCTGATGATTTCCATTTTTCACCAAAAGAAAATCAGGGACCATCTTTCTCCATCGCCCCGGAAGAAGACGCCGCATACATGGACGCAGTCGAGGCCGGCGACGACAAGAAGACCGCGGATATGGTGAGGGACGCTGCCAGGCGAGCCATGCCGGAAACAAAGGTAGTGGACGAGGAAGGGAATCCCAAGGTGGTGTATCACGGGACACCGGAGGGAGGCTTCTCTGTTTTCGGCAAAGCGAAGTACGGTATATTCTTCGCCGATACCCGCAAGGCTACAGAGGACTACACATGGGACAACAACGAAGACGTTGATGCATATTTCCCGTTTAACGCATTTGGTGAAGACCAAATGGATATCGTTAACGAGTGGCTCGCCAACAATTCGGTCGTTATCCCCAGGCATAATGTCGAGCAGAGAGGGGACAAGTGGCAGTTGTTCAACGAGAAGGGCGAGCCGTATCTTTTGTCGAATGGCAAGGGCCTTATCCTTGCCCCGAAAGATATGATGCGTTATATCATGGAACTTGAGAGAAAACAGATAGGCGGGAATTACTCATTCAGAGGCAAGGGCGTCTATCCTGTCTATCTCAATATGAGGAAACCGCTTGTTATCGATGCGGAGGGGAAGGACTGGGCGTCGCTGCCTCAGACAGTTGACGGGGTCACCATCCCCCGAGAATTCCTGGTAGTAAGAAAGGACGACGCGTCCACCGATGAGTGGGCGGATTTTCTGCAGTCAGAAGAAGGCAAGAAGTTAGGCTATGACGGAATGATTGTCAAGAATGTCTATGACAGCCAGACCGCTGACGGAACGATGACGGATTACATCGTGTTTGATTCCAGCCAGGTTAAATCGGCAGCACCTGTCACCCGAGACAACAAAGGTAACATCATCCCACTGTCGGAGAGGTTCAACCCAGAGAACGATGACATCCGGTTTAGCCTGGACGAAAGCGAAGATTCTGACAGTGAGAAAATCTTCGAGAAGGCGAAAGAGCGTTTCGGCACGACGGACGACATCCGCGAGGCCGGATACATCCTTCCTGACGGGACAATGCTTGACTTCAGCGGTCGTCACCAGATGGATGAAGGTGCCGACACCTCCGGCCTGCGTGGCCGTCGTGGCGTGGACCACCGGGACATCAAGCAACTCAAATACGAGAAGGACGGGAACACCCCGTCGGGCATGGACGTGTCGATGGAAGACTTCATCGAGCGTGGTGCCATCCGCATCGACGGGCAGTATGGATCCATCAACCTTTCGAGGAAACCCACCGCCGCCCAGGAGCGTGTGCTGAGGCGCCTCATATCCCGCAACGACGGTTATGTCACGGTGGAGATCGGCAACGGCTACGACTCGGAACATTACGGCGAGTATGACGAGGGCACCCGCGCAAGCAAGGTGCTGGGCGATATCAGCCGGTACTTCGACGAAGGTATCCGCTTCGACATCGCCCCCGATGCAGAGGAAACGGAGGACTACGACGCCACTCGTGACAGAGCAGTCGAAGAGAATGGCATCGTCATGCCCGGACTGAATGAAAGGAGTGTAAAGGTGGTGCATATAAATAGGCATGACTTCACAGGGACAGGTGCCCAGGCTATTGAAAAGGCACGTGCTTGGGCAGAGAAGAATCTTCAAAAGGAGCACATAGCCCATGAAGGTACGGCAGATGAGTTCAAGTATGTCATAGACGAAGACTCCATAGATAAATTTCTTTCACAGTCATCAACAGGAAATAGTGAGAACTTGGGCGTGCATCTTGCTGTCTTGAAAAAGTTGCCGATGGTGATAGATGGCTGTGTCGATGTGGAGATTCATCCAGACTATATAAAGAAAAACAAAGTCAGGAAGCCTGAGAATGGCATAGGTAACAAGAATTTGCTCATCCATAGAATGTATGGAGCCATAGAGATGGACGGTGAGACAAGGCTTGTAAAAATTACCATGCAGGAACGCCGTGATGATAATGGTCATGCCTATGACTACAGGGTAACAAAAATCGGCCTGTCAATAAGTGGGTCTTCGACGACCGATGCACTTGACAAACCGAATGGAGCGGACAAAGCCACTAATGGCCTCTATCCACTTACAAATTTATTAAAAAATCTCGAAAAATCCTACGATCCAGGCAAGAAATTGTTGGAAGAATCCGCGAAACTGGACGAACAGAACAATAATGGCGAAGTACAGGACAATGTGATAGGTCGAGAGGCTGCCGATACCGGCGAGACACCCGTGCGTTGGGTGCGCCCTGGCGAATGGAAGAAGAAGGTCTATGCCCTTGACGACGTAAAACTCCGGATAAGGAAGGTGAACGAGCAGATGATGTCTGCAGATTCGAAGGAGGAGCGGGACAGGCTGTTCGACGAGCGCTCCCGCCTGATCGGCGAGCGCCAGCGCATAGAGAAGGAACTCGACGGCATCCGCCCCCTTCGCTCGGACAGACAGGCGAGGGAATCGGCGGAACGCCAATGGCGCAGGGCGCACGAGCGCGGTGCTGAACTGGTGGAGAAACTCGGCCTTGGCGACACGGTGACCATGGTTGACAGCATCGACGAGTTGGAAGGCTCCGAGCGTTTCGGCCCTCGCAGGCGCATGGCCAAAGGCTGGTACGACCCGAAGACGGGCAAGATTGTCGTTGTGATGGGCAACCACAAAGGCCCCCAGGACGTGGTGCAGACGATCCTCCACGAAGGCGTGGCGCACCATGGCCTTCGGAAACTGTTCGGCTCCAGGTTCGACACCTTCCTCGACAATGTGTATGAAAACGCCTCCGACGACATCCGCAAGGAAATCGACGCGATGGCCGGTCGCCAGGGCATGGACGTCCGCAAGGCGACGGAGGAATACTTAGCGAAGTTGGCCGAGAATACCGACTTCGACCGTGCCATGGACAGCGGCTGGTGGAAGCAAGTGAAAGGCTGGTTCTTAGAGATGCTCCGCGAACTCGGCCTTGACGACTTCTTCGGTTACGACAACCTCACAGACAACGAACTGAGGTACATCCTCTGGCGCAGTTGGAAGAACTTGTCGGAGCCGGACGCGTACCAGAACGTGTTCGGCGGAGCCGAGGACGTGGCTTTGCAGTACAAACTAAATGTAGGGAACTACGGGAAGAACGCCGGCGGCGACAACCTCATCGAGAACCGCATCCCGAAGATGACCATGAACCACGGTGACGACATGCAAATCAGAAAGATGGTGTCGGAATTGTCGGAGTCGGAGTTGCGTGCAGCCTTCAACCGCGTGAACGACCTGATGCGCGACGAGGAAGGCCTCGACCCCGACGAGCAAGAGGAGGCCATGCGCCGGGCCCTCTTCATGGACAACCTCCGCAATGGCCGTCCCCGTGCTTCCGGCCTGGGCAAGGCCGAGATGGCCTTGATAGACCGGCAGACCGACAAGTATGGCAGCGGCATGGTGACGCTCCGCTATGAACTGATGACCCGCCTTGAAAAGATGAAAGAGGGAGTCCTCTTCCGCGACGGCGACGAGGAAGCCCCCTCCGGCACCGGCGGCACGGATCCCGACGCCGAGGACTACGACGCCGGGCGCATGACGTTCGACGAGCAGATCTCGAAGGGGCTGACCGAGCTGGCGCGTAAGAACAAGGACAGCGTGGAGCTGAGGGTGCGCGCCATGCGTGGCATCGGCGGGAACCTGCAGAAGTTGAGGCAACGCCCTCTACAGTTCCGCAGCCAGACACCGAAAAGCCCATTTGTTCGACGGCGGAGTGTGTTCGCGGTTCTTTCTTGTTTCTTCTTTCTGTCCACACAGAAAGAAGAAAATAAATGAATATCAATTTATTATTCAACTTGCAGAAGTTGAATTATATGGCAATTATATGTTTTAGTACTATGTGCTGAACTATTACGAGAAAAAGCGCCTTCCTCTCATGAAAAAATGTTAACTTTGCAAAAAGAAAGAACAAATTACTAATCACTACCAAAACAAGCCATACAATGAAAGCCATGACCCATCCAAGAAAGTTACTCTCCATCCTCCTGTGTGTCTGTGCCTGGATGACATCCGTCCCATCGGCAGCGCAAATCCATAGCCAGCAATGGAAATACGTACTCCGCCAAACCGACGAGGCGTTTTTCAAGACCGACGAGGCACGACGCATCGGCAAACAGTTGATGCTCTACCAGCGTGTGACCGGCGGATGGCCGAAAAACATCAACATGGTGAGTCCTCTCACCAAAGAACAGCGCGAGGCAGTGCTTGCCGACCAGCAGCGCACTGACGACTCGACGACAGACAACGATGCCACCAACATACAGATGCACTTCCTGGCACGTCTCTTCCACGCCACCCACGACAAACAGGTGCGCGAATCGTTCTGCAAAGCGGTAGAGTATCTGCTCTCAGGACAATACGACAATGGCGGATGGCCACAGTTCTGGCCTCATCCTCACGGTTATCAGGTGCATATCACCTTCAACGACGATGCCATGGTCAACACGATGCAGTTGCTGCGAGAGGTGGCCGAAGCCAAGGTGCCTTTCGAGAAAGCCCTTACCACCAAGGATCTCCGCAGACGGGCAAGTGAAGCC
This sequence comes from uncultured Prevotellaceae bacterium, assembly GCA_902795605.1. Classification (GTDB taxonomy): domain Bacteria; phylum Bacteroidota; class Bacteroidia; order Bacteroidales; family Bacteroidaceae; genus Prevotella. The sequence goes on along the minus strand of CADBLU010000028.1, from coordinate 611 downwards.
TTCGACAAAGGAGTGGAATGTATCCTCAACACCCAGATACGCGTCGGCGGTGAACTCACCGTGTGGTGCCAGCAGCACGACCGCGAGACGTTCCTGCCCGCCCCCGCAAGGGCTTTCGAACTGCCGTCATTCTGCTCGCAGGAGAGTGCCTCCATCGTAGGCCTGCTCATGTCGCTCCCCCACCCCGATGACCGCGTGAAACGCGCCGTACATGCCGCCATGAAATGGTTTGACACCTACAAACTGACAGGCCTGCGCCTGGAGCGCACCTACTCGAGGGAGTCGGGCGAGCGCAACGTGCGGTTGGTGGAGGACCCGACGGGCAGTCCGTTGTGGGCACGCTACTATGACCTCGAACACTGTAAGCCCTTCGTGTGCGACCGCGACGGCATCCCCCGCCAACGTCTCGAGGATATCGGCGCGGAGCGGCGCAACGGCTATGGGTGGTACGGCGACCGGGCAGCCACACTCTACGACATCTACGACCATTGGGCCGACACCTACGACCCTTCGCATAAAGTGCCCGTCAACCTGTCAGGGAAAGGAGCCAACGAGAACGGGCTGGTCAGACTGTTTGAACCCGTCAAGCCCGACGCCTCGCTGTTTGACGC
>CADBLU010000027.1 GCA_902795605.1 uncultured Prevotellaceae bacterium | reverse complement strand
TTGATTGCTTTCATATTTTCTTCAGATAATATGTTGATGGGTTGCTGTATTTAGTGGAAACGGAGTGTGACGCCCAGGCTGACCTGTCTGGCTTGCGGATAGGCACTGTTGGAGTCGATGCCCGGAGTGATGCCGGTAGAAGTGACAATCGACGGGTCGTTGCCCTCATAGCTTGTGAGCGTGAAGAGATTCTTGGCGGCGAGATACACGCGGACGCTCTCGATGAGGTCGCGTTTCTTGGGCGAATAGTTATATCCCAGTGTCACGTTGTCGAGTTTGAGATAGTCGCCGTCCTCCAGGAAGTAGCTGCTGATGATGCCGCCGCTGGAGTGCACATTGCGGTAGTCGGTATAGGCGGTGCGGAGCACATTGTCGGTGCCGGCACCCTGCAGACCCATTCCATATTTGCGCATATTGAAGATCTGGTAGCCCAGTGCGCTGCGGAAGAGCACACTCAGGTCCCAATTCTTGTAACTCAGCGAGTTGCTCCACGAGAGGAAGTGCTTGGGTGCGCCGTTGCCGATGTTGCGCTTGTACGACGGGTCGGCCTGTGCGGCAGGCACCTTGTTGCCGTTGTTGTCATAGATAAGCAGAAGTCCGTTCTCGTCGATGCCGGCATGCTCATAGCCAAAGAACTGGCCGATCTTGCCACCCTCTTCCACGCGGAAGAAGTACTCGCTCGTACCCACACCGGGTTTCTGATAGAGGTCGAGATATGCCATCTGGTAGACATCGCTCGAGAGTTTGGTGAGTTTTGTGCTGCCCATGCTCCAGTTGACACCAGTGGTCCACTTCACGGCACCTTTCCTCAGCACGTCGTAGTCGAGGGTCACTTCCACGCCTGTATTCTTGGTCGTTCCCACATTGACGAGGATGCTCTTGTAGATGAACGGAGGCTGCGGGGCTGTATAGTTGTAGAGCAGGTCTTGCGAGCGGCGGTCGAAAAACTCCACGCTACCACGGAGGCGGCTGTTGAAGGCCACGAAGTCGATGCCGATGTTGAAGGCGGTGGACTTCTCCCATGCCAGGTCGGGGTTGGCATTCACCGACGGGGCATAACCGTTGATCCACTGTCCGTCGATGAGATATGCGCCATAACCGCTATAGGTGGACAGCGATTTGTAGGCGTCGAAGTCGGAGCGACCTGTCACACCGTAGGAGATACGGGGTTTCAGACTCTGGAATGTTGATTTGAGACCTTCGGCAAACGGGGTTTTGACAAGTTCCCAAGCCACTGACGCAGAGGGGAAACTACCCCATTTGGTGTTGACGCCAAATTTTGTGCTGCCCTCACGGCGCATGGAAGCCGTGACATAAAGCATGTCGTTGTAGTTGTAGTTCAACCGGCCGAAGAAACCTATCAGGGTCGACTCGGAGGAGCCAGCCCACAGGTTGGCCTTGCCGTCGCGCAGGTAAGTGCCGTTGGCGATACCGTGATAGTTCATCGAGTCGTAGACGAAGCCCATGTTCTCATTGCCGCTCTGCTCCCACTTGCTGCGCTCCCAGGAATAGCCGAGCACGGCCTTCAGCTGATGCTCGTTGATGGTCAGCGTATAGTTGGTCAGCCACTCCAGGCGGTTGGTCCACCATTTCTGGTAGTTGATGTTGGCGCGGCCGGCATAGCCGTTCCAAAACGACTCACTGGAGGTGGAGGGCGTATAGAAGTTGGACTTCAGGTCGTTGTACTGCAGGGCATAGCTCAGCGAGGTGTTGAGCACATGCTGCTCCATCTGGAGAATGTTGAGTTTCACATCGGCATTGCCAAGCAGGTAGATACGGTCGCCATTGCTGATGTTCTCCTTCAGGTCGTTCACTGGGTTGTGAATGTCGGTCGGGGAATTGGGCTGATAATAGGTGCCGTCGGGATTCTTGACAGGGATGGTGGGATTCATCGTGAGGGCGGTGTCAAAGAGACCGTCGTTGCCCCATTTCTCATGCACCTTGCGGGCAGAGAGCGATGAGTTGAATTGCAGGCGGTTGTTGAGCACACGCTGCTCACCCACGAAACGGCCACCGTATTCCTCACGGCCAGAGACGATGTCGAGTCCGTTGCCTTTTTTGTAGTTGACCGACAGACCGAAGAATCCGTTCTTCGTCGAGGAGTCGATCGACACATATTGGTTCAGGTTGTAGCTCGTGGAGCGCGTAATCTCATCCCACCAGTCGGTATCGCCGCCATAGTCCTGGCCACGGCGGGAACGGCGGAACTCATCGGTCGTCAAGATGTCGGGTTTGGGCTTGGCGAAATTGAGGGCGATGTAGCTGTCATAAGTCACATTCGTCACGCCCTGGGTGCCGGAGCCTTTCTTCGTGGTGACGAGAATCACACCATTGGCGCCACGGGTGCCATAGATGGCGGCCGAACCGGCATCCTTCAGCACGGTGATGGACTCCACATCCTGTGTGGCGATGTTGCGGAGGTCACCGCCGGCAATACCGTCAATGACAATCAGCGGACCGTTGGAGGCTGTGAGCGCCCCTGCGCCACGCACCTGGAAGTCGGTCATCGCGTTGGGGTTGGCTTCCGCTGAGGTACTGACGTTGAGACCGCTCACCTTACCGGCAATCAGCGCCATAGGATCGCTGGCAGCACCTTGGTTGAACTGGTCTTTGGAAATCTGGACAACGGAACTTGAGATTTCCTTCTTAGCCATTGAGCCGTAGCCCACCACGACCACCTCGTTGAGTTGTGCCACATCCTCGCTCAGGGTGATGTCGAGGCCGTCTTTCGCTTTCACCTCCTGAGGGTTGAAACCGATGTAGGTGATGACCAGGGTGGCACCTACCTTACATTCCAACTTGAAATTTCCGTCGAAGTCGGTGACAGTACCATTGGATGTACCTTTCTCCATGACTGTGGCTCCGATGACACCTTCGCCGGTGTCATCCTTCACATGGCCACTGACAGGGGACTGGGCTGAAACATCCAAGGCAAAAACCACAACCGCTATAAGCATCAGCAAGCGGTAGAATTGATTCTTTGCTTTTTTCATTGATCTGGGTTTTTAATTATTTATAGAGTGAATACATAGATTTTATCTCTTCTCTATCCTGATGGCAGCGCCACCGCTACGGGCAAGACGCAACCGCAGGACCGACGTGCGTGTCACCTCTTCCTGACGGATGGTCATGGGATAAGGATTGGTTTCGAAATCGGCCCCGGGGCCGTCTTCATATATCACTGCGCGGTAACTGCCGTCCTCATCGAGGAAATCGAGCGGGAGGTCGATGGTCCTTGCCTCCTCGTTGGTGATGCTGCCCACAAACCACTGGTCGCCATCGCGCTCCTTACGGGCCACGGTGACATACTCGCCTATTTTCCCGTTGGGGACGACGGTCTTGCTCCAGGTCGTGGGACAACTTTCAATAAACGTGAGCGCCGGCTGACCCTCATAGTTCTCTATCGCGTCTGCCGCCATCTGCAGGGGACTGTAGATGACCACAAACTCACCGAGCTGCTTGGCAAGCGTGGAGTGCGGATGTGTGCCCTTCACCACCTCGGAGAAATTGAAGATGGCCGGTGTGAAGTCGGTTGGTCCGGCCAGGCAACGGGTGAACGGCAACGTCACCGTATGGGCAGGAGGATTTCCCCCTCTCACGTCCCAGGCGTTGTATTCCTGTCCGCGCACACCCTCCTGTGTCATCAGGTTGGGCCATGTACGCTGGATGCCCGTGGGCATGGCTGGCTCATGATTGTCGATCATAATCTGGTATTTTGCAGCGGTCTCGATCACCTTGCGGTAATGACGGATACCATATTGCGACTTGGCCAACTCCTTGCCGTCGAAATAATGGCCTACATATCCCGTCTTCACGGCACGGATACCTAAACGGTGATACCACGCGAACGCCGAATCCATCTGCTGCTCCAGCAGTCTGGCATTGCCCCAGGTCTCTGTGTGGCCGATGAACCGCACTCCTTTGGACAGCGCATAGCGGCACACCTCCTCGATATCGAAATCGGGGTATGGTTTCAGATAGCTGATCCGCTCGCCTTCTCCCCATCCCTGGTTCCATCCCTCGGCGAGCACTCCGCTGAAACCGTGGCGGGCAGCAAAGTCGATATACCGCTTCACGTTCTCTGTCGTGGCACCGTGCCTGGGACCCATCTCCCAAGTGTTCTGCTTCTTGTGGATGCTCCACCAGATACCGATGTAGCGCCCGGGCTCAATCCAAGAGGTATCGGCGATGCGACACGGCTCGTTTAGGTTGAGCATCAGGCGCGAGAGCATCAGGTCGCCGGCGGTCTTGCCGATGACAATCGTACGCCAAGGAGACTTCAACTCCCCTTCGACATACACTTTCACACCGCTCTGCCACGGAGTGAGAGCGGTGAGCAGCCTCACCTGACCGTTGTTGCCGGGCCGGGGAGTGAGGTTGATACTGGCGTAATCCTCGAGGGCGGCCTCATGGATGACCATAAAAAGCGAATCCTCATATTCGATGGTAAGCGGTGTGCAGACCGTATCTTTCTCGCTCACGAGCCCTCGTGTGTAAATGCCCTCAAAATACTCTGTGTGATTGGATGGAATTGACCAAGCCTTGGCATCATGTGCCAAGGTGAACTCGGTCAATTCGTCCTGAATGCAATACTTCTTTCCTTTTCCTGTACTTGGAAGTATATATCGGAAACCGACACCGTCATTGAACACGCGGAAGACCACATTCATTTTACGTTTCTCGCCTGTCAATTCCTGGAAGCCCACTGTCAGTTCATTATATTGGTTGCGCACAGTCTGGTCTTCTCCCCAAGGCTGGTCCCAAGTCTCGTCTTTCGAGGCATGACGTTTGTCTGTCAACCTGACGCTATTTCCCACGAAACTATCGTCGAGTTGGAAACCGAGATGCGACGGAGAGATCAGTTCGGTGTTTTTGTAGTCTACTTTATAAAAAGGTTTCTTGGCACTCAACCCGACAGTGACCGTCACGGCTCCATCGGGCGAGCAGACCAAGATGTCCTTTGCCTGAATCCGTGCAAAGGCGCCAAAAATGAAAATAACTACAAATAACCTAATAACTAAACCTAACTTATGCATGATTGAATTTTTACGGTTGAGCTTGTTGATAGAGTGGAATTGGATTCCGTTTGCAAAGATAAAGCAGGGTGAAAGCACAAACAATTTCATCAAGCAAAAATCAAAATCAATAAAAATGCAACATATTAACAACCAAATAGTTAACAAAAATCTGAATCAAAAAAATCTAAATGATTGCAAACTCTAAAAGGCCTAATTACACACTTTGTCAACACTTTGAATTTGGCTGTATGAATGAAATCATCTATCTTTGTGGAGAATTGACAAACATAAGTGGTTACTATGCGTTTTTTCACGAAACTTTCCTTCGCTTTACTCTTCGTCTTCTCTCCCTTTGAGATGATGGCCGGCGACATCGACAAGGAGATCAAAGCCCTCTATCACACCCTTGACAGTCTGATTGGCTGTCAAGACAGCCTCATTTCTGAGAAGAAAGCCCACATAAAAGCCATCCACGACGGAGTGAGAGGCATGCAGTTGACCACCGAACAAGAATTGACCTTGAACAACCGGCTCTACGACGAGTACATGGCTTTCAACTTCGACTCTGCACATTATTATATTAAAAAGAACATCGACATCCTCCAGTCTCTCGACGACCCTGACCTCAAGGCAAGCAGCCTCATAAGGATGGCTCATATCCTTGCTGTATCAGGGATGTTTGAAAAGGCGGGAGCGATGCTTGACGAGATAAAGCCATCGCTGCTCAAAAATGAAAAGAAGGTGGAATACTATAACCAGCAGGCAGAGTTGTTTCTCTATCGCTCTGAGATGGCACAATATTCACCCTTTTTCAAAGAATACATCGACAGCACGCAGTTTTACCGACAACTGATCCTGCAGATAGCGCCCAAAGAGTCGTTTGAGTATATCACCAACATGGCCAGCTACACCTGTGAGCGAGGCAATGAAGACCAGGCCATCCGAATCTTTGAGGACTATCTGCCCTCCATCCGCCAAGGCGACAGGCGATACAGCATTATCACCAGCACCCTGGCCTACTTCTACTCACGGAAAAAGCAGTCTGGACCCCAAGAGAAATACTTGCTACTGAGCGCCATCAGTGACCTGCGGGGAACGATTCTGGAAAACAACTCCTTTCGTGAACTCTCCGCCATTCTGATGGAGAGAGGCGACTACTCAAAGGCTTACTCTTATCTCTCACAAGCCAGCGGCGATGCCCAACTTTACGGCAGCCGGCTGCGGAGCGTGCAGGCGGCACGACTGTCGCCACTCATCACGAAAGCCTATGATGCGGAACGCGCACAGGCCCAGCACCGCACCTACCTCTTGCTCATCATCATCTCTCTTATAGCCCTGCTTTTGGTCGGCACCATCACCTACACTCTCTCACTGATGAGAAAACGGCGCTTGGCCAATGAGAAAATCAGCCGTATGAACAAGGAACTGTCACAACACAATGATGAGATAAGGATGATGAACGCCCAAATGAAGGAGGCCAACCGCATCAAAGACGAATACATCGGCAGATTCCTGGAGTTGTGCAGCAATCTGATTCACCGTGGCGAAGAACGGCTCAAAAAAATGAACCGCCTTGCCCGTGAGCGGAAACTGGAAGAGCTCTATGCGGAACTCAAAAGCAATGCCCCCATCGCTGGAGGCATACGCATGTTCCATCAAAACTTTGATACGGCCTTCCTCAACATCTACCCAAACTTTGTGTCCGAGGTGAATCAACTGATGGCAGAGGGATGTGGCTTTGAGATGGACGGGGAGTCAAACAAGCTCACCACCGAACTCCGTGTGCTGGCTCTCATCCGACTCGGTATTCAGGACAACCAGAAGATAGCCGATATACTCCGCTCATCCATCACCACCATCTATACCTATCGCTCGAAAATGAAGTCTCGGGCACTAAACAAGGAAACTTTTGAGGATGACATCCGAAGGATTGCTACTTATTAATTTGGTGTGGGAGTTTAGGAGTTTAGACAATACTATTGTGAATCGCTGTGAATCAAGGTGATTCACGGTGAATCAAGGTAAATCGCAGTGAATCACGGACAATCATAGCTTTCAGAGTCGCACGCCAAGGAAGGCGCGGGCGCGCCATTTGTTTTGGTTGACAACCACCACATCATCGTCGAAGACGGAATTGTTCATCACCAATGTGGCACCGGCGAAAAAACGCGGGGAGAAGTTACGGACCACAGCCAAACGCTCGTTGAATAGCATATTGAAGCGCATGCGCTTGGCTTTCTTGCGTTCTCCGTTCACAGTGAAGTTGTTGCGGTTGTAGACGACGAAGGTAGGGAGAGAAGAGAAATGCAGCAGCCATTTCTTGCCGAGCACCCAATTGTAGCCGTATCCACCGCCGATGCCGAAGTGTCCTATGTAGATTCGCGTATCGGGCGCGTTGGAAATTCTCTCTTTCAACTCGTCTGTGGTCCTTATGCTGCCACCTTGATAACTGAATCCCGCCAACCATGAACCAGCCGAGCGGAGTTGAACGTAAGACTGTGTGAAGGCAGCCGGATAGGAAAAGCGGTGATGGTTGAAAGTGTAGTAACCCGCCAGATTAAGCACTTTCATGGAGAGGTCACCGTTCTCCAGCCGCTGTATGCCGTTGCGCTCGATATCACCCGCAAGTGTTGATGAGCGTTGGTAACTGGCGTCGAGGCTCAGACGGCTGCTGTAGTAATTCAGGTTGAACTCATAGTCTTTATAGGCCCCACTGAGTTTGGCTGGATTGACGGCTAATCCGAGAGCTATCCCCCGATAGGAGGCGGCCACAGCCACGGTGGTCTTATGGCTGGTATGTAGGTCGGCCTTTGAGTAAATACCATTCACCGTGCCTTTCGCATGGAGGCTGTTGCCCGTCTGGTTCAACCTGAACTTCAACGTCATCTTCCCCTCAGGCCGCACCACGTAGTTCGTGTCGTAGGAGGTCTTATAATAACGGGAAGACAATATGCTGTCCACCTTCTCCCTCATTTGTTCGCGACGGCTCTGGGCTGCCGCTGTCATTCCGAGAGACAGCAGCATCACCACCACAATAAGCCTGTAGCAGGCATATCCTCTTTCATCCAAACTCATGCCTTCATCTGTTGATTACATGGTAGTTGATAAGTCATAGGCGACGGCAATCGCAGATGTTCACCGTCAACCAATACTCTTACCCAATTCAAAAGCGGCTTGCAACTGGGGATTGCCTTCAATCTCGCGGGCTTCGTTCACGCCACCACAAAACAGGGTGCCTGCCAGCCGACTCTTGGGAAAGCAGTCGATCCATCCGGTGAGACCTGCCTCCGCACGTTTGGGAGTCGCCTCGTCATCGTCGGCAGCCGTAGTCAGCAGATAGACATCGCGAAACTGATAATCGAGCTCGTACATGGCGTTCATACGATCGATGAGTGTCTTCATCTGCCCACTCATCTCATAATAATAAATAGGTGTCGCCCATGCCACGACATCGGCTTGGAGCACCTTTGCCATGATGTCGTTCACATCATCTTTGATGACGCAGCGGCCAAGTTTCTGGCATCCCAGGCATCCTCTACAGAACTGGATATTCTTGCCCACAAGGGAAATCTTCTCCACATCGTTTCCGGCAGCCTTGGCGCCTTCTACAAATTGGTCTGCGAGCATGTCGCTGTTTGAGCCGTGTCGCAGGCTCGTAGAAATGACTATGACCTTCTTCATATCTGATTCTTTTGCTTAGTTTGTCTCATCTGGCTGCTGACCATCGTGGGCTTTCCACATGCACTCGGACACCTTCAGATCCGTGAACACCGCGGTAAACGAGGACTCTTCAGGCGAGCAGGCATAGATACCGAAACTGATTTCCTCGGCTGCCGCGGGCATGTGACAGATACGCATCTGGCTGAAATCCACCCCATTGGTGGAGCATTCGATGCAATAGTCGTCCTCACGGCGTGAGAAACGATACCACATAGTCTTGACATCGGCCGCAATGGCGGTTGTTGCCCAGTCTGAATATCCCTTGTTGGTCACCACACTGCCAAGGTGCTGGAATTCATCGTTCTCGTATTCCACCGACCCCTTCAGCCAATTCTCACTATCTAAATACATCACGATACCGCATTGATCAAAACGCTGATGGCTCTGTGTGAAGTCTGTCTTCACTACGAAACTGAAAAACTTCTCCCTCGTCTTCATCTGGAGGACGGGAGCATTGTCGTTCTGGAAGTGATAGTAAGTGCGCTGCCAGAGGTCGGTGTGGGGAGCAGTGGAAATCATTATCGTATCATTCTTCACTTCATATCCCGCAGGCTCTCTGGTCCACTGGAGCCGACTGAGGTCAATACGCCCGCTATCGGCAAGGGCCAACTTCACGTCATCGACAAAATCTGTCGTCTGAGTCTCTTTCACATTACTGTCACAGCCCGCCAAAACGGCTGTTGCTACTGCTGCCATAAATAAAAAGTCCTTTATCTTCATCAATCGTTATTTAAAGCATACGATATCACTTTCATGCATGTATGGCCTCCGACTCACAGAAGAAGTCACGACCAACATGGCAAATATAATAATAAAAAGTGAACCGTCAAAGGATGCGGTCCTCTTTTTCGTCCGACATGTCACAAAAGGCTTTAAAATCGCAAAAAAAACGCCTTTCTTTTGCCCGGATTTGCCCTTTGAGCGCATCTCCCCTACCCTGTCAAACTTCATCTGGCATTTAAATCAATTCATTTGACAAACAGTCGTCCGTTCCAATTGATGTGCCAGTCGAATACAAATTACCTCGGCAAACATACGAAAGGAATCTCTTCAACAGCAAGTTTCCTTACTCAAAACAATGCAAAATACAGGAAAAACCCAATGCCAAAGGAGTATGTTACATATAGAAAACTTTTTGTAATATCAACAATTTTGACTCATGTAAATAGCTATTACGTCTCTCTTTTTAACACTTTTGTTAACTCATGTTGCATTATCTAAAGAATTTGAAACACAAAAAAGTTTGATTTTTGATTTATTTTCTTAATTTTGCAACCTATAAATTCAGATTTTATAATTTACTAATCATAATTTCATTACTCATGAATCAAAATCTGTCAAAATCGAAGAATCTAATGCAGCTGATTAGACAGACCATTCTCGCGATTCTGATGCTTTTCACATCCAGCAACATGCTGTATGCTCAAAACGGCATCACGGTAAGGGGAACAGTCACGGACGATACCACGGAACCTCTGATTGGTGCCACGGTTATTGTGAAAGGACAACCTTCCATGGGAACGGTGACTGATATCGACGGTAACTTCCAGCTGCAGGTGCCTTCGGAGCAGTCAGTGCTGGTGATTTCCTATGTAGGTATGGCCACAAAGGAAGTCCGAGTCGCCAAACAACGCGACATCAAGGTCTCTCTCAGTGAAGACGCCCAACTGGAAGAAGTTGTCGTCGTAGGTTACGGCCAACAGAAAAAGGCTTCGGTGGTGGGCGCCATCACGCAGACCACAGGCGAAGTGCTTGAGCGTTCTGCTGGTATAGGTAGTGTGAGCGCCGCTCTCACTGGTAACCTTCCCGGCATCGCTACCATCGCTTCTACTGGTCAGCCTGGTGAGGAAGACCCGCGTATCTACATTCGTGGTGCCGCTGCCTGGAACCAAGATGCTCAGCCTCTTATCCTCGTCGACGGTGTCAAACGTGAAATCAAGTCCGTTGACATCACGTCTGTCGCCACCATCTCCGTGCTGAAGGACGCTTCCGCCACCGCCGTCTACGGTGTCGAGGGTGCCAACGGTGTGATCCTTATCACGACAAAGCGCGGTGTGGAAGGCAAGGCAAGAATCGACGTAGGTTTCAACGCCACGTTGAAGGCTGTGTCGAAACTCCCACGCAAGTATGACGCTTACGACAGTTATATGTTCCGCAATCAGGCGATAGAGAATGAGCTCGCCATCGGCGGTGCCGCTTCCTGGGCATACTATCGTCCGCAGACCTTCATCAACAACTTCCGCAACCAGGACCATACCGTGGTGCCCAACTTCGACGCTGACGGCAACTACCTCGGCGACTACAGTCAGGCAGAGCGTTATGCCAACATCGACTGGCAGGAAGAGATGTTCAAAGACTACACCTTATCTTATAATACCAACCTCAACCTGACCGGTGGTACAAAATATGTGAAGTATTTCGTGGCCTTCGACTTCCAGAACGAAGGTGATATGACAAGAATCTGGGATAACCGGCAGGGATATGAGGGCGGCTATTCATACAATCGTCTGAACGTGCGCTCCAACCTCGACTTCCAGATCACGAAGACCACACAGTTCAAGGTCAGTCTGGCTGGCTCGAATGCCCAGAAGAAGACCCCACGTTATTATTATGGTAATGACGGCGAATTCTTCCAGCAGCAGAAATGGGCTGGCGCCTATGGCATGGCCCCCAACCTCTTCCCCGTCCAGTTCTCTGACGGCTCTTGGGGCTATTATCCGCTGGTTTCCAATATTGAGAACTCTCCGGCCAGCGTGTCAACATCGGGCTATGAGCTGAGCACGATCACACGCGTATTCACCGACTTCGCCCTTGAGCAAAACCTCGATTTTATCACAAAGGGACTTATCGCAAGCGGCACCATCTCTTGGGACAACCAGTTCAACGAGGGCAGCCGCGGTATCTCCGACCTCCACACCACCAAGAAAGCTTATATGCTTCCTGAAGTCGGCCAGATGCTTTGGGCTGATGAAATTGACCCCAAGACAGGTTTCGATTTCTATGAAAGCCGCGACTGGACGACTCAAGAAGGTAACGTCAACTATACCAGCCGTGCGACGGAGATGTCGCTCCGGCTCTTCTGGTCACGTCAGTTCGGCGACCACGACGTGTCTGTCATGGGCAACTGGAAACGCCGTATCAACGCTGGCAACGCCGACCTTGAGAACCGTCGCGAGGACTGGGTGTTCCGTACCACCTACGACTTTAAGAGCAGGTATTTCGCTGAGTTCAACGGCGCTTACAACGGTTCACAGAAGTTCTCTCCCGACAACCGCTTCGTGTTCTTCTGCTCAGGCGCTTTAGGCTGGATGCTTTCAGAGGAGAAATTCATGAAACACCTGAAAGAGAAAAGGATTATCGACATGTTCAAAATCCGCGGCTCACTCGGTGAGATCGGTGACGACAACGCAGGTGCACGCTGGGCTTACTTGACCGACTGGGCAATCACTGACCCCAGAAAATTCAAAGTCTCTATCGACGGCTCTGATAGTCCTTACACCTCATATTATGAGAAGACCATCGCCAACCCCGACCTCCGTTGGGCAACAGTATCCAAGAAGAACATCGGTTTCGACTACGCCATCCTCGGCGGTATGTTTGCCGGTAGCTTCGACTGGTTCCGCGACGACCGCTACGACATCTTCATCTCAGGTGCCAACCGCTCTGTGCCTTCCTACTTCGGCGCAAAGACGACCCCTGACATCAATAAAGGTAAGATGAAGAACTACGGTTTCGAATTCGAGATCCGTTTCAACAAGGTGCTGAAGAATGGTATGCGCTTCTGGGCAAACACCAACTACACCTACGCACACAACGTCATCAAGTTGAAGGACGACCCCGCACTCATTCCTTCCTACCGCAAGTCGCAGGGCTACTCACAGGGACAGTATTGGTCGTTCATCGACAACGGTTTTATTGGCACCTACGACGAACTCTACAGTGTGCCGGCACGTGAGAAGGACGACAACCAGGTGCTCATCGGCGACCACTATATCGTCGACTTCAATGGCGACGGTGTCGTGGACGAGACCAACGACCAGGCTCCCTACGGCTACACCGGCACCCCGGAGCACACCTACAATGCCACCATCGGATGGGAATGGAAGGGATGGAGCATGTTTGCGCAGATGTATGGCGTGACAGGCGTCACCCGTGACGTAGGTCTCCCCTCATTCAACAACAAGCTTCTCACCGTATTCGACAACGGCACATGGTGGAATCCTGTCGACGGAACGGGAAAAGTCGTCCCGCCACGCTTTGCCACACAGGTTTCCTACAACGACGGTACTCAGTATCTCTTAGACGGTTCCTATTTCCGACTGAAGAACGTGGAACTCGCTTACACATGGACGAAGGGCTGGATCAAGAACCTTGGCTTCTCAAGCCTGAAGATTTACGTGAATGCCAACAACCTCTTCCTCATCACAAAGATGCCTGACGACCGCGAGAGTAACACGACAAACAGCGGCGTTACCTTCAGCGGCGGCGGCGGTGCTTACCCCACAGTCAGACGTTACAACTTCGGTTTAAAGCTTAACCTTTAATAGCATATTCGAAAATGAAATATTATAATAACATTAAAACCGTTTTGTGTGGTTCGCTGCTCTTTATGGCTGGCGTTGCTTCCTTGACTTCCTGCACCGACTGGTTGGAGAAGGAGAAGGAGGCTATCGTCGCAGAGGATGAGGCATTCAAGAACTTCCGCAATTTCCAGGGGTATATAGAGGAAATCTACAGTCTTGTCCCTGATAAGGAAAAGGTCAATTACTGTACCGCATGGAATTTCGGCGACGATGCAGTCCACAATCCCGAAGGCTATCCCCACATGGACCATCAGGTGGACCTCGGCAACTATCGTAACTGGTGGACCAACACCCAGTGCTGGCTCAACGGTGAAAGAAGCTCACTCTGGAGAAACTCATGGTACTGCATCCGCAAATGCAACATGGGTATTGAGAGAATCAAGTCACTCGTCGGAACAGACGAGGAGCGCGACCTGTTGCTCGGACAGCTGTATTTCTTCCGCGCATGGTGGCACTTCGAGCTGATGTGCTACTTCGGCGGATTCCCATACATTGACCAGACATTTGAGGCAGCAAGCATTCCTGAGCTTCCCCGCCTTTCATTCCAAGAGTGCGCTGACCGCTGCGCCCAAGACTTCGAGCAAGCCTACGAACTCCTTCCCAACGACTGGGACGAGACTATCGCAGGTATGCAGACATCAGGACAGAACGACCTGCGTATCAACAAGTTCATGGCTCTCTGCTACCTTGGCAAGGTCTATCTGTGGGCAGGCTCTCCGCTCATGAAGGAGTTTGAGAAGACCAAGAATGGCGGTGTGGCCCAGCTCTTAGGCGCAAGTTCCAATGGCAAGACCTATGACTATGATGTGGCCTACTGCAAGAAGGCTGCCGAGACACTCGGCAAGGCTCTTGACATGGTGGTCAAGGGAACTGTGAGATACAAGCTTGCTGAGTTCAAGTATTCCAACATCTACGACCACGAGAGCGACGAGAACGCTGAGTCGTGCTACTCAGACATATTCTATACTGTCAAGCAGAATTGGAACATGCCGGGAAGCACAGAGGCAATCTTCCGCGGTGGCTATCCGAAAGCCAACGATGCCAACTGGAACTGCTCAAAGCTTTTCGGTCCCAAAGTGGCTGGCCTCGTGGAGCATGACAACATCATCCACCACCCCACCGCCAACCTCGTCGACCAGTATGGAATGGCCAACGGACAGCCCATCTACCTGGTGCGCAACGGTGAGTATGTGCTCAACCCGGCTTCTGGATGGGACCCGGAGCATCCCTACAACAACCGTGACCCGCGCTTCTACCACGACATCGTCTTCGACGGTTTCCACTATGTACTCAATATCGAGCCCTTGGATCCCAATCAGAAGAAACATGAGTATTGCAGCCTTTACACGGGTGGCGCAATGCGTGCAGTAGACAACGGAAGCAGCACAGGCTATTTCATTCAGAAACTTGTGCCCCACCAGTGCAACGAAGGTGACAACTGGTATGAGTGGGAATATGCATTCAACTCATACATTCCCTACATGCGACTGGCCGACGTCTATCTGATGTATGCCGAGGCAAGGGCTGCCATTGCAAGTAATGTCAGCGAACTCAGCGAAAGACCGACATATTGCCCGCAACTGTCTGCTATTGACGCTATCAACGCGCTCCGCGACCGCGTTAACTCCATGGACTATCCGATGGAGCATGTGGCCGCCAACCTCCGCGACACCAGAGAGCACTTCATCGATGAAGTTCGCCGCGAACGTGCTGTGGAACTTTCATTCGAAGGTTTCCGCTGGTGCGACCTTCAGCGCTGGCTACTCCTCACCGAGCCTCCCTATACAATGAAATACTCTCACGAGTTTGAGCGTCTGGAGTCGGCCGAGTGGTTCAAAACCCACGATCCTAAGGATGCAAAGGTAGGCAACTTCCACAATGAAGAGCTGATCACTCGTCATTTCGAATCAAAGCACTACTGGTTCCCGCTTCCTGACAAGGATATTTATCTTTACGAAGGATTTCCTCAGAATCCAGGATGGTAAGGCATGATTAATGATTAACGACAAACGATTAATGATTAATAAGACAGTTTTATGAAAAGTATAAAAACAAACATATTTCTCATTGCCATGTTTGCTGTTTCGCCGCTGGCAGTCAACGCACAGGCTACTGACGAAGTCGAAGCCGACGGCGATTCCATCGTGGTAACGAAGAAAGTCCATATCGCATTCCGCGACAAGGATCCCGACCATCTTCTCGGAGGCATTTCCTATGTTGATATGGAGGAGCTGCAGAAGAAAGATTATACGATGAGCAGCCTTGAAGACATGTACGCACTTGTCGGCGGATGGAATGGCAACAACCTTTGGGGCATGGACAATGATCGTCTTGACAACAACGACAACAACAACCTCCCCATCGTGATCATCGACGGTGTGAAGCGCCCGTCCAACAATGTGCTTCCTTCAGAAATAGAGCAGGTCACCTTCCTCAAGGGGGCACAGGCCGTGGTGCTCTATGGCGCGAAGGGTGCCAAGGGTGCGATCCTCATCACCACCAAGCGCGGCAAGGTCGACGGCCTGCAAATCAACGCCAACGCCAACACCGGCTTCCATGTGGCGAAGGAATTCCCTGAGTATCTTGGTTCGGCTGAGTACATGACCCTCTACAACGAAGCCTGTAGGAACGACCAGCTTACTCCGAAGTACACCGAGATGGATATTTATAACCATGCCTCTGGTGTCAATCCGTACCGTTATCCCAACACCAACTATTTCTCAGACGAGTATATCCGCAAAATATACAACCGTTCTGACGCTACATTGGAGATTCAGGGTGGCAACAACCGTGCCCACTTCTACACGAACATCAACTACTATCGCAGTGAGGATCTCCTCAACTTCGGTGTGGCCAAGGATAACTATACCGACCGTTTCAGCGTGCGAGGCAATGTGGACCTCCTTGTCAACAAAGTCATCAAGGGCTACGCCAACGCGAGCGCAACATTCTACAATGCCCACAAGAACAAGGGAGACTTCTGGGGCAGCGCCGCCTCTTCCAACGGGCGTCCTAATTTCCCTGAGAACGCGGCACCGCTGATCTCGATTGACATGGTTGACCCCAACGCCTCCAAGGCACTTGCCATCCTCGGCAAGTCGCTCAACCTTCTCGACGGAAAGTATTTCCCCGGCGGCACGAAAAACAATCAGGAAAATGCGATTGCCGACTGCTATTTCGGCGGCAAGACCACTGATGTGAGCAGGCAGTTCCAGTTCGATGCCGGTATCATCTACGACATGAACAAGTTTGTGAGAGGTTTGTCTTTCAAGACACTGTTCGCTATCGACTATGCCGCCAACTACAGCCTCTCCTACGACAACAAGTACGCCGTGTTTATCCCGACATGGAGTAATTATAACGCGAAGGACGCTATCGTGGCTCTTACCCAGCAGAATGATGAGATCGTGACAGGCCACATGGCGATGGCGAATGCATCCTATCGCCAGACCATCAGTTGGAATGGCCATTTCGACTACGACCATACAATCGCCGGCAAGCATCACCTCACCGGTATGCTGCTCGCCAATATGTATACGACGACGGCCAGCCGCACCTACCATCGTTACGCAAATGCCAACATTGGCCTCCAAGTCGGTTACGACTACATGGAGCGCTATTTCGGTGAAGTGGCTGTGGCAGGCGTACATTCAGCCCGTCTTCCTGAAGGTAAGCGTGAGGCCCTCTCCCCTTCTTTCACTCTCGGTTGGAATATCGCCAAGGAGAAATTCATGGAGGGCAGCTTTGTCGACGACTTGTTGCTCAGCGCATCATACAGCGACCTGAATGAGGACGCTGATGTCTACATGGACGAAAAATACTTCTACATCTACGATGCATTGTGGGGAACCACCGGAAGCCCCTTCTCATGGAACGAAGGCTCAACGACCAACCGCACTTATTCCACGATGGGTAGCAACCCGGCCCTTGACTACATCCATCGCAAGGAGTTCTCCATCAATCTTCACGGTTCGTTCTTCAACAAGCTGATCACCACCGACCTCTCCTTCTTCAACACGGATATGGACGGCTATATCGTGAAGAGCCCCTCCTTCTTCCCCTCGCACCTGCAGGGTGGTATCTCTGGCAGCTCATTCAAACCAGCCATCAACAATGACATCCAAAACCGCAAGGGTATTGACTTCAGCGTAACGGCTCAGAAACAGTTCGGTAAGTTATACGCTGCTCTTGGAGTGGTCGGCACATACCTCAAGACGGAATACAAGAAGTATGACGAACTTGTGGAATATGACTACATGAAATATGTGGGACGACCTATTGATGCCATTTGGGGTTACAAGTGCGTCGGATTCTATACGCAGGATGACTTTGACATCACCACGACAGCTGACGGCAAAATCAAGTATACCGTGAAGCCTGGTGTCCCCGAATCAAAGATCGGCGGTTCCATCCAACCTGGCGACTTGAAGTACGCGGATATCAATGGTGACGGCATCATTGATGCTGATGGTGACACACGAAGCAAAGATAAGGTTTATTTGGGTAAGAACGGCGCCTTCGGTGCTCCGCTCACTCTTGGTGTGAACCTCACTCTCAAATATAAGAACTTTACGCTCTTTGTGCTTGGCAACGGTCAGTTCGGCGCTTATGGCTTGAAGAACAACAGTTACTTCTATCTGGAGTCACAGAACAAATACTCAGTCTTTGCACGTGGCCGCTGGACACCGGAGACAGCCAATTCCGCTACCCATCCGCGTCTGACCACCTATACCTCGAAACATAATGAGTCTGCCTCCACATTCTGGCTCTACAGCACCGACCGTTTCAACCTCCGCAAGGTGCAGCTCACCTACGACTTCCCTCAGGAGATGTTTGAGGGTAAGGTTGTGAAGGCTCTCTCTGTCTATCTCAACGGAAACGACCTGCTCACCATCTCGAAGGAGCGCAAGTTGATGGAGACGAACGTTGGCTCTGCCCCTCAGACTCGTTTCTATAACCTCGGTGTTAAGGTAACCCTCTAATCAAAATCAAGAAGAAATGAAGACAAGAAATATAATACTGTATTTTTTCGGTCTCCTCACTCTCTGCTCTTGCAGTGATATGTTCGAGCCAGCAGATGAAAACAACCGGCAAGAGGATGCCATGTACGAGGAGTCTAAATATGCGCATGGTCTGCTGATCTACGGCTACGATCGTCTTCCTTATATCACGACCACACAGACAGACGTGGCCACTGACGATGCCGTGACCAACCTGACAAGCAGCGATTACCTGTTTATGGCCACCGGCTCATGGAGTGCCGACAACAATCCGATGTCGCAATGGGACAATTGCAAGGATGGCATCCAGTATGTCAATCTCTTCCTCTCCAAAGTGGAGAAAGTGAAGTGGGCACCGAGTGCTGCCTCTAAACAGCAGATGTTCGTCGACCGCCTGAAGGGTGAGGCTTTCGGACTCCGCGCTATCTTCTATTATTTCCTGTTGCAGGCCCATGGAGGCTATGCCGACGACGGCGTGCTCTATGGTGTGCCACTGCTCACGACTCCAGAAGACGGCAGCTCCGACTTCAACCAGCCCCGCGCAACGTTTTCCGACTGTGTGAAGCAATGCTTTGCCGACTGCGACAGCGCGATGGCACTTCTCCCCCAAGATTATGTGGACATCGACAGCGATGAAGAAATCCCTGCCAAGTACAAAGCTCTCGGAGCCATCTATTCCGGCTATAACCTCGTCTTTGGCACAAAATCGAGAAATCTCATTTCTGGCAAGATTGCCGAGGCCGTAAAGGCACAGGTGGCCCTTCTCGCCGCCAGCCCCGCCTTCCGCGAGCAGAGTGGTGTGACTTCTGCCGAGGCAGCCACTCTCTGCGCCAATGTGCTCAAGCGCATCGGTGGACTTGAGGGTTTCGACATGACCGGCAACATCTGGTACAAGAATACCACGAAACTGGATCCCAAAGCGGCAGAAATGCCCGAGATGCTTTGGCGTGAAGACCGTCGCAAAAACGCAGAACAGGAAAGGGATAACTTCCCGCCCTCACTCTATGGGCAGGGACGTACCAATCCCTCTCAGAATCTCGTCGACGCATTCCCCATGCGTAGCGGTCGTCCTATCAGCGATCCCAATTCAGGATATGATCCTGCCAACCCCTACATCAACCGCGACCCGCGTCTGAACGACGCTGTCCTCTTGAACGGCACAAAATTTAGGCAGACTGAAATCATCACCGGTAATTATCCCAACGAGAAAGACGAGAAATACGACAACATCAACAACAGCGACAGAGCTACCCGTACGGGCTATTACCTCAAGAAGCTTCTCCGCGAGGATGTCAGCCCGTTGTCAAGCTCGCTGATTGAGCAGTATCACATCTATCCGCGCATCCGCTACACAGAGATCTTCCTTGCCTATGCAGAGGCTGCCAACGACGCATGGGGACCCAAGGCAGATCCCACGGGCGTCGGCTACACCGCCTACGACGTGATCAAGGCCATCCGTACACGTGCGGGGCTCGGCACCGATGAGTTCGGCCGCCCGCTCGCCGAAGGCGACTCCTATCTCGAGGAATGCGCTGGCAACCAGACATTGATGACCAACCTGATCCGTAATGAGCGTCGTCTCGAACTTTGCTTTGAGAACAAGCGCTTCTGGGACCTCCGTCGCTGGATGCTCCCACTCAATGAATCGGTGAGAGGTGTAAGTATTGACCGCAACGACGAAACCGGAGTTCTCACATATAAAATCATTAATGTGGAGGACCGCAAGTATAACGACTCTTATCAGTGGTACGGCCCCATCCCCAAGAGTGAAGTGCTCAAATGGAGCAAGCTCGTGCAAAATAAAGGTTGGCAATAAACGTTTAAACAGGTATAATCATGATGAAACTTAAGAAATATATATACGGAGCAGCCCTGGGAGCCCTCACTCTCTCATTAGCGTCTTGCTATAATTCAGAGCAAGAGTTCCCGGACTTTGAAGGAGGAACGACAGCCTACTTCGCCTATCAGTACCCGATACGTACGCTCGTGCTCGGCAACGATATCTATGACAACTCGCTCGACAACCAGCACAAGTGCAGGATTTGGTCGACGATGGGTGGAGCCTACGGCGGACGTGACGCATACGTAGATATTACCGTCGACGAGTCGCTCTGCAACAACCTGTGGTTCGTGGATGAAGGCGGCAACCCCTTTACTCCCGTGCTTCCCATGCCGACATCCTACTATCAGCTTGCATCCAATGTCATCGCCTATAAAGGTGAGCCAAGAGGCTATGTGGAGGTTCAGTTCACCGACGCTTTCTTCAACGACCCCAAAGCGATAGAGAACACCTATGTCATTCCACTGGTGATGACAAACGCGAAAGGCATCGACCACATTCTCACCGGCACGCCACGTCCCGACATCGATTTCCAGCCGGCACGTACCAATACAGAGTACTGGCGTACTTTAGCTAAGGACTATGTGCTCTACTGCGTGAAGTATATGAACCCCTGGCAGGGTAAGTATATCCGCCGCGGCGTCGACAACGTGACAGAGAAGGGAGTCACCACGAAAGTGGTCCGCAAGGATATGTCACTTGTCAACTCCGACATCAAGCATTACACGGAGAATCCTGTCAACCAGAACGATGAAGTCTGTGGCATCAACACCAAGAACATGTCACAGGCCATCTTCCCGGTCTCGTTCAAGACCTCAGGTGCTTCTGTGTCGTGCAACCTCATCCTCACGTTCAACGGCAATTCTTGCACCATCTCCACCGACGACGAGGATGTGACAGTCACCGGCTCTGGCGAGTTCATCACCAAGGGGACTGAGAGGCCTGAATACAAAGACTACCAATGGGGAAGCAACAACGGAGTGCCTGTCCAGCGCGACATCCTCCGACTGGCTTACGAAGTCAACTTCGCCAAGAAGGACATCCAGGTGTCCACCAACGACACCCTTGTCGTACAGACTCGTGAGTCAAACCAGAAAGTATTCTTCTCACCCAAATACGTTAACAATTAATTAGGAGGCTAAGGATATGAATAAAAAGTTTAGAAACGGTCTCTTGATGATGGCAGCGGGTGTACTTGCGGTCTCCTGTGCCGACTATAATGTGACAGACGATTATCACGTTGCGGCACCTGACATAGCTACCGTAGGGCCGTATAGCGATTTGGCTCCTGTCAAGTCATACATCGACAGAGCCAATTATCCGAACATGTCTATCGGCGCCACACTCAAGGTCGCTGACTTCAACAAGCAGGAATTGCCTCATGCCGCAGCCATCACCAACTTCGACAATATCGCTTTCGGCACCAATCTGATGTCTGGCACCATTGTCAACGCTAAAGGTGTGATGAACTTCCTCGACATGATGGACCTGCTCGAGCATGCGGAAGAAATCGGTGCCGAGGTGTATGGCAGTCCGATTTTCGCTAATGCCAACCAGGCTGACGAATGGCTGAACACACTCACCGCTCCTATTGAAGTACCGGTGGACTATGTGGAAGGCAAGTCGGTCAATTTCAACGAGATGAGTGTAGGTGCCTATAACGGTACCATTGAGAAAGGTAAAGCGTCGATTGTCAGCTATGATGGTCAGAACGTTCTCCAAATCAGTGCCGCTCCGATACCTGGCCAAGTCCGTATTATTGAAGGCTTCGAAGTGGATCCGCTCGCCACATATACCACAACCTTCTGGGCAAAAGCCGACAGAAATGCTTCTTTTACCGTCACTTTCTCCGGCAACCCGGTCAAAGGTTCCGGTCCTGACGGAAAGTTCACCTTCAATGCCGGCAAATGGACGAAGATTGTGGTGGAAAGCAAAAGCGCTGAAGGCGTGACTGAGGGTTACCTGAGAATAGAGAACTCCTTTTCGGCTGTCTTATATATCCAAAAGGTGGAGGTAGGCTACTATCCTGACAACCACCGTCCGCAGACAGAGAAAGAGATAGCAGACACCATCAATTATGCTATCAATGCTTGGTGCGACGGTCTGATGAAAATCAACGAAGGCCGTATCAAGACCTTCGACCTTATCGACGAGGCAATCGACTCCAAGGCAACACTCGACAACGGCCTCTATGACCTGAAGCACTCCACGAGCAGTATCTACTGGCAAGACATCGTCGGGAGCGAGAACTATGCTCCGGTTGTATCAAATGCCGCAAAGGCTGCTTTCGGAAGGCATGGCGGCAACGCTTCCGAACTGAAGTTCTTTATCAGTGAGTCCGGTCTTGAAGATTCCAAGAAACTTGAGAGCCTCAACTATTGGATCAATCTCTGGAATTCCAAAGGAGCCGAGATAGCCGGCATCAACGCCAAACTGAACCTCACCTACAGCGAGAACCCCGCCACGCAGGAAGCCAACCAGGCTGCCCTTGACAATCTTCTTGCCAACCTTGCTTCTACCGGCAAATTGATCCGCCTCTCCAATTTCGACATCAAGTATCAGAATGCTGAGGGTGCCAATGTGACGGCAAAAGATATCAAAGAGCCTCAGCGTCAGAAACTGGCCGAATACTATGCCTACGTCATCAGGAGTTATATGAACAAGATTCCGAAGGACAAGCAGGCTGGTATCTGCAAGGGCAACTTGGCCGACACAGGCGACCCCGTAGGACTCTGGGCTGTCGACGCCTCGAGCAAGGACTGGGTGCGCACGGCCACCTACAAGGCATTCTGTGATGCCCTCAGCGGCAAATAAGAAAATCCTACTGACAGATAATTGCCAGTGAATGAATGGAGCCATTCCGTTTCGCCTGGCAATTATCTTTCAAAGAGACCAACTATCATACAATATTATCATTATTTCTATTTATTAATCTAAATTTTTTCTATTATGAGGAAATTCTTTACTCTTTTTGCTCTCTTGACATGCTTCTTGGGAGCAAGTGCGAAAGAGGTTGTCGACGCTGAAGTTGACTTCTCCAAGTACACAGACATCTCTGAAGTGCCGTTCCCAAGCTGGCGCGGCAGCGAATCGGCTTTTGCACGCCTCTCCATCCAGGATGGCTGCCTCCACTTCCACAGCGAGGAAGCTACTGATCCCACTTGGGACTGCCAGTTCTTCCCTATCGGCGGTGTTGACGCTGAAGTAGGCATTGTCTATACGCTCCACTTCAAGATCAAGGGAAGTGTGGCTCAGAACGTCTCTATGCTCGGCTTCGGCCAGACTCCCTACGACCAATTCCCCATCACAACCGACTGGGTGGAAGGCACTGTCGACTATGAGGCAGCCAACAATGACGGCAACATTCTCATGCAGTGTGGCGGCTATATCGGCGACTGGGATATCGCTTACCTGAAGATTACCCATGAGGCTAAGGAGGAGCGCCCGGTGGAATGGCTCGAGCAGCTCACCAACGGTGATGCAGAGCAAGACTGGGCTGATCCCAACATCAGATGGAATGACCAGGAGAAGAACTTCACTATCTGCGCCTGGGGCAAAGAGAAGGGCAGAAACATGAATGAAAATGACGGTTGGGATCCGTTCCCCTGCGACATTGAGACTGTCGATGGCAACCGCGTATTCGTCGTCCATGGCCAGGTAGCCGACTCTCCCGCTGGTGCTGACGGCGCTGATGTCTCTTCATGGGACAACCAATTCTGGATTCAGGCTCCTAATTCCAAAGTTTTCAAGGTGGGCAACCAGTTCAAGCTCCACTTCCGTTACAAGGCTTCTGAGGCCGCAACTACCAACACACAGTTCCACCATCAGAACCCGTCTGACTATGTCCACTGGCAAGCTGTGGGCGATGTCAACTTCACCACAGAGTGGCAGGATTTTGACGGTGTCTTCACTGTTCCCGACGCAGCTACTGACGCATGGTCAATCGCATTCAACCTGAACCCGCAGAATAAGAACGCTGTCAACTTCTACATTGACGATATCTCTCTGTCTCTCATGAAACTTGACGAGGGTCTCTTCGTGGCCAGCTCAAATCCTGAGAAAGGTATCGAGTATGACTTCGACAACGCCGCTCCGTTTACTTCGGAAGATGGCTTGATGGTTGCTACCGTCGGCACACAAGGCAAACCGAACACATGGGTCAGCGAGGTCATGATCTCTACTGTCCGTGGCAATGACAGAGCATTCAAGAGCTCGACCATCAAGCCCGTTGGCACTATCGAGAACAGTCCCGAGGCTTGGCTTGACTACACCGAGGGTTCAAACGTTAAGATTAAGCTCCCCGCCGCAGGTGTGTGGACCATCACCATTGTCCCCGACTACAAGCAGATCAACTTCATCAAGCTTGAGGGTGAAGAGGACAAGGCTCCGCTGGAGATCAACCCCAACCCGACACACGTGACTATCAACGCACTTGAGAGAGACTTTACCAATGCCGAGCAAGAAGGTGGCACAGGCCAGGCTTGGGACAACCAGTTCTGGATTCTTGCCAACCGTCCTCTCTCCGCAGGTGAGACAACCATCGTCCAGTTCAAGTACAAGAGCGCCATCCCAGCAAAGGCTTCCACTCAGAGCCACGAGCAGCCGGGCAACTACATTCACTGGGCAGCTATCGGCGACGTGAACTTCACTGAGGAATGGCAGGACTTCGAGACCACATTCACTGTTCCTTCTGAGTGCGACGGCACTATGGCAGACGGTGGCTTCTTGAAGAATTTGCAGTCCATCGCATTCAACTTGTCAGAAATCAAGGACGCCAACACTTATGAGCTCAAGGACTTCGTCTGGAAACTCGAAGACGGCACAGAGTCTCTGATCAACCAGACAGGTGCTCAGAACTTCATCGTGAAGGTTCTTGGCGGTACTCCTGAAATGTTTGATGATGGCACTGGCATCAGCAACGTGGTGAGCAACAAGGTGGCCACCGAGACCTACAACCTCTCCGGCCAGCGTGTGTCGAAAGACTACAAGGGCATCGTTGTCACCAACGGCAAGAAGTATATTGTGAAATAAACTGACTTTCCCTCTCTGATTAGCAGAGAGGGAACAGACCTCCATCGTGCGCCACTTTCCGGCATCTTGCCGTCAACGTGGCGCACGATTTCTTTTGTCCGTGCTCCGTCCACAAATGATTGGGCACAAATATTGAGTTCAGCCATAAGAGGGAAAAAGAAGAACAAAAAAGAATCGTTTTCCGATAAATTTTGTATTTTTGCATTTTCTATAGTGAGTCCCAAATATTTGCTTCAGCAGTTATGAAAAAACGATCATTCATTGCAGTATGGCTTCTGGCGCTGGTCGCCATCGCCTGTGCTTTGCTGGTGTATGAGAACGACCTGCTCTGGAAAGTGCAGGAGATGAATCTTTTCCTCAACACCTCGTTGTATTTCAAGCAACAGATGGTGGTGTCGGGTGGAATGCTCACCTATCTCGGCACGTTTTTCACGCAGTTTTTCTATCATCCCGCATTGGGGGTGCTCCTGTTGTGTGCGTGGTGGCTGCTTCTGATGGCATTGGCGAAACGCACCTTCCAAGTGCCCGACAAATGGGCGGTTCTGATGCTCATCCCCGTGGCACTCCTGCTGCTGACCATCGTCGACATGGGCTACTGGGTATATATGCTCAAATTGCGCGGCCACGCCTTCGTCTCCACCATCGGATGCACCGCGGTGGTGGTTCTGCTGTGGGCTTTCCGCAGTCTGCCGGGCCGCTGGTATCTGCACACGCTGTTTCTCCTTGCCGTCGCCGTGGTCTTCTATCCGCTGATGGGCATCTATGGACTGGCGGCCACCCTGTTGATGGCTGTCTGGTCGTGGCGGCTGCATTCGAGGGGCACGGCTATTCTCAACACCATCGTGGCAGCAGTGAGCATAGCGGCTGTCCCCCTGCTCTACTACCGCTATCTCTATTATGAGACCAACCTGTCCAACATCTACTACACAGAACTGCCGCTCTATTATATCAGGGAAGACTATCAGCAATACTACATTCCATACTATCTGCTGTTGCTGTTCTTTGCTGTCATGGCATGTGTGCCATGGTCGCGGCTGAAAGCTGCCGAGGTCGCAGCGCAAAAGACGGCTGAGGCCGCAGCGCAAAAGACGGCAGAGGTCAGCGAGCCACAGCCAGGCAAGAAAGAGAGACGCAACCAGCAGAAAAAGAACAAGAAAGGGAAGGCTGCTAAGAAATCTTTCACCGACAGCAAATGGTATCGCTGGACAACGGCCTATGGATGGACCGTCGGCATTGTGGCCCTGCTGGCCATTGCCGTGGCACATTTCTGGTATAAAGACTCCAATTACCACCGGGAGCTGAAGATGCAGCATTGCATCGACCGGCTCGACTGGGAAGGCGTGGTCAGCGAGGCGGCTGCCCAAGAGGATGAGCCTACACGGGCCATCGTGATGATGAAAAACCTGGCCTTGTTCCGCCTGGGCCGCCAGAACACCGAGATGTACAATTTCAGGAACGGCTCGAAAGTCAGCAATGCTCCCTTCGATGTCCGCATGATGCAGGTCATCGGAATGATGATCTATTACCAATACGGCAAGTTGAACGACTGCACACGCTTGTCTACGGAGATGGGCGTGGAGTATGAATGGCGCACGGAGTATTTCAAAAACCTGGCCCGTTGCGCTATCCTCGACGGCGACAAACCTCTGGCAAAAAAATATATCAATATCCTGAAGAAGACCACGTTCTACAAAGACTGGGCGGCATGGGCAGAGAACCTGATGAACCACCCCGACCAGATAGCCAAAGACCCGGAAATGGAGCCAATCACCCACATGCTCCACTATGCCAACGTGCTTGGATCCGACAACGGCTTCGTCGAAGAATACTTGATGAAGCATCTCGCGCAAAGCATCTATACCGGCGACCCTGTCTTTCAGGAGCAGTGTCTCCTGGCATCCATGTGGGTAAAAGACCCACGGTATTTCTGGTATCAGTTCACCAATTATGTCCGTCTGCATCCCAATGTGCAACTGCCGCTGTATTACCAGCAGGCCGCCTATACGTTTGGCATCGAGGAAAACAACCCCAGACTCGGCAGCATGCCTTTCTCCCCCGGACTGGCAGAAAGCTATGACCGGTTCGCACGCACCCTTGCCCAATACGACGGCAGGGATATGAGAGAGGCGAGAGAGGCCCTCTACCCTATCTATGGCCACACCTATTTCTATGATTTTTATCTGATGACAGAATTACCCCAATATTAGAGTTATGAAAGCAATGAGATTATGGATGGCTGCCCTGGGCATCATCTCGCTGATGTCGTGCAAGAATGCGTCTGTTCCGACAGAATACACCCAATCGTCGGCTCTTCCCGTCATATATCCCGACTATGTCAACGTGACCATCCCCGTGAACATCGCGCCACTGACATTTGAGGCCGACCAGCCCGCCGATGATATGGTGGCCAGTTATACCGCCGGCGATCAGGTGGTGGTGTGCGGCGGACAGATGCAGCCCGAGTTGGATGAGTGGCGCGAGCTGACAGCCAAGGCAAAAGGCGGAGCCATACAGGTGGACGTGTATATGAGCAAAGACGGCAAATGGACCCGCTACAAACCTTTCAACGTGTATGTGTCGCCCGACTCCATCGACCCATACATCAGCTACCGCTTGATTTGTCCTTCATTCATCGCCTACGAGACACTGACCATCAACCAGCGTTGTCTGGAGAATTATGACGAGAGCGTCATCTACGACAACTTCCTGTGCGGACTCGAGAAAGACGGGCAGTGCATCAACTGCCACCACTATCAGAACTACAATCCGCAGCGGATGCAGTTCCATGCCCGCCAGACGCATGGCGGCACTGTGGTGGCCTACGACGGAAAGGTGAAAAAAGTGAATATGAAGAACGACTCCATCCTCTCCGTCGGTGTTTATCCCGCCTGGCATCCCTGGCTCAATCTCATTGTCTATTCCACCGACAAGACCGTTCAGAAATTCCATACCGTAGACTCAAACAAAGTGGAGGTCTACGACTTGGCGAGCGACATCATCGCCTACGACGTGGAGAAGAATTTAGTGACGAACCTGGAGAACGACACGACGGAGTTTGAGGTCTTCCCCGCATGGGCACCCGACGGAAAGACCCTCTACTATTGCAGTGGCCATTTCCAAGCCACCGCCGACACGGTGGCAGCCCCCAAGAAGGATTTGGCTGCGAGATATAAACATCTGAAATACAATATCTACAAAAAGAGTTTTGATCCCGAGACCATGCTCTTCGGACCACGCGAACTGGTCTTCGACGCCGCTGCCGTCGGACAAAGCGCCGTCTTGCCACGTATCTCTCCCGACGGACGCTATCTGCTTTTCTCCAGCGGCGAGCATGGCTATTTCCATATCTGGCACCATGATTCCGATTTGTGGATGATAGACCTGAGCAACGGTGAGGTGCGCAAGGTGGACGAATGGAATTCGCCCGACACCGAGAGCTATCATTCCTGGTCGAGCAATGGGCGATGGGTCATCTTCAGCAGCCGACGCGACGACGGGTCGTACACCAGGCCGTTCATCGCCCATTTCGACGCCAACGGACACGGCAGCAAACCTTTTGAGTTGCCCAGTGCCGATGCCGACTATCACAGACAGCTCATGCGCAGCTACAACATCCCGGAGTTCATGCGCGGCCCTGTCACCATCCGTCCGCAAGACTTTGCCGACGTGCTCAAAGGTGATGGCGTGAACGTGAAATACGTCGACCGACTGAAATAAGAAGCAGATAGGGGCGGCGGGAAAAACTAATTCACCTTTTTGGAAGAGAATCGATAGCCGTCCCAAATCAGGACCTCATTCCATCGGTCACCCCCGCCGGCTGCCGACACCCGGATGTTCTTGCCCTTGCGAGGAAGGAAGAACACACTCAGGCCGTCGCCTTCATACAAAGCGCCGATGTCCTCAGGATACACGCTTCTCATTATCCTTGTCTTGTTGTCATAGAGAAGGAAATGAGTTCCTATGTAGTCAGTCCATCCATAGTCGCCCTCAGACAACCAGACGACGTTTGCAGCTACCAGTTTATGTTTTCCGTCGGCACAATTCCAAAAGCACATTTCCATAAAGAGTGTGTCATTTCCTTCCGGACGGATGAGATCATAGCGCATGTAACCGTTTTTGACGTCGTTGCTGATGCTGACAGTGGGACTAAGTGCCTTTTTCTGAAGGTATAGATTCCATTCCTTGTACACTTTGTCGAAGAATGTCTCCTCTTTCTTGAAATTCAAGTATGCAGTGACAAAGTCGGTGATGGTGGGACGCGTTCCCTGATATTTGACGGTAATCAGACAATTATCGTTAGGGATGTCAAGATGGTCATAAGCCTGCGCCATCATTCTTGGTGAACAAATCATGGTCATCAAAAGCATCCATGTGCAAGTGATGATTCTTGAATTCATCTTCATTTTATTCATAGGACAACAGTTATCATTCTCCCCTCATTAGGAGACTGGTTAGACTTCAGTGGATATGGGTGCGATAGGCATGCGAATATAGGTGCATCACCTCGTCGCGCTGACGCAAAGATATGAATTATCATTCAATCACGCAAGTGTTGCGTTCTTTTTTTCTTCCTTTGCCCCAAGCCGTCAACAGATTTGCCAGGCAGTTAGAGGTGTTCTTTCCTCTCACTGCCTGGCAAATCATGTCCGTCATCTGCACGGTCACTTGATGCCATGGTAGATGAGGTCTGCGCCTACTATAATCAGTATAAACGGCGGTAAATAGACAGCCCACGGCTCGTCTGAAACTCTCTCAAGCAAACTGATATGAACGATGCCCCAGAGGGTCAACAACTTCAAGATGCTTGCCACTACGAAAATAATTCCGATAATCAGTTTAAAGTACTTCATCTCCTTATTCTATTTAGTTCTCAAATTCTTATAGTTCTATATAACTCTAAGATTCCTTCAATTCCTGTTCAACTCTCAAATTCCTTCAGTTCTTCCAGTCCGCGCTCGATCTCTGCCATCTGCATGGCATGGCGGCGGCGCATCCACAAGGCGAAGAAGTAGCCTATCGTGAAGGTGAGCAAACTGAGCGCCATAGGCAGTATGAGCCTTGTGCCCAACACATAACCCGCCTCATGGTTGAAACCCAATTCTGAGATGTAGAAAGCGGCCATCGCTATGCAAACGCCCGCAATGCCCCAAATGGTCTCCTGATGGCAGAGTTTCTTGTAGCGCAGTACAAGCCTGCTGAGTTCATTGCACGTCTTCGACTCCAGATTGAAACCCGACAACAGTGTGAGTTTCCACACCTGCGGTATCATGCCCAGCACGATGATAGTCTCTACGATGACAAACGAGAAGAGCCGGATGGGAGTGTTGACGTAGACATAGGGAAACACCACACAGCTGATGAGCAGACAAACCACTAAATTATATATGTTCTGCCCCACGATGCCGTCGTACGCCGAACGCGTCTTCTGCCCTATCATTTCCTTCACCATCCGCAGGTTCACTATTTCTGCTTCTGCCAGACGCTTGTCGAATGCGTTCCAACTGGCCTTCAATTCTTCAAGTTCCATATCATTCGGTTCATTTAACTGTTAGACATTTTCTTTAGTTTCTCTTTGGTACGATTGAGCTTCACGGCGACGTTGGCCTTAGAGATACCGAGGATATCGGCCATCTCCTGATAACTCCGCTCTTCAAGCCAAAGGAGAATCAGCGCGCGCTCTAATTTCCCCAATTGGTTGATGAGACGGTAGAGTTCCCGGAGTTGCCCTGCCACGTCTTCTTCCTCGGCAGCCAGACGGGCCACGTCCGTTGTCATCGGAATCGTCTGCGGGCGGGTGCTGGAGCGGCGTAGGAAAGTGATGCAGGTGTTCATGGCGATGCGGTATACCCATGTGTTGTATGTGCTGTCACCCCGATAGCGGGTGAAACTCTTCCAGAGATTAAGCACCGTCTCCTGAAACAGGTCGTTCAAGTCATCCTGGTCGTTGGCATACATATAGCACACCTTGTAGATGATGCGCTTGTGCGCCTCTATCATATCCAGGAATTCTTTCTCTAATTCTTTCGTCTCCATGTCTTGCTCGTTCGTTACAACCTATTAGTCGCACGGTGAGTAGAAAAATTACACTTAGATTATAAAAATCCTAGAAAATCTAGAAACCCTAGGAATACTAGGAAAACTAGGAATACTAGGAATACTAGGAATTCTAGGAATCCAAGGAAAACTAGAAACCCTAGAAAAAAATCAAGGAGCTCCCAGAAAAACCTGGAAGCTCCTAAAACACCCCGATTTTCGAGGGTTATTCTTCTCGCTGGCCGTCAAAATAGTAGCCTTCGCCCTGGCGGCTGGCGATTTGTGAGCCATAGGGAGAAATCTTATCGCGCAGACGGCTGACAGCGACATCCACCGTGCGTTCCGACACCACGACGTCATGCCAAATAGCTTTTCTCAGCTCCTCATGCGAGAACACCTTGCCTTTGTTGGCCAAGAACAGCTGGAGCATAGTGAATTCAATGCGGCTCAAATCGACAGGTCTTCCGTCTACAACAACATCTTTCTTCTTGATATTCAGCGACAGTCCCCGGAAGCTGAGCGTCTTCTTGCCTATGCGGGCCTCATTGACATTCATCACATAGTCGCCAAGTTTCTCACACTCGCTGATAACGTCCACGTAGATGGTGCCCAGCGTGTAGGAATAGAGATGGGCATTCACATCCTGGATGTTTTGCTGTTTCAACTCATCACGCAGGTTGTTGATATCATTCTCTATCTCCTCGGAGAGCTCAAGCGTCTGGTCTTCACGTCTGCCGGTCACAATGACAATCATCTGCGAGAGACTCTCGTTGACGAGTCGGAGCATAGAGTGCAGGCGGTCATATTGCTGCTCTGTGAAATCCTCCTTGTTCTCATTCTTGCGATGCAACGAACGGGAAATCTTATAGCAGGCATCGCCCACGCTCTCCAACTCACTGACCTGACGGAGCATCGAACGGATTTTGCTCTTGGTGTCGTCAGACAGATGGTCGTTGCTGACTTTCTCCAGATAGTTGGCTATCTCTATCTCCATGTTGTCGGAGATGGTCTCATATTTCTCTATGCGCTCCCACAGCCGCTCGCATTCCTTACGGTCTTTCTCATCGACAAGGTTGCAGACAAAACCGAACATCCGCTGCATCCTCTCTGCGAAGATAGCGATTTCACGCTGTGCCTGAAGGACAGCGATTTCCGGCGTTGCCAACAGACCGCCTTCTATCAGCTGCAGTCTGACCACCTCCTCAGAAGTGTTGCTGACTTTCTTCGGACGGATCACATAGCAGACAAGTTTCTCTATCTGTGGGATAAACCACACGAGGATAAAGGTGTTGGTGATGTTGAAACAGGTGTGGAATGCCGCAAGCACCACTGTCAGTTTGGCGGCATTGGCTAAGAAAGCAGTCTGGCTGACAGCTTCTTTCGTCATCGTCACGTCGTATCCCACAAAGCTGCACACCATATTGACAAACGGATGCAAGACGACCAGCATCCACAACACTCCGAAGAGATTGAAGAACATGTGGGCAAAAGCTGCTCGCCGCGCTTCCGTAGAAGCCGTGAGCGCAGCAAGGTTGGAAGTGACCGTAGTGCCGATGTTCTCGCCCATGACCAAGGCAATGCCTTGATAGATTGGCAGGGCTCCACTCGAACAGAGAATCATCGTGATGGCCATGACGGCAGCCGACGACTGCACACACATCGTCAAGACGCCACCCATCAGGAGGAAGAGGAGCGTTGTGGTGAAACTGTTGGGGTCGAAAGAGGCAAAGAAGCGCAGCACTGCCTCATTCTCACCAAGATTCATGTCCACGCCCGTCTGGCGCAAGGTGCCAAGTCCGAGGAAGAGGAAGGCGATACCGAAGATGAAGTCACCTACGATGCGGTGTTTCTTCCTGTATATCAAGAACATGGCAATGATGAAAGCGGGGAATACCAGGTCGGTGATACTGAAGGCCGCCCCGCCATTGCCATCGGCCATCGCCAAGGTCATAATCCAAGCCGTCAGCGTCGTACCGATGTTGGCACCCATAATCACTGAGATGGCTTGGGCCAATGTGAGAAGTGTGGCATTCACAAATGATACGGTCATCACCGTGGTGGCTGTCGACGACTGAACGGCAGCGGTGACGACGACACCTGTGAGGATGCCAGTGAAACGGTTGGTGGTCATTGCGCCCAGCACATGGCGAAGCTGGGGACCGGCAAGTTTCTGCAATGCCTCACTCATCATTTTCATTCCGTAGATGAGGAGTGCTAACGAGCCCAGTAATTTGAAGGCAATAGCGATGGTCATGTTTCTTTAGTTTTTTTCAGCACAAAGATACATTTTTAATCGTAAAACATCGAAAAAATCCGCTTTCTTTTCCGTTACATCACAAAAAAAATGAGAAAATGGCCCTTGTCGTGCCCGAAAAAGCCCCCGAGAGACAACGAGAAGACATTCTAAGGGCAAAATATCAACGCGTCTATCGATGCCGACGAAACCTATCACGGCACCACCAAGACCGCCAGGCAATCTTGACCTCTCAAAACGGTTTTACGTCCATAGCGAAGTGATGAACATCGGACTTGCGTCATCGGCTTTCTTGAATTCGTGAATATTTTTGAAATCTATTTCCATATAAAAAAGATTGGGAAGTCGAGTAAGTGGAGGGACTTTCACCCTCCCTTCTCACGGAACCGTGCTTGACAGTCTCCCATCACACGGCTCTTCGTACTTAA
>CADBLU010000026.1 GCA_902795605.1 uncultured Prevotellaceae bacterium | reverse complement strand
GGCATTCTTGCTCCCACCAATCAGGGGGACAGGTTTTTGATAGTGAATTTGGAAAATTCAATCAAAAACCTGTCCCCCTGATTGGTGGTGAATTCTGGGATGTTCGACGATAGGAATCGTCGACCCCTATGGTGCACTCACGGGGCTTGAACAGAGGATTTCACCTCTGGACCCAGAGTGCTCGGAGCAAACATAGGGGGCGACGATTCCTATCGTCGAACATAGAATCAAGAGTGTTCGGAGCATATATATAAGGCCAAGAGTGCTCGGATCAAACATAGGGGGCGACGATTCCTATCGTCGCACATAAGACCAAGAGTGTTTTGTCCCTCTGATTGGTGTCCCCCTGATTGGTGCTCCGCCTGTCCTGTTTGTTGCTGTATTACAGCAATATACGATATAGTAGGCAAGCCCCTCCATTCATTCAGCCCCAAGTCTGTAATCGACCGCAGGTCGTATCGTGATTGCTTCGCGAACAGTTTAGTGAGGTTGCGTATGCTACACATCCGCGACCGTTGGTTCTTGCGAAGCAATTTCCATTGCGTTTGGATGGGCGGACATACATAAAGTATGTCCCTACAGCGATGAACGGCATTCAAGCGAAACTTAATCTCCAATCTCCAATCTCCCGAAGGGAGGATATTTTTTTTGGAGAAGGGCGAGTTGTTGTTCGGTGCGCTCTTTGAAGGCTTTATAGGCATCCGACTCGGGATGGAACGGCCGGTGTGCGAGAGCCTCACGTATCGGTCGCCACTCCTCGATGAAGGTCTTTGCCTCGCTGCTGAGATACACCTCAGAGAGGCGTTGCCACAGGTATTCTGCTGTCTGCTCCGACGGGTGCAGCATGTCGGGTTGATAGAAACGGTAGTCGCGCAACTCATCGCACACAATCTCGTAGGCAGGGAAATAGGTGACCACCTCAGGCATCTTACGCACCACCTCGTCGGCCGCTAAGAGCAGCGTCGACTTGGAGAGCGCGCTGCCGTGAAATCCATATTTGGCATAGCGGATGGGACTCACCGTCAGCACCACCCTGATGCCCGGGCACCGCTCCGTGAGGAGTGCCACCGCCTGGCACAACCATCCGGCACATTCCTCCACCGTCAGCACACGCTCTTCAAACAGCCGTTGCGGCCTTTTCTGGCAGTTGTCCACAATCTCTCCCGTCTCGCGCAGCACATAGACATGGTTGGTGCCCAAGGTGAGGAAAGCATATTGCGGCAGCGTGTCGGTCTCCTCGAGCCACCGCCGGATGGTGTGCACGATACTTGCCGGGTTGTACATCACTCCATAGGGGTTGATGGTGGCTTGGAATTTCTCTTTGACAAACCACGCTCCGATGTTCTGTGCGAAGCATGAGCCCACGAAGAGCATCGGTGCGAAGGGTGGTATCTGGAATCCCGGTGAGGGAACGTCAACGATAGTGCGGAACTGCATAGGCAATGGGCGGTTTGAGGGTGTAGAAACGGGTGCGGGACGGGCAGAAGCCATTCTTTCGCGTGCCGAGAGGGAGGCACTTCCCGCCGCAAGTGCGAAGTTACGAAAAATCGGGCATAGAACGAAAAGAATCCTTTCATTTCTTATTCTGCCTGTCACTATGTGACATTTTATAAAGACTCTGCAACAAAATGTAACCGTTATGTGACAAAAAAGTAGTACTTTAGCCGACGGAAAACAAGCAGGCCTGCAGGGACGCTCCCCCACGGGCTGTGCAAGTGCGCTTTTGCCTCCTATCAATTATTTAGAATATATGAAACGAACCCTAATCTGTGCTGCCCTCATGGCAGCAGCACTGGGCACACAAGCCCAGAAGCCGATGTCCGCCCCCGCAGGCGGCAAGGCTATCAGTGATGAGTTGATCGGCATCTTCTTCGAAGACATCAGCAGTTCGGCCGATGGCGGACTCTATGCCGAACTGGTACAAAACGGCTCTTTTGAGTACAATCCTGCCGAGCGCGACGGATGGGGCCCCGGCACCTCATGGCGCGTGGTGCGCCCCGGCCATTCGTTGGGAGTGCTTGAGACGCGGATGACCGAAGGCATCCATCCCAACAACCCCACCTATATGCGCCTGCATGTGGAGCGCGTGAAAGAGTATTATGACTATAAAGGGTGGAAAGGCTACGGTCTGCAGAACGACGGTTTCGACGGCATCTCGGTGAAAGGCGGCGAGAAATATGATTTCTCCGTCTTCCTGCGCAATATCGGCAAGGCCAAGAAGGTGCGCGTGGTGCTCGTGGAGCCTCAGGGCTGGGGCAAAGACCCCAACCTGTTGGCCGAGGCTACCCTCGACGTGAGCGACACGTCGTGGCGCCGCTATGAGGCCGTGCTCACCCCCTCGGCCACCAGCGCCAAGGCAGTGCTCCAGATCCTGGTGCTCAACGAGGGCGACCTCGATATCGACATGGTGTCGCTGATGCCCGAGGACACCTTCAAAGGCCATGGTCTGCGTAAGGACCTGGCACAGGCGCTGGCTGACCTGCAGCCCCGCTTCATGCGCTTCCCCGGCGGATGCGTGGTGCACGGCGGCGGCGACGGCTTCTGGGACACCTATCGCTGGAAGACCACCATCGGTCCGCGCGAGCAGCGCCGCGGACTGAAGAACACATGGGGCTACCACCAGTCGATGGGCCTCGGCTACTTTGAGTATTTTCAGTTCTGTGAGGACCTGGGCATGGAGCCGCTGCCCATCCTTCCCTGCGGCGTCAGCTGCCAGGGCACCAATGGCGGCTGGGGCATGAAAGACCAGGCCCAGGATGTGGTGCCCATGTCGGAGATGGACGAGTGGGTGGACGAGGCCCTCGACCTCATCGAGTGGGCCAACGGCGACCCTGCCAAGTCGAAATGGGCGAAGATGCGTGCCGATGCCGGCCATCCCGCCCCCTTCCATCTGAAGTATCTCGGACTGGGCAATGAGGAGCGTATCTCGCCCGAGTTCATCGAGCGCTTCAAGTATATCTACGAAAGGGTGACCAAGGCCCATCCCGAGATTGTCATCGTGGGAACGGCAGGTCCCGGTTCGCATCCTGGCAACCGCGACTTCGAGGCAGGCTGGAAACTGGCCGATGAGATCGGACTTCCCATCCTCGACGAGCACTACTACGAGCCGCACGACTACTTCCTCAAGAGCCGCCAGTATGACAACTATCCCCGCGACCGTAAGACAAAGGTGTATCTCGGCGAATATGCCTCCAAGGACAAGAAACTTATCGACGCGCTGGCCGAGGGCCTCTACCTGCTCCATGTGGAGCGCAACGGCGACGTGGTGGCCATGACCAGCTATGCGCCCCTCTTCGCCCGGAAGAACGCCACCAACTGGAACCCCGACCTCATCTATTTCGACAATGAGCGCCCCTATCTCACATGCAGCTATTATGTGCAGCAGATGTTCGGACTCTCCGCCGGCCAATACTATTATGGCGACTGCGTGAAGATCGACGGCGGCACCGACCTGCAGGGACAGTCGGTGGTGCTCAACACCAAGACCCGCCAGCTCTTTGTCAAACTCTGCAACGCCAGTGCTGACGCCAAGACCGCCACAATCGACCTCTCTCGCTTCAAGAGCCTGAAGAAGACGGGCGAGAAGACCACCATCAGCGGACAGCCCGAGGACGAGAACAACTATGAGAAGCAGCCCGTCGTGCCGCAGAAGGAGACGGTGAAGGCCTCAAAGAAGATGAAGGTGGACCTCGCACCCTACTCGATGGTGATGTGGCAGTTCTCACTCTAAAGACAGACCTCTATGAAAAGAAACAGCATCAGATGGGCACTTGCCCTCTTGCTCGCTCAGGGCCTCACTGCCGTGGAGGCCGCAGAGCAGCGCTTCAGCAGTCCCGACGGGAAAATCAGCGTCACGGTGAGCGATGCCGGCGGCAGACCCACCTATCAGGTGAGCCGTGAGGGAGAGGTGTATCTCGAGTCGTCGCCCTTGGGACTGACGATGAACATCGGCGACCTCACCCAGGGCCTCTCCATCAAGGACTGTGCGGTGAAAAGTGTCACCGACGACTATACCGTGGCCACCATCAAGCAGCGCCAGGTGCACTATGAGGCCACCGAGGCCGTCGTGCAGTGGGAGAAGGACGGCCGTCAGGTGATGGACGTCATCTTCCGCGTGAGCAACCGCGACGTGGCTTTCTGCTACCAGCTCTACCCCAGGCGGCAGACGCTGGTGGCCGTGGTGCAGGGCGAGGCCAGCGGCTTCGCGCTGCCTGAGGGCACCACCACCTTCCTCTGTCCGCAGTCGAAGCCCATGGGCGGCTTCGCGCGCACGTCGCCCAGTTATGAGACCTCCTATTCACTCGACGAGGCGACGGGCAAGAACGGATGGGGCGAGGGCTACACCTTCCCCTGCCTCTTCAAACTGCCCGGCAACGGGGCGAAGACCGCCGGACGGTGGGTGCTTATCTCGGAGACAGGCACCGACGGCGGATATGTGGGCTGCCGGTTGCTCAACGACGAGGGCTGCCGCTACCGCATCGGGTTCCCCCAGGAAGGCGAGATGAACGGCGCCGGCTCCACGTCGGCCTCCGTGCCCCTGCCCTCGAGGACCCCGTGGCGCACCATCACCCTCGGCACGCTGAAGGACGTGGTGGAGACCACCGTGGCCTGGGACCTCGTGGCCCCGAAGTATGCCGCCAGCCGCGACTACACCTACGGCAAGGGCTCCTGGTCGTGGATTATCAAGATGGACCCCAGCTGCAACTACGACGAGCAGTGCCGATATATCGATTTCTCCGCGGCCATGGGCTACCGCTCGGTGCTCGTCGACGCCCTCTGGGATGTGCAGATAGGCTATGAGAAGATGGAGCAACTGGCGCGCTACGGCCGTGAGAAAGGTGTGGGACTCTTCCTGTGGTACAACAGCAACGGCTCGTGGAACGACGCGCCGCAGTCGCCCAAGGGTAAGATGGACCGCAGTCAGGCGAGGCGCCAGGAGATGGCGTGGATGCAGCGCAACGGCATCCTGGGCATCAAGGTCGACTTCTTCGGCGGTGACAAGCAGCCGATGATGCAACTCTATGAGGACATCTTAGCCGACGCCAACGACTTTGGCCTGCAGGTCATCTTCCACGGCTGCACCCTGCCGCGCGGTTGGGAGCGCATGTATCCCAACTATGTGGCCTCGGAGGCGGTGCTGGCCTCGGAGAACCTGCATTTCGGACAGGGAGCCTGCGACGCCGAGGCACGCAATGCCTGCACCCATCCGTTCATCCGCAACACCGTGGGGTCGATGGACTTCGGCGGTTCGGCGCTCAACAAGCGCTACAGTGCCGACAACCAGCGTGGCACGGTGCGCAAGACCAGTGATGTCTTCGCCCTGGCTGTCGCCGTTCTTTTCCAGAGCAGTGTGCAGCACTTCGCCCTCGCTCCCAACAACCTCGACGACGCCCCCGCATGGGCCATCGACTTCATGCGCCGGGTGCCCACCCTCTGGGATGAGGTGAGGTTCATCGACGGCTATCCGGGCAAATATATCATCATGGCCCGCCGCAGTGGCGACCAGTGGTTCGTGGCCGGCGTCAATGCCGAGGCGACCCCCGTCAAGACCACTCTCTCACTCCCCATGTTCGCTTCGGGCACGTCGCTGAATGTCTATAGCGACGACGCGAAGCTCCAGGGCAGCGTGAAGGCCGTCAAGCAGAACAAGAAGCAGCAGTTGGCCATCACCATCCCCGAAAACGGAGGTGTCGTCATCACACAGTAGATGAGGTGCTTTTTTTGGTCGTTTAGGGGGTTGGTCGTTTAGTCGTTTAGGAGATTAGATGAGGAGTTTCGACCAAACGGCCAAACGACTAAACGACTAAACGACCAAACGACCAACCTCCTGAGTTATAGAGAGAAGGTTCAGTTTTCCTGCTGGGCCTTCTCTTTTATGTGTGCGATGCGGCTGTCGTAGTCGGGGTGCGACGAGAAGGCTTGCAGCCATCGCTCATATTTGGCGTTTTTCGACTTCGAGAGGCGCTTGAGTTTCTCAAGCATCTTCACCATCGCCCCGGGATTCTTGCCGATGCGCTTGAGGAATTCGTAGCCATAGTCGTCGGCCTCCGTCTCATGGTAGCGCGAGTGTTTGGCCGACAGGGCGGCGCTGCTCAGGTCGCCGATGAACGAGTCGGAGAGGACGGCCCAGGTGTCGCTCATCGCGCCCAGCGCGTCGGAGGCGGCACTGCGCAAGAGGGCGCTGCGCCATGCCCGTTTGCTGTGGCGCAGTGCCACATGGCCTATCTCATGTCCCAGCACCCCTAACAGTTCGTCGTCGGTGAGGATGTCCATCAGCGCGGAGAAGACGCGCACGCTGCCGTCGGGGCAGGCGAAGGCATTGACATCTTTCGTCTGGTAGACTTTGAAGTTGAGCGGGATGCCGTCGGCGTCGGTCATGCCGCTGGTGAGTCGCCTCAGTCTCTTGGCATAGGCGTTGCTTGTGCCGCACACCTTGTTTCTCTTGTCCATTTCGGCCACCTCTTCGCCCACGATGGCAGCCAACTGCTCATCGGTGATGGTCATGGCCTGACCGGCCTTGAGGATGCCCGAGAGGGCGCGCCCCCACGATTGGGCGGAGACGGTGGCGCAGCAGAGGCAGAAAGCCAGTATCATGCATATCTTTTTCATTGACAGACGGTTTTGGGTTGTTCGATGAGGCCGGCCCCGCTCATCTGGCGGCGGAGGCGGCGGTAGAGGAGGATGATGGCGGGAATGAGGAAGAGGTCGGCGGCAAGCCATGCCACAGGGTCGCCCAAGCAGACGCCGGTGAATCCCATCGCGGGCACCATCCACAGGCTCACGCCGGTGCGGGCCACCATCTCCATCACCCCCGACATGACGGCGAGGCGTGAGAAACCCAGTCCCTGGATGGAGTAGCGGAGCACGGTGAGCACCCCTAAGGCGGGGTAGAAGCAGCAGGCGATGCGCATGAGCATGGCCGCCTGGCCGATAATCTCTGTCTCGCTGCTGTCGACGAACATCAGCATCATCGTGTCGGCCTCCGCCTCTATCAGGACGAAGGCGAAGAGGAAATAGGCGAGTGAGAGACCGAGGGCTGAGCGCAGGCCGAGGGCGATGCGGTGCAGGCGGCGTGCGCCGATGTTCTGTCCGCAATAGGTGGCCATGGCCGCCCCGATGTTCTCGAAGACGCAGGTGAAGAGGTATTTCACGCGCATGGAGGCGGTGAATGCCGCCACGCACACGGTGCCGAGGGCGTTGTTGGCCGTCTGCAGCATGACGATGCCGATGCCGGTGATGGAGAACTGCAGGCCCATGGGCACACCGTTGCCCAGCAGGTGGAGCGTCATGTCGTGCCGTGGCTGCCATTCGTCGCCATGAGGCAGCAACAGTGGCGTGTGGCGCCTGATGTAGGCGGCGCAGGCCACGGCGGCCGCGGCTTGCGAGAGCATGGTGGCCAGTCCGACGCCTGCCACGCCCATGTGGAGGATTCCCACCATCGCCGCCGACAGCAGGATGTTGAGCAGTGATGCGCCGACGAGGAAATAGAACGGATGGCGCGAGTTGCCCAGGGCGCGCAGCAGGCTGGCCAGGATGTTGTAGGCCATGATGCAGGGGATGGAGCACAGTTGGAAGAGGAGGAAGACGCGGGCGTCGGCGAAGATGTCGGCAGGGGTGTTGACGGCGCGAAGGATAGGGGTGCACAGCAGCGTGGTGACCACCGTGAAGAGGAGGGCGATGACGGCGGTGAGCCGCAAGGCGCCGGCGGCATAGCGCCGCATCAGCACGAAGTCCTTGGCGCCGAAAGCCTGTGCCACGGGGATGGCGAAGCCCGCGCACGCGCCGTTGCAGAATCCCATGATAAGAAACATGACGGCCCAGGAGGCTCCCACGGCAGCCAGCGCGCCCACGCCTATCCATTGGCCCACGATGACGGCATCGGCCACCGTGTAGGTCTGCTGCATGATGTAGCCAGCTATCATCGGCAGCGAGAAGCGCAGGATGCTTCTCGTGGGACTGCCTGCGGTCATGTCGCCGATGCTGCTCATTCCTTGTCTCTGGCGGTTGAGAGGCGCTGGCGGATGGCGTCGATTTTCTGCAGTCGCATGACGGAGTAGACACCGCTATGCCTGTCGATGAACTCGAAGAGGCTCAGGGCGCGCTCCAGCAGCGTCTCCCTGAAGGGCGGCATCCTCAGGCCGGCCTCGGCATAGTAGAGTTCGGCCAGCATCTCCAGCCTGTACATCTGCTGCTCTTCGGGATAGACGGTGGAGATATAGTCGATGGCTTCCTCCACGGTGGCGTTCTGGCAGCGCTCATACGAACCGAGGTAGGTGTCGTAGAGTTCGTGGATGGCCTTGGTGCGGTCTTCTATCTCGTTTTTCTCCAGCGCGCGCGCCAGGGCGGCGAAGAAGTCCCTGATCATGCGCATGATGTAGTCTTGGTGTATCATAAGGTCATTTGTATCATAAGGTCATTCCTCTAAGGATTTCACATAGTCGAAAAGCCGCCGGTAGAACGGGTGGCGGGTGAGGGTGCCGGCGTCGCCGAGGATGATAAGTTTCATGCGGGCGCGGGTGATGGCCACGTTCATGCGCCGCAGGTCGCGCAGGAAGCCTATCTGCCCCTCGCTGTTGGCGCGGACGAGCGAGATGAGGA
The DNA here is from genome assembly GCA_902795605.1 of uncultured Prevotellaceae bacterium. Lineage (GTDB taxonomy): Bacteria > Bacteroidota > Bacteroidia > Bacteroidales > Bacteroidaceae > Prevotella. The sequence goes on along the minus strand of CADBLU010000026.1, from coordinate 47,017 downwards.
TGATGTCGCGCTCCTGGCCCTGGAAGCCGTCGACGGTGTTGACGGAGATGAGTTGCCTGAAGGGTTTGAGCGTGTCTCTCTTGCCGATGAGGCGGCGCAGGTGCTGCACCTGTGCGCGGTAGGGTGAGATGACGCCGACGTCGATGCGCTCGTCGGTCACCCTCTGCTTCCCTATCTTGAGCAGGTAGCGCTCGAGGGTGTCGACGGTGAGGGCGGCCTCGGCCTTGTTGACGCGTCCGAAGGTCTCGCCCACGAACTCCTCATGGCTGTCGAGGTCGGAGGTGTCGAGCCACGTGATGGGAATGTCGTAGTCGAGGATGCCGCGGTATTTGATCTGTGGCGCGCTCTCCACCTGTCCGTGGTAGAAATAGTCGGACGAGAAGCGCATGATATGCTCGTTCATGCGGTATTGCACGCGCAGCAGCGTCACCACCTCGGGCTTGTTGGCCACGATGCGCTCCATGAGGGTGGTGGCGAGACCTCCTTTCAGGGCGGCGATGCTCTTCACCGTGGGCGGCAACTGACAGTGGTCGCCGGCGAGCACTACCCTTGTGGCCTTGCGGATGGCTATCCAGCAGGCGGCCTCGAGGGCCTGCGCCGCCTCGTCGATGAACAGGGTGGCATATTTCTGGCCGTCGAGGAGGCGGTTGGCCGTGCCGGTGAGCGTGGAGGCGATGACGCGCGCCTCGCCGAAGAGCTGACTCTGGATGCGCAACTCGAGTTCGGTGGCGCGTGCCTGTAGCCGGTCCATCTTCTGGTGGTAGTTGTCGCCGCGCTTACGCTGCGCCCTGACCTCGCGGATGGCCTTTCGGATGCTCCACAGTTGCGGGTAGTCGGGGTGTGCCTCGAAGCGCCGCTCGTAGGTGAACGACAGCATCTTGTCGTTGACGCGTGTGGGATTGCCGATGCGCAGCACGTTGATGCCGCGGTCGGTGAGCTGCTCCGAGATCCAGTCGACGGCCATGTTGCTCTGGGCGCACACCAGCACCTGACTCTCGCGGCGCAGCGTCTCGCTGATGGCCTCGACGAGGGTGGTGGTCTTGCCGGTGCCCGGCGGACCGTGGACCACGGCGACGTCCTTCGCCCGCAGCACCTCGTTGACGGCGCGCTCCTGAGTGGGGTTGAGCCACGGGAACCTTACGGGCTGGAAGGTGAATGTCTGTGCGGTGGCATGTGAGTAGAAGAGGTCGCGCAGATAGGCCAGGCGGTTGCCGCGGGCTTTCATCGTGCGGTCGAGGGCCTCGAACATGAGCCGGTAGGAAGTCTCGTCGAAGAACAGCTGCACGCCCAGGCGGTCGCCGTTGGCTATCTCTGCCGCCGTGCCGCTGTCGGGCACGATGACCACCATGCGGTCGCCGTCGGCATAGCTGACGGTGCATGTCTGCTTGAAGTAGGACACCTTGGCGTTGCCTCCCTCGTCGCTGATGCGGAAGAAGCACACGGGGCGCCCGTATTCGAAGTTGTGCTCGATATCGGTGTCGGCGGTGCGGAACACCTCCACCACCAGTTGGTTGAGCGAGTTGTAGTACGTCCGTCCGCCGCGGATGGGATACCATGCGTCGCCACGCTTCACCTTCCGCTGCAGGCCGATGGCTTCGGTCTGGCGGCGGTAGGCTTCGCGCTCCGTGTTGAATTCTATCTCGAGGAGCAGCCGTTGCTGTTGCAGCGAGAGGATGGCATTTTCGTGCGACATGGGCAGCGTGTTATTCGAAGGTCATGACCGACCGCAACTGGTCGGACTGGTAGATGTCGGAGGGGAGCCAGCAGATGCAGCTCATGCCCGGGAGGGTGAAGGTGTGGGTGGGCGGACCGGTGAGTTGCACCCCTGCCTTGCGGTAGGCCTCTATCACCAGTTGGGTGCAATACAACTTGGTGGTGTCTTGGCTGTCGTATTGGTGGTCGAAGAGCGGGCGGCGACGGTAGAACGCCATGGCGGCCTCGGCGGCGCGACGTCCGGCGACGGAGTCGGTGGGCCGGCACACCTCGCCGAGGGAGGCGTTGAGCGAGGAGAAGAATTTCTCGGGCGGCTCCATCTTCACGCGGTCGGGGTCACCCTCGTAGTCGGGCTCTCCGGGCACGGCGTGCACCACCATCATCACCCCCGCCGAGTCGGCGACGATGCCCACATGCGAATAGTTGCCCCGGTTGTCGGCTATCAGCACGGTGTGGCTCGTCAGCCCAGTGCCGCGGCGGAAGACGAGGTCGCCCGGCCGCAACTCACAGTCGGCGGGGAGCAGTGTACGCTCCTCGGTGCCGCTGTCTGTGCAGCCCATGGCGAGCATGGCGGCGGTCATCACAATGAGGCATCCGCGTAGTGTCATGGCAGTGGCAGCAGTCCTTCCCATCTCACGTCCCATGAGCCGTCGTCGGGGAATCCGGGGTTGTGTCGTGTCTCGCCGTCCCATCCGGCGCACATCATGGCCACGGCGGTGAGCAGGCCTCCGTTGCCGGGCAGGTAGATGCGCAGGCGGTTGTCCTGATAGTTGTGGCCGTTGATGAGGTAGGTATTGGTGCGTTGGGGCATGAGGAGGGCGTCGACGGCGTTGGCCGGCTCACCCATGCGTGCGGCGTTCATCGCTGTCATGGGGAAGTCCCATCCCCATGTCTTGTCCCAGTTCCAGCGGTCGAGCACCCAGTGGAGGGTGTTGCGCATGATATCGTCGTCGCACTGCGGTGTGGCGGGCAGGATGCCCACGGCACCGAGGACGGCCATGTGGTCGCTGGTGAAACGGATGTCGTGGTAGGTCTCAGGGGCCGTCTCGGCGGCGAGGTAGAGGCTGTCTTTGGCTGCCAGTGGTGAGAGGCGGTTGATGAGTTCGTCCCAGTCGGGGTTGCGGGGCTGTCCCGCGCGCTCCCTCCACTGCTGTGCCACGCGCATGGCGAAGTGCCAGTATGACAGTTCGAACGGCGGGTTGACGGTCTCGCTGGCGCGGAGAGTCTCCTGTGCGGGGATGCATCCCTTGAGCACATACCTGTTGCGCTCATAGTCGTAGGTGGCGAAAGAGAGCATGAAGTCGGCCGTCTCGCTCACGATGCGGCTGTATTTGTCGATGATGCGGCGCTTGCCGATGGAGTCGGCGGCACGGTAGAGCAGTTCGGCCAGGTAGATGGGGTGGGGCTGCTGCCAGATGAGGAAACTGCCCACCTTTGAGGGGGCCTCGGTGCCCGAGGGGTCGGTCATCTTCATCCACCGCACCCCCTTGAAGCCCTGCCGCTGTGCAATCTCCCTTGCCACGGGCATCACGGTGAAATACCAGTCGAGGGAATGCTCGAGCAGGCCGGGATGCCCCCAAAGGGCAAACTGTGCCTGGTGCCACCATATCATCTCGAGGTGGAACTTGCCGAACCAGGAGTTGAACGTCAGGCCCGTCTCCTGCGGCGGGGTGTCGCCGGCGTCGTTGACGGCCAACAGGTATTGACTGAGCACCACGCGGCGCTCCAGCTCGCGTGCCCTCGGGTCGGTGCAGTGCGAGAAGTCGGCGATGGCGCCCTCGCTCCAGTAGCGCTGCCAATAGGCGCGCGAGGCTTCGGCCACTTGGTTGAAGGTGAGTATGGGCCGCCGGCTGTCTTTCTGTTGGATGAACTCGCAAGTGAACGCCACGGCGGTGTCGCCCTCGGCGATAGCGAAGTGATGGTTGTTCCACAGCGGTCTCTCGCCCTTGAGGTTGATGTAGGAGCGGTGACCCTCATCCCAGTGGATGGCCACATAGTAGGCGGCTTTGTCGAAGCGCGACTGGCCGTCGAGCACCCGCTTGAGCGTGTCGGTCTGTGTGCGGCTCACCCCCTCGAAGCAGGTGATGTTGCGCTCCCACTCATCCCAGTTGCAGCCGTCGTCGGTGTGCTTTCCCGTGGGGTAGGGGAAGTCGAACTTGATGGTCTTCGGTCCCGTCGACACCACGCGCACGGCTATCATGTCGCGCTCGGGGTGGCAGGCGGTGAGCACATGATAGCGGTGGCCGCGGTAGGTGAACCGGCTGTCGATGATGCCTGTCCACAGGTCGAGGTGCTGGTCGATGTCGCTCACCTCATCGGCCACAAGGTCGAGACCCACGGCTCCGAGATGCATGCGGTGCGGGTTCTGACGGTACCACTCCGAGGCTCCCCGCTGCCGGCCTTGCTCGTTGAACTGCGTGGCGTAGAACTCGGTGTGGCCGTGGCCGAAGTCATAGGCTTTGAGGGCCTCCTCGGGCCGGTAGTTGTCGGGGTTGCCGAAACTGTGCCATCCCCAGTCGCTCATCGTGCCGAGGGAGACGCCTGCGGCATACATCTTGGGAAAGGACTGCATGCCGGTGGCGTCGACGGTGTAGGCGAAGCCACCGTTGCCCACGGTGAGCGACGCGAGCGTGTCGAGAGAGGTGACGTGGGGGTTGTTGCGCCTTACGACGGCTTCGCGGTCGATGGGCTGTGCCGTCACGGTGGCCGTGAGAGCCGCCATCAGCAGGGCGGTAAGTGTTCTTGTCATGATGTTATTGTTTTTTGATGTTTTTAGTAGTGACGCGGTTGTTGCTCAGTCGTATGTTGGCGGCCGGTGTCTTGCCGGCCACCACCAGCTGTCCGCCGCAGGCGATGCTGCTGCCGGTGATGCTTACATGGTCGGTGGCGAGCCCTGAGGTCTTCACCACATCGCCTTCGCAGCGGATGTCGCAGTGGCTGATGCTGACATCGAAGGGCATCTGGATGAGCGGCAGCCGGTTGTCTTTGGCCACCACGCTGCAGTTGCGCATGTCGAGTCTCAGCGGCGGCTTCTCGGCGATGTAGGCGGAGAGGAGGAGCGACATCTTGTTGAGTTCAAACTTGCAGTCCTCGAAGGTGAAATTGACCCTCGTGCCGATGATGGCGTGGTCGATGGCACTGAACGCCCCTTTGGCGAAGAGTTGCTTGTTGAAGGTGGTGCGCAGCGTGCAGTGGCGGTAGGTCTGGTGCTGGTAGCCCTGGCCCTGCAGCAGCCGTGCCCCCTCGATGACGCAGCGGTCGAAATAGATGCTGTCGGGGAAACGGCCCGGTCCGCCGCCGTGGAAGGTGAGCATCACCGAGGTCATGGGGCCTCCGGTGCTGATGTGGCTGTCGCTGACGTAGAACTGCCGCAGCATGCCCAGTCCGTAGAAGACGTGCATGCCGTCGCCGATGAGGTCGGCCTGACGCAGGCGGGCATGGCTGATGTGGCATTGCCTGATGCCTCCGAAGACGTTCTCGGTGAAGTCTTCCGACGTCCAGTGGTCGATGCGTATGTCGTTACTGATGCCGAAGTCGACCTTGGTGAGGAAGTCGTCCATCATGTTCTTGAACGTGAGGTGCTCGAAGCGCAGGCGCTGGCAGGCGAAGATGCCGAACGCCGCGTAGTGGGAGTCGCTGGAGGAGAAGCGGCGGTGTCCCTTGGGCGCGCCGGCGTCGCGGTCGCGCAAGGCCCTGAAATGGAGGTTGCGGAAGACGCCGTCGCTGCAGTGGAGCATCCATGCCCATGTGGAGTACGAGGCTTTCTCGAAGAGTCCCGTCTCCCTGGCCCTGACGAAGAGGGTGGCGCCGTTGCCCTCGAAGCAGAACCCTTGGCGGTCGCGCCAGGGCGAGTCCTTGGGGGCTTTCGACGGGTAGGCGAGGGAGTAGTAGATGGCGGGCCGCAGGCGCACGTCGCCGTTGCCGAGGAAGATGGCCCTGCGGATGGCTTGGGTGTCGTCGGTCATCGTGCTGTCGATGTCGGTCATGACGCCGCTGGCATAGACGGTCGACAGGCGTGTCTGAAGGTCGGAGAAGACCACGTCGGTGCGCGCGTGACCGGTGGCGTCGTTCCACTCGTGGCTGTTGCCCCAGCGGTTGTAGTAGCGCCCGCCGTCGCAGAGCAGGAAGCACTGCCGACGGGGACAGTAGACCACCTGCGAGGTGGTGTGCGCCGGGGCGCATTGCCACACGTCGGTGTCGACGATGCGCGAGGCGGGGTAGGACACCGTCACACCGCTGGCCCGCGGCATGACCTCCACGTCGCCGACATGGCCGTTGAAACAGCGCAGCGGACGGTCGTAGTAGGCGATGCCGTCGCCTTTGGCGCCGAACCACTCGGGGCGGGCAGCCCTGACATCCCACGAGCCGCCCATCTTGAGGCTGTGGTGGAAGATGTAGGCCATGCTGTCGGCCTCCACCCTCGTGCTGTCGCCCATGAGGATGCCGTGGGTGATGATGCCCCGGTCGCGGAAGCGCAAAGTGAGGCCCTTCTCAAGCCGTAGGGTGATCCCGCCCAGGTCGACGGTGTCGGTGATGAGACAGATGCCGTCCACCGGCCGGGGCATGGGCGACACGTCTGCCATGGCCGTGTGGCGTGCGCCGCAGGGCAACGGCAGGCATGCCGTCAGGAGGAGTCCCACGGCAGCCGCTATGAGTTTCTGATGGAGCAATCTTCTCATTCTTGAATGCAAATGTAGGAAAAAAAAGCCATATAGAGGGTTGTATAGGGCATGAAATCAAAAAAAACACACTTTGTTATGGCTATTTCGGATGAAATGATTACCTTTGCCAAAAGCCAAAATAAAAAATAGTTGATTGATTTCTGTTGAGAGGCGGCTTGTGCATAGGATGAAGAGGAGTCTGGCCCGCTGAGGGGTTGGTGTCCTCCGTCCTTTTGTCGGCTATAGAGAAATGGAAGCAGTATAGTTCTTGAGTCATGGAGCAATCGTCGGACAATCATACAAGGGTTGCGAAAAACACTTTGTTCCTCTATATGAGGCTGTTTTTCCTGATGGCGATCAACCTCTACACCTCGCGGGTCATTCTCAACTCGCTGGGCGTGGACGACTACGGCGTTCACAACGTCGTGGCGGGCTTCGTGGCGATGTTTGCCATGTTCTCCAACACCTTCTCGAGCGCCATCGGCAGATTCATCACCTTCTCGCTGGGCCGCGACGGTGCCGACCGCACGAAGGTCGTGTTCTCCAACGCCCTCTTTATCCAGGCAGCCCTCAGCCTCCTGGTGCTCGTCATCGGAGAGACAGGCTTCGTGTGGTGGCTCAACCACAAGATGACCATCCCCGACGGACGACTCTATGCCGCCAACGTGGTGCTCCAACTCTCGCTGGCCAGTTTCATCCTCAACCTGTTCCGCACCCCCTACGACGCCTGCATCGTGGCCCACGAGCGCATGTCGGTCTATGCCTACCTCGGTATCCTCGAGGGCATCGTCGGACTGGCCATCGCCCTTGTCATCAAGCACTCCAGCGCCGACAGGCTCATCCTCTACACCCTCCTCAATCTCGTGGCCCTCGTCGTCATCATGATGATGTATTATGCCTATTGCCGCCGACATTTCAAGGAGTGCCGGCTGGTGTGGGCGCCCGACCGCAAGTTGCTTCGCGAGATGATAGATTTCTCGGGGTGGAACTTCTTCAGTGTGATGGCGGGTGTGCTGCGCGGCCAGGGTATCAACATGCTCCTCAATATGTTTTGCGGGCCTGCCGTCAACGCCGCGCGCGGACTCGCCGTGCAGGTGAACACGGCGGTGTCGAAGTTTGCCTCGGGGTTTGTGACCGCCATCAATCCCCAGATTACAAAAAACTATGCCTCTAAAAACAAGCATGAATATGAGACGCTGACCATGAAGGGGTCGAAGATCACGTTCCTGCTCCTCTTCTTGGCTTGTCTGCCGGTGATGATGGAGGCGGAGTTCCTGCTGAGACTGTGGCTCGGCCATGTGCCCGACCATACACGGCTCTTCGTGGTGCTCATCCTCTGCCAGGCACTGGTCAACTCCTTCTCCAACCCGCTCATCACCCTCATCCTCGCCACGGCGAAAATCAAGAAACCGGTATTGCTCGTGGGCATCACCACGCTGCTCAACTTCCCCATCGCCTATGTGCTGCTGTGGCTCGGCTTCTTCCCCGAGTCGACGGTGTGCTGCGTCATCGTCATGTCGGTGGCGGCACTGGGAATGAGGCTCTATTGCCTGCGCGAGCTGACGGGCTTCCCCGTGAGACGCTATATCAGGGAGGTGCTGCTGGTGGCGCTGAGGGTGGCGGTGCTCTCGCTGGTGGTGCCCCTGCTGCTCAATATGCTATGGGCCGACACCCACTGGCTGGTGGTGGCGGCGAAAATCATCGTCATGGAGGCGGTGGCCTTGCCTATCGTGCTCACCCTCGGACTCAACCGCCATGAGCGCGAGTTCGTCTTTGATACTGTAAGAAAGAAATTGTTTAAATCTTCGAAATCATAACCAAGAAATTATATGCGGATATCCCTACTGACTATATGGCATGGGCGCAATTTCGGTGCCGAGCTTCAGACCTACGCCACTGTGCGCACTCTGCAAGAGATGGGGCACGAGACAACTGTGATCGACTACAGGCTGTGCGATGAGTCACCTTCACTGTTCACCCCCTCCGGACTGGCCAATGCGATGGAGCGGGTGAGTCCTCAGAACAGGATGTTTGAGGACTTCCGCGAGCAGTTGCCCACCACCAAGCACTACATTTCGCTCGAGCAGCTCATGGAAGATCCGCCACAGGCCGACGTCTATCTCGTGGGTAGCGACCAGGTGTGGAACCCGGAAATCACCCGCTGCAGGGCGAAGACCTATTTCCTGCCTTTCGGAGGCGACGATGTGGTGCGGGCGTCGTATGCGTCAAGCATCGGCGGCGACAAGTGGAACGGCGACGAGGACCTCACCGCCTATGCCCAGAGCCATCTGCGGCGTTTCAAGGCCGTGAGCTGCCGTGAGCAGTCGGGCTGCGGTGAGCTGAAGCGCGCGCTGGGCATCGATGCCACGGAGGTGCTCGACCCCTCGCTGCTGCGGCACGACTATGCCGAACTCACCGGCGAGATGAACGCCACGGGCCATCTGGTGTATTACGCCCTCTACGACTGCCCGCCGCTCCTCAAGGCGGCCAATGAGGTGGGGCGCATCTTGGGCATGGAGGTGCAGTCGGCCAATGAGAGCACGTTGCTGCTGGGCAGTATCCCCTGGCGGCGGACACCCATCGCCGAATGGATACGCCGCATCGCCGGTGCCGGTTTCGTGATGACGCATTCTTTCCACGGCATGATCCTGAGCCTGCTCTACCACCGGCCTTTCGCCATCATCTATACCAGCAAGGACGGCCGCCAGGGCCGGTTGCTCAACCTCCTTGAGTCGCTGGGACTGACCGACCGCTTCTTCGCCTCTGCCGAGGATGCCGTGGCGTCGAGAATATGGGAGAAAGAGATTGACTTTGACGAAGTGGACCGCCGGCTCGATGCGCTCCGCGCCAAGTCGGTGGACTTCCTTAGCAATGTGCTGAAATGAGGGTGCTCTTTGTGTTTTTCGTGCCCATCCTGAGGCATGTGGGCGGTACGCAGAAGGTCATCGACAGCCTGACGCTCGAACTGCAGCGGCGCGGCCATGAGGTGTCTTTCCTCAACTATCTCTACGGTAGGATACCCGAGGACTATCGCTTCCCCGCACCGCAGTACTACATCGATGTGCGGAAACTGCCGGAGGAGCAGTGGGCCGAAGAATACCGGCGCATCCTTGACGAGCGCCGCATCGACGTGGTGGTGAACCTCTCCAACGACGAGTGGGTGCGCTTCTTCCTCGCCCACACACCCGCCGGCATCAGGCGCATCTCGGTCAACCACCTGCAGCCTTTCGCCGGGTTTGAGCATATCGGCAAGAGCTACCGCGTGATGCCGGCAGCGACACTGAAGGAGAAAGTGCTGAAATATATGGGCATCGTGGCTCCCGCCCTGGTGAGATGGCTCCTCGGCAAGCCCGAGCGGGCAGGCATCGACAGCCTTGTCGGCCTCTCCGACAACTATTGTGTGCTCTGCCGGCCCTATGTGGAGCGCATCGTGCGCTACCATCCCTCTGTCGACCGCGGCAAACTGTGCTACATCCCCAATCCCGCCCCCTATCAGGTGGCGGAGCAGCAGCCTGCGCTGAAGCGCAATGTGATATTGTTTGTGGGAAGGCTTTCCAACTACCCGAAGAACCTCATCTCGTTTGTCAGGGTGTGGGAGCGGTTGGAAAAAACAAACCACGACTGGAGAGCCGTGGTGGTGGGAAGAGGACAATGCCTCGAAGAGATGCGCCGCTACGTGGAGCGCCATGGCATCAGCCGCCTTTCGTTTGAAGGGATGCAGACCGATGTGGCGCCCTATTACCAGGAGGCGAAGGTGGTGTGCGGCACCAGTTTCTTTGAGTCGTGGAACATGTCGCTGGTCGAGGGCATGTGCTATGGGTGCGTGCCCGTGGCCTATGCCTCGTATGAGGGCACCGCCGAACTCATCGACGACGGAATCAACGGCTTCCTCGTGCGTCCCTTCGACGAGGAGGAGATGGCGAGCCGCATCCAGCAACTCATCGACTCGCCCTCACTGCTCAGCCGCTACAGCGAGGCGGCGGTGGCGAAGGCGCGCCAGTATGACATCGGCAACATCACCGACCAGTGGGAGCAATTGCTCCGAAGGCCGTGAGCACCCGCTCGATGATGGGCGCCATGTCGTAGTATTTGTATTCGGCCAGCCGGCCACCGAAAATCACTCCTTTTTCCTGCGCCGCCAAGTCGCGGTATTGTTGTGCGATGCTGTCGTTGCGCTTGTCGTTGACAGGATAGTATGGCTCCATGCCCGCCTGCCATTCGGTGGAGTACTCACGTGAGACCACGGTGCGGGGCACCTGGTAGACGGCGTCGCCGAACATCTCGAAATGCTTGTGCTCGATGATGCGGGTCCAGGGGGTCTCGGCATCCGTGTAGTTGATCACGGCATTGCCCTGATAGTTGGGCGTGTCGAGGATCTCGGTCTCAAAACTCACCGTGCGGTAGTCGAGATGGCCGAAGCGGAAGTCGTAGAACTCATCGAGCGGACCCGTGTAGACGATGGTCTCGGCCACCGACTCCCAGTGGGGTCTGTCGGCGAAGAAGTCGGTGTCGGTGCGCGTCTCTATGCCCTCGAGCAACCCGTTGATGAGGCGGTTGTAGCCTCCGATGGGGATGCCCTGGTAGCGGTCGTTGAAGTAGTTGTTGTCGAAGACCATCCTCACCGGCAGCCTGCGGATGATGAAGGCGGGCAGGTCGGTGCAGCGGCGGCCCCACTGCTTCTCGGTGTAGCCCTTGATGAGCCGCTCGTAGATGTCGCGGCCCACCAGCAGCAGTGCCTGCTCCTCGAGGTTGCGGGGCTCCGTGGCGCCTGCGGCTTTGAGCCTTTCGAGCGCCTCCGCCCGCTGCCGTTCTATCATGGCGCGGGCCTCGTCGGGTTTCACCACTCCCCACATCTGCGTGAAGGTGTTCATGTTGAAGGGCAGGTTGTAGAGCTTGCCCTTGTAGTTGGCCACAGGAGAGTTGGTGTAACGGTTGAACTCCACGATGGAGTTGACAAAGTCCCACACCGCCTTGTTGCTGGTGTGGAAGATATGGGCACCGTAGCGGTGCACGTGGATGCCCTCGATGTCCTCGCAGTAGACATTGCCGCCCAGGTGCGGGCGCTTGTCGATGACCAGGCAGCGCTTGCCGCGCTGATGGGCACACCAGGCGAAGGTGGCACCGTAGAGGCCGGAGCCCACGATGAGGTAGTCGTATTTCATGAGTATTTCTTTAGGTTGCGGTTGATCTTGCGGAAGTCGCCGAGGGCCTTCCATCCGATTTTGAAGATGCGCTTCATGTTGATGGAGTTGACACCTCCCTGGCGGGGTCTGAAGGTGATGGGATACCAGGCGATGCGCTCCTTCCATTTCACGGCGATGGCCGAGACGGCCACGTTGGCCAGTCCGTAGTCGTGGGGGATGGCGTCCATGATGCGATGCAGGCGCTCAGCCTTCATCAGGCGGAAGGGGGTGTTGGCGTCCTTCACCCATACGCCGAACATCAGCCACACCACCAGCCGGAGTGTCTTGGTGACGAACACCCTGCTGCTGCCGTCCTGCCGTCCGCCGCGTGTGCCGATATGGAAGTCCTCGTCGTGGCGCTTGTCCCACATCTGCCAGAACTCCTCGGGCAGCGTCTGCCCGTCGCTGTCGGTCTGGAACACGAAGTCGGCGCCGTTGTTGATGGCGTAGCGGTAGAGGTAGAGCACGGTGGCTCCGTGGCCCGAGTTGGGCTTGTCGAGTGCCACGAGACAGGGGTAGGTGGTTTGCAGCGACGTGAGTTTCTCATAGGTATTGTCCTTGCTGCCGTCATTGGCGATGACGATTTTGCAGTCGTCGCCCCCGGCACAGATTTTCTCTGCCACGGGATGCCATTGTGCAACGACTTCCTCCACGTTCTCAGCCTCGTTGTAGGCTGGCATGACAATAAAAATCTTTTCCATATTTAGGTTTTCTTAAAGGTGATAAACTTGTTGAGTAGAAATTGCAGGAGTGCGGTGACGAAGATGGTGATGATCTTGGAGTACTGATACGACATGCCCATCTGCTCGGAGAGCAGGTAGATGAGCACTTCGCTGACTCCCAGTCCGGTCAGTCCCACGAGATAGAAAATCTTGAACCGGTGGCTTGTGCGGTCTTTCACCTTGAAGTTGAACTGCCTGTTGAGGAAGAAACTGGTGAAGATGCCGCAGTGCACACTGATGACATTGGCGGCGAGATAGGGCATCACATGCCCGAGCAGGGTGTAGATGACATAGTCGAGTGCGGCGCAGAAGCCTCCGATGATGCCGTAGAGGAATAGTTCGCGGAACTTCAGCAGGAATTGTCTTATAGAAGTCATCGTCTCATTGGTTGGTCGTTTCGGTTGGAATGTCGCTCATCTTGTAGACTCCATGAGTCATCTCACTGCACAGGCGCTTGCCGCAGAGCTGCTGCAGGGTGTGCAGGTAGGAGTCGGCGAGTGAGCAGATATATATGGGGCAGTCTTTGTTCTCTTCTTTTTCCTTCACCGCCTTCACGATGCGCAGGATGCGGTCCTCGTCGTGGTCGGTCTCCAGGCAATAGACCCTGATGGTGCGGTCGTCTTTGCGCAGCTCAAACGATTTCTTCGCCGTCTGGCGGTATTGGTAGCCTTCGTCGAGCAGCATGGCGGGATAGAGGAAGATGTCGCTCCAGTTGACCGTGACGAGGGCAAAGTCTTTCTCCCCCGTCTGACTGAAGAAGTCGTGGATGGCGCTCGCGTGTGCCGCGTCGCGGCTCTTCACCCGGTGCAGATAGTCGGTGTAGAACAGTCCGCCCGAGAGCAGCATGAGTTCGTCGGCGGTAGCCACTCCGATGCCGCCTCCGATGCCGAGCCTGAGATGGTAGGGGGTGGAGTTCTCCTCTGCTAAGGGGATATGCAGGGCTTGCTGCGAGAAAGAGGTGGGTGCGTTGCGCCAGGGCTTGCCGGGGATGTCGAAACGGATGGACACGACATAATAGAGCGCGAGGAGCACAGCCAGTGCCGTCACGAGCCATCTCCTGCGCCGGCGGGCACAGATGAGGGCGCTGAGGGCCTGGCTTGTCATCAGGGCGATGAACGGCAGGATATAGAGGAAATGCTTGGCGGCGAAGCTGTTGTTGCGGTACATGTAGTGGATGAGGAGCGTGGGCACGAGGGCGGTCAGCAGGAGCGTGTAGTCACGCCGCTTTGCTATGAGCCATGCCCCTGCGGGTGCTAACAGCAGGTTGACCACATTGTAGAAGGTGTATATCGAGAGGATGAGCAGCACGGTGTCGCCCGAACTGCTCGTCGCGTTGTCTACCCTCGACAGCACGGTGAACGGGTTGGCCTGCAGCAGCCAGTAGGAGCCGACGATGAAGAAGAGCACGGCCACGCCGGTGAGCACCGACATGAGCAGGCTGCGGCGCCACGTCTGCGGCTGCTGCCTGAAAAGGAAGAGGACGACCGGGTAGACAATGATGATGTCGATCCTGAAGAGCGGTGCCACGCACAGCCAGGGCAGGTAGCACCACCAGCGTGCGCCCTTGGCGATGGCGAGGAATGCCGCCAGCGCCATCACCTCGGCGAAGATGGCCGAGTTGGGATAGGTGGCGATGGCATACGACTCGGGCAGCAGCGCGACGGCAAGCAGTGCCACGTCGCGTCCCACGCGTGCGAGACGGTGGATAAGCTCCACGCAGAGGGGGATGAGCGCGAGTGCCGCCAGTGCCGAGAGCAGCGAGTAGATGGCATAGGTGCTCATGGCCGGAAAACATCTGTGTATGAAGGCGATGACATAGATGATGGCCGGCTGCATGCCATATTGGTAGGACAGCAGTGGCGGGATGCTGAATCCCTGGTGGCTGAGGGTGGCGGCACCTGCGGCGATGCGCATGGAGTCGCCTTCGAAGGCATTGTAGAGGGGGAAGATGCCGAGGGCCATCCACAGATAGAGCAACAACAGTGCCACAGCGTATCTTCTGTCGGGGTCGGAGAAGATACCCTTGCCTGTGACTTTGGTGCTGACGGATGTTGTCATGGGTGGGTCTGTGATGTAGTGATGAACCGGTGCGGTGGCCTGTGCAGTATAAATCGGTGAATCGTTTGGCAGGAAGATGGATTTTGATTAATTTTGCGCCATATTTTGCAAGAGATGAGAAATCTGATATCCCGTATGGCGGCCGATTTCCGTGCCTATGGCCTGCGCCTGCTGGCGCTGTTTGTGGCCCTGGCGTTGCCGCAGAGCCTCGTGTTTTGGCGCTTCCGGTTCTATGAGAGTATGGTGAATGTGCTGGCCGACACTTTCTTCGAGGTCGGCGTGTTTTTCTTCATCGCCCTCTTCCTGGGCAGGTGGAAACGGTGGGCCTATCATTCGTTTTTCGCTTTCGCCCTCATCGACTTTGCCCTCAGTCTGGCGTGTTTCCTCACCAACGGGCAGTCGGTGAACATCGATACTTTCTCGATGGTGATGGGCACCAACAGCGAGGAGGCGAAAGAGTTCTTCACGTTCTACTTCCCGTGGTGGAAGATGCTCATCCTCGCGGCCTCTGTGGCGGTGCTGTGGCTCTTCTATGCCAAGGGCAAGAGGCAGGCGGCGCAGGGAGGGCGCACGGCCCGTTGGGGCGTGGTGGCCTATATGGCATTGGTGATGCTGAGCTGCTGCGTGCCACAGCGTGAACTCCGCAAATTCTGCTCGCGCATCATTCCATTGAAATATGTGGTCATCGCCCGTTCCTATCAGCCCGTGGGCAAGTTGGCCGACTACCGTCACGATGCCTCTGTGGTGGCTCTCACCGACAGGCATCCCGACCGGATTGTCGTCATCGTCGGCGAGTCGTTCTCGAAGTCGCATTCATCGGTCTACGGCTATGAGCACAAGACCAATCCCGAACTGGAGCGGATGGCGGAGGAGGGCAATGTCTATGCTTTCTCCCGCTGTGTGGCTCCCGCGCCTTTCACCCATTTAGCTTTCATGCACCTTTTCAGTCTTTACGACGGCAACGACCAGAAGGGCAAGTGGTATGAGCGTGAGACGCTCTTCGACGTGTTCGGCCAGTTCTATGACATCCGCTGGATATCCAACCAGAACAGTCATGGCATGCACGACAATGTGCAGGCGGCCTATGCGGCCCTCAGCGACTCAGTGTGGTTTGCCGATGTGGCGCTGAAGCGCGGCGGCAATTACGACGAGGTGGTGCTGCCCGTGGCTGAGGAGTGGAAGAGTCGCGGCTCCGGTCCCTCGCTGACCATCATCAATCTGATGGGGCAGCATGAGTCGTTTGCGATGCGCTATCCCAGTGGGTGGGACCGTTTCAAGGCGTCCGACTATGCCGGGTTGCCCGAGGAGCAGCGCGCGAAGATGGCGGAATATGACAATGCCACGCTCTACAACGACCATGTGGTGTCGGCCTTGTTCGACCTCTATAAGGATGAACGGGTGCTGGCCTTCTATTTCCCCGACCATGGTCTCGACCTCTATGACTCCGACCCCACCTACTGCGGTCATGCCCGCGAGGCGAATCCCCGTTCGGTGGAGGCTTGCCTGCCTATTCCTTTCTTCGTCTATCTCTCCGACAGCTATAAGGATGCTTTTCCTGAGCATGTGGCGATGGTGGAGGGGGCTGTCGACAGGGAGTTCTGCACCACGTCGTTCCTCGCCTCACTCATGCAGTTGGCCGGATGGAAGTTTGCCGGCAGCGACGAGGTGGAGCGTCACAGCGTCTTCGCCGGCAAGTGAGTGCTCACGAGCGTATCACCATCTTGTTCCAGCGCTCATAGGGGTCGTTCTCGTCGTGCACCATCTGGTCGAAGGTGGCTGGCCACAGCAACTTGATGACCTTCTCGAGATGGGCGGAGTGGCTGCCCTTGAGCAGCAGGAGGTCGCCCTTGCGCAAGAGGTCGCCCAGCAGTGTGGCTATCTCTTGATGGCTGTCGCAGGCCTTCACTTCCAGCCCTTGCCGGAAAGGATGCCTGGCAGCCGCCTCTCTCAGTTTCTCCCCGAAGAGGACGACGGTGTCGAAGTCTGCCGCGTCGGCCATGGCGATAATCTCATCGTGCGACGACGATGTGCGATCGCCCAGTTCGGCGATGTCGCCGAGCACCACCACCTTCTTTCCTGTGACTGGCACGAGCATGGCGCCCTCGATGGCCGTCTTGATAGAGTTGGGCACGGCATTGTAGCAGTCGGCGTAGACGGTGATGCCGTCGGGCGTGGTGATGATATTCTGTCTCATGCCGAGCATGGTGAACGACTGCAGGCCACTGATGATGTGGTCGTAACCGATCTTCTCCTCGACGCCTGCGGCGAAGGCATAGAGGGCGTTGAGCACGTTGTGGGGAGCAAAGATGTTGTGGAGGGCGACGGCATAGGACTGGCCGCTGCCCTTTTCGCATACCTTGAATGCCAGGCCTTGCGGCGTGGTCTTGATGTCTTGGGCGAAGAAGTCGGCGTCGTTGTCGGTCATCGAGACAGTGACCACACGTCTCCCGCCGAGCAGGTCGTAGGCCTTGAACTCGTCTTTGTTGACGATGACCACTCCGTCGGACGGCATGTAGCGGCAGACGTCGCAGATCTCGCCGACGATGGCCTCCTCGCTCTCGAAAAACTCAAAATGTGAGATGTCGGTCTTGGTGATGATGGCGACGCGCGGTCTGAGCACCAGCGACATCATACTGGTATATCGGGGTGTGCCCTCGCTCACTTCCTGCACCATGAGGGGCATGTGGGCGGGGATATGCTGCACGAAATAGCCCACCTGGTAGAGGGTGTTGTAGTTGATGGTGTTGCAGAAGGTGGGGGTCTGCGCTGAGTATACGGCATTGACCATACGCTTGACGGTGGTCTTCCCGATGCTGCCCGTCACGGCGGTGACAGACACCTCACGCAGGTCGCGGAAGTAGCGGCACATCAGGGCATACACCTGTGGCGGAAACTCGACGACGATGCATGGCAACTGGTCGATCTGCCGTGTGGTGACTACGGCGATGGCTCCGTTTTTCACGGCCCACCTCATATTGTCGTCGGTGTCGTCGTACATCTCCACGACGACACTGCCTTTGACGAAGGTCTGCTGCACGGTGCACACCTCCGACACCCGCCGTTGGAGGTGCCGCTTCACCGCCGGTGTGAAGTTGGCGGTGTCGAGCTCGGCATACTCGCAGAGTTGGCCGAGGGTGCGGACGAAGCGGCGGTCGCGGAAAGTCTTGAGACAGTGGTAGAACTGATGGCGGAGGTTCTTCAGTGGCAACCGCCTTTCAAGGGCTTCAAGTTCTTTGGGATCGATGCTGGGCATGAGTGTGGTGTATAGAAGAGAGCTCTTATTTCTTCAGGTGTAGGTGGTGGAGGAGGGTGCAGACAGGGTCGTAGGTGTAGCGCCTGAGTGCCCCGAGGGCGTAGCCAGTCTTCGAGACACGCCATTCCATGCCTTCATTGAGAGCGTCGCGGCAAGGATTGCAATGGCCGCACGTCATCCCCATGACAGGACGATGACAGAACCAGGTCATCTTGACAATCTTTTCCAATCCCATCTCACGCATCTTCTTTACCTCAGCCACTTTATCGGTGTCCCAGAGGACCTTAGGGAAGCGGAGCTGTCCGAAGATAATATTGGCTTCCTTTGATGACTGCGACTGGTCGACGAGCAACTCCCAGACACCATCTTTGTTTTCCTCTATAAGCGTGCATTCTCCGTCAAGGGTATTGAAAGCCTTTCCCGTGGGACTTTTCTCTAACCCAATCTCAAGGATCAGTTGGTGTGAATGGGCAAACCTGGCCAACCAGTCGTATTGGCTGCCCAACGAATATTTTTCCCTCAGCACCTGATAGGCTGCCGTGATGGCTGCATCGGGCGTGATTTGGTCACGTTCGACGAGGATGAGGTCTTTCAATTCGCACACCGTGGCAGGGTCCTTTCGGATAGTTTCCGTGATATTGTGGATGGCCTCCATTTCTTTGCCCGAAGATGGCCTGTCAGGATCGATGATATAATAGGGCTGTACGATAACGTCAAGTCTCGACAGTTCAGCGACTCTGAAGGTGCTGTCGAGCCCTCCTGTCCAAAGGATATTGACGGTTCTTCTCATGGATGAGTGCTTTTTTTTCTAGTTTTCCTAGTTTTTCTAGTATTCCTAGTTTTTCTAGTTTTCCTAGTTTTCCTAGATATTCTAGATATTCTAGATTTCCTTGATGATTAGGATTTTTGGAGATGATTGCAATACCAGGTGTAGAGGCGGTGGATGCCCTCGTCGATGTCTACGCGGTGGTGCCAGCCCAACTGGTGGAGCTTGCTCACGTCGATGAGCTTGCGCGGGGTGCCGTCGGGCTTGGTGGCGTCCCATCGCAGTTCGCCCTTGAATCCCACCTCGGCGATGACCTTCTCGGCGAGTTGGCGGATGGGGAGCTCGATGCCGGTGCCCACGTTGATGTGGCAGTTGCGTATCTCGGTGGCTCTGGCAGGATAGGTGTCGGCGAAGTCGACATTGAGCAGCACGTGCACGCTGGCATCGGCCATATCCTCGCTCCACAGGAATTCGCGCAGCGGAGAACCGGTGCCCCACAGGGTGACGGCCTCGGGGGTGATGCCGTAGCGTGCCAGGCAGCCGAGAATCTCTTCTTCGGACGCGCTGCCGTCGACGCCTTCCACAGGTCTGCGGTCGAGGTCTTGCCTGACGGCCGCCCACTGTCCCTCGTTGAGGCATTTGGCCAGGTGTGTCTTTCGGATGATGGCCGGCAGCACATGGCTGTTTTCCAGGTGGAAGTTGTCGTTGGGCCCATAGAGGTTGGTGGGCATCACGGCCACATAGTTGCAGCCGTATTGCAGGGCGAAACTCTCGCACATCTTCAGTCCGGCGATTTTCGCGATGGCATAAGGCTCGTTGGTGTATTCGAGGGGTGAGGTGAGCAGGGCGTCCTCGTGCATGGGCTGCGGTGCCATGCGGGGGTAGATGCATGTGGAGCCGAGGAAGAGCAGTTTGCTCACGTTGTGGCGGAAGCTCTCTCCGATGACGTTCTGCTGAATCTGCAGGTTCTGGTAGATGAAGTCGGCCCGGTAGCGCAGGTTGGCCATGATGCCTCCCACGTGAGCGGCGGCGAGCACCACGGCGTCGGGCTGCTCTTCGTCGAAGAACTGCTTCACTGCCACGGGGTCGAGCAGGTCGAGCTCGGCGTGGGTGCGTCCCACGAGGCGGTCGTAGCCCCGCTGCTTGAGGTTGGCCCAGATGGCGGACCCCACCAGTCCCCGGTGTCCCGCGACATATATCTTTGCTTGTTTGTCGAGTTTCATTGTATGGTTATTTGGATTGTTGTGTTTTGAGGTAGAGTTTGCGCACGAATTTCATGTCATGCTGCACCATGATCTTGATGAGCTGTTCGAAGGAGGTCTTGCGCGGGTTCCATCCCAGCAGCTCACGGGCTTTCGTCGGGTCACCCAGCAGCTGGTCGACCTCTGCCGGCCTGAAATACTTCGGGTCGACCTCGACAATCACGCGCCCTGTGGCGGTGTCGATGCCCTGCTCGTTGACACCTTCTCCCCGCCATTCGAGTCGGATGCCCACCTCTTTGAAGGCCAGGGTGGCAAATTCCCTGACGGTGTGGTATTCTCCGGTGGCGATGACGAAATCGTCGGGCTCCGGCTGCTGCATGATGAGCCACATGCACTCCACGTAGTCTCTGGCATATCCCCAGTCGCGCAGTGAATTGAGGTTGCCCAGGTAGAGCTTGTCCTGGAATCCCTGTGCGATGCGGGCAGCGGCGAGTGTGATTTTGCGTGTGACGAAGTTCTCGCCCCTCCGCTCGCTCTCGTGGTTGAAGAGGATGCCGTTGCAGCAGTACATGCCGTAACTCTCGCGGTAGTTCTTCATGATCCAGTAGCCATAGAGCTTGGCCACGGCATAGGGTGAGCGTGGATAGAAGGGTGTGGTCTCTCGCTGCGGCACCTCTTGCACCTTGCCGTAGAGCTCTGACGTGGAGGCCTGGTAGATGCGGCACTGTCTCTCGAGGCGGCAGATGCGCACGGCCTCGAGGAGTCTGAGCACGCCCACGGCATCGGTGTCGGCGGTGTATTCAGGCACGTCGAACGACACCTTGACATGGCTTTGCGCGGCGAGGTTGTAGATCTCAGTGGGCTGCACCTCTCCGATAATCCTTATGAGCGACGACGAGTCGGTCATGTCGGCCCAGTGGAGGTTGACGAGGCGCTCTTTCTTCATGTCGCGCACCCATTCGTCGAGGTATAGGTGCTCGATTCGTCCTGTGTTGAACGATGACGACCGCCTGAGCAGTCCGTGTACTTCATATCCTTTGTCGATAAGCAGTTCGGCCAGGTATGAGCCGTCTTGTCCGGTGATGCCGGTGATAAGTGCTGTCTTCTTTTGCATGGTGATTCAGTCTGTTTCTTCAGAAAATTGTTTGATTTTCTGCTCCTCGCTGAGTTTGCAGATGAGCAGCGTGCCGTCTTTTTCGGCGATGATATAGCCGTCGAGTCCCTGCACCACCACTTTCCGCTCTTCCGTGGTGTGGATGATACAGTTATGGGTGTCGAAGAGTGAGATGTTGGGACCTATCTTGCAGTTGCCGTAGAGGTCTTTGGCCGTCTGCTCCATGAGCGAGCCCCATGTGCCGAGGTCGCTCCATCCGAAGTCGGCGGGGCAGACGAAGATTTCGGAGGCTTTCTCCATGATGGCATAGTCGATGGAGATGTTCTCGCATTCGGGATAGCGCTTGTCGATGGCAGGCTGCTCTTCGGGGGTGTCGAGAATGGGGAGCATACCCTCGAAAATTTTCGACATGGCCGGTTTGTAGACCCTGAAGGCATTGACGATGGTGCTGACGCTCCAGATGAAGATGCCTGCATTCCAGAAATAGCTCTTGTTCTTGATATACTTGGCGGCAGTGGGGGCATCAGGTTTCTCGCGGAAGGAGTCGACGCGGTAGATCTCCTTGTTGCGTGAGGAACTGGTGGTGAGGTCGGCCTGGATATAGCCGTAGCCGGTTTCGGGGCGTGTGGGCTTCATGCCGAGGGTGACAATGGCGTCGGTTTCTCCGGTGAACTGCAGACAGGCCTCAATGACCCTCTTGAATTCGGTGCCGTTGGTCACCAGGTGGTCGCTGGGCGTCACCACCACGTTGGCTTTGGGGTCCTGTTTCTTGATGTGCCAGCTCACATAGGCGATACAGGGTGCCGTGTTGCGGCGGCATGGCTCGCAGAGGATGTGGCTGGCAGGCACCTCGGGCAGTTGCTTTGCCACGATGTCGGCATACCTGGCGTTGGTGACAATCCAGATGTTCTCGGGCGGGCAGATGCCTTCGAACCGGTCGTAGGTGAGTTGGAGCAGTGTGCGTCCCACTCCGAGCACGTCGATGAATTGTTTGGGGTTCTCGGTGGTGCTCATGGGCCAGAAGCGGCTGCCGATGCCTCCGGCCATGATGACTAGGTGATTTCTTGTTGATACCATATCTGTGTTGGTTTTGGGGTTAGGAGTCTGTCGTCATGTCAGTCGTGCTCTTTCTGGTTCTTCAGCCATCCGCGTAAGTCGCGGTAGGGCATCCAGATAGCCTCGCTGGGATAGTGGCGGAAGAGGCGCATCTTGAAGGTCTCGAGGACGATGAACCGCCGCACGTGGCCTGTGACGCCTTCGAGCTGTTCGTCGGCGCGTGTGTCGTAGTGTCCGAAGTTGCCCGACTCGAGGATTTCCTTGAGGAGGAACTTCCCCTCTTTCTCATGGGGCTGGATGTAGAGGTATTTGTCGTCGAGTCCGAGCACTTCTTTCTGCACATACATCATGGCTCGCGCGAATTTCTTGAGTCCGAAGCGGTCGAGGAGCGCGATGAGCGCTTTGTTGTCTTCCTCGGTGGCGCCGTCGTTGTAGCGTTTGCGCAGCAGGTAGTGGTAGTCGATGATTTGTCTCATGCCGATGCCTTTGTAGATGAGGTGGCGGAAGACGTGGTCGAGCTGGTAGAACATGTTGAACTCGTTTGTGGGTGTGCGGAAGGTGTATTTCCCGTCGGCCGACATCACCTGGTGGTCGAACTGTGTAGGTGCCACGCTGTCGATGTATTTCCAGAGTTTCTTGTTCTTGAAGGGATTGAAGAGGCGGGTGGGCCTGAAGTGCACCTCCACCTGTACGTCTCTGAACATGGGAAAGTCGACGTGCATGGTGTCGGCTTTCTGATGGTAGTATTTGCGGGTGAATTCGAGGATTTTCTCCCGTCCTCCCTCGACCCAGATGTCGATGTCGCCGGCGGCCCTGAGCATAGGGTCGGGATACATGAGGGCGTTGCCCTGTCCTTTGAGGATACAGTTGCGGAATCCCTGTTCGAGGAACCATTCCGACGCTTTCTGGGTGCGCTCAAACATGTTGGTGTTGAGCTTTCTCAGCCGATAGTCCTCGAAGACCCATTCCATGACATCTTCGTCGGTGGGCTTGTTGCCCTTGAAGTCCTCTATGTTCTTGAGTTTGCCGTCTTTCATCAGCACCGTGGGTGCAAACATGCCCGAGATGGTCTGTCTGATACTGAACTCGAGCAGCGAGTGCCAGTTGATGTCGGCGATGCAGTCGGGTATGGGCATGTTGTCGTTGAGGCAGAACTTGAGGAATTGCAGATAAGGGTCAGTTGAGTTCATCTTTTTTAGTGTTTTGATATTTTTGCGACAGTGAGGAAGATAATCTTGAAATATTCCTTGAGTGTTGGGTTGTTGATATAGCGCAGGTTGTATTCGATTTTCTTTGGCATGATCTCCTCGATATACATCTTCTCCGGGTCTTTGGCCTTGCCCAGGATGACGTTCTCCTCAGAGAACTCGATGGAGGCATAGTCGGTGATACCGGGTTTCACCTTGAGCACCACCCGCTGCATGGGCGTATAGAGGTTGACGTATTTCTCCACCTCGGGCCTTGGCCCCACGAGGCTCATCTCTCCGATGAAGACGTTCCACAGCTGTGGCAGTTCGTCGAGTTTGTATTTGCGGATATAGTAGCCTGCCTTGGTGATGCGTGTGTCCTTGCCTCCCACGGTGATGAGCCGTCCCCTGTCGGAGCCGATGCGCATGGTGCGGAACTTATAGAGGCGGAAGGGCACACCGTCCTTGCCTATTCTTTTCTGCGAATAGAATCCGGGTCCCTTGCTGCTCGTCCTGATGATGATGTAGATGAGCAGGAAGAGCGGCGAAAGGAGGATGAGTCCGATGCCGGAGAGCAGGATGTCGAAGAATCTGATCATTCGCCTTTCTTGCCCGCGATGGTCTCGTAGGCGTTCACCACGCTCTTGATGACGAATTCCACTTTCTCGTCGTCGAGTTGCGGGTAGACGGGCAGTGAGATTTCGTGGGCATAGTGCTCGTAGGCGCGGGGGTAGTCGTTGATGTCGTATCCCAGTTCCTTATAATAGGTGAGCATGGGAAGGGGCACGAAATGCACGTTGACGGCCACTTCATGGCGTGCGATCTTGGTGATCATGGCGTCTCGCTGCTCCTCGGTGAACCCTTTGATGCGAAGCGGGTAGACGTGATACGATGTCTCCATGTCGCCCTGGTGCGAGGGTGGCAGGATGGCCCACGGGAGTTTGGAGAAGGCTTTGTCGTAGGCCTGGTAGATGCGTTTGCGCTCGGCGAGCAGCCGGTCGTATTGCCTGATCTGCGCCAGTCCGATGGCGGCGTTGACGTCGGCCATGTTGATTTTCATTCCCTTGCCCACGATGTCGTATCTCCATCCTCCTGCCTGACTCTTGGTGAAGGCATCCTTGGTCTGGCAGTTGAGCGTCATGAGGCGCATCTGCTTGTAGAGCTCTTCGTTGTCGAAGGGCTCGGGCATATTGAAGCAGACGATGCCTCCCTCGGCGGTGGTAATGTTCTTCACCGCATGGAGGGAGAAGACGGTGATGTCGGTGTAGATGCCGTTGCTGTTGTCGTGATAGCGTGCTCCGAGGGAGTGGGCGGAGTCGTTGAGCACGAGGATGCGTCCCAACTGCCGCTGCACGTCGCTCGCGGGTTTGAACATTGCCTTGACGGCAGGCTCGCTGACGAGGCTCATGATGGCGTCGTAGTCGCATGGAAATCCGGCGATGTCGACGGGGATAATGGCTTTGGTGTGGGGTGTGATGGCCTTCCGCAGGGCGTCGACAGAAAGGTTGAAGTCTTTGCCAGAGTCTACCATCACCACTTTGGCTCCGGCCCACAGGACAGCCATGGCGGTGGCGCAGTAGGTGTAGGCGGGAATGATGACCTCGTCGTCGGGTCCGACGCCGAGCCACCTGAGCATCATGAGTGTGCCCGACGTCCATGAGTTGACTCCCAGGGCGGCCTTGGCTCCTGTGAGTTTCATGGCCTCAGCCTCGAGCGCCTTCACTTTCGGCCCGGTGGTGATCCATCCCGAGCGCAGTGAGTCTACGACTTCATTGATAACACTTTCGTCGATATAAGGTGGCGAAAAGGGTATTTTCATGTTGTTGATGTTGATTGTATTATATATAAAACGGTGACCTTGACAGATGGTCATCTGTTGGTATGTACGCAGAATCTCTTGTTGAACAGCACTTTCCACAGTCCCCTGATATATCCCACTCCATAGCTGACATGGATGTTAAGGAAGGTCCAGGGTATGTACCATACGAGTGCGGGCCGTTTGTGCTCGACGGCTTTGCAGACGCCGATGCAGAGTCCGATGACCAGATAGAGGCAAAGGATGGCGAGGTAGGCCCCTAAGCAGAAAGTGCTGAAGCAGCTGAGGATGCCCCCCACGACGAGTCCTGTGACGAAGAGCCCCGGGAAGAACTGCCTGATGGTGGCGGGTGCTCCGAGTTTCTTGTTGGCTAAGGGCTTGAAGAGTCCGTATTGGTAGTACATGCACCTCATCTTTTGCATGCTGTCGCGTGAGGTGTAGTTGATGACGAGCTCGGGGATGATGTAAATCTTTCCGCCGTTGTTGATGAGGCGCGCGTTGAACTCGTCGTCCTGGTTGCGCGTGAGTTCCTCGTCGAAGTATCCGATGCGGTCGAAAATCTCTCGGTGGTAGCATCCGAAGGGCACGGTGTCGGTCTGCTTGATTTCCTTGGAGCCGATTTTGTGCTCCGACCCTCCCACGCCGAAGGGGTGGCTTGATGCGATGGCGATGGCATAGCACTCGTTGGTCTCCTTTGCCGGCAGTGTCCTCCACACTCCTCCCACGTTGTCGGCGTTGAGTTGGAAGAGGTATTTCACGAGGATGGAGATATAGTTGGTCGGATAGTCGCAATGCCCGTCGAGCCTGATGATGACGTCTCCCTTGGCATTCTTGATGCCCTTGTTGAGTGCGTGTGGCACCACCTTGTGCGGATTGTCGAGCAGGCGTATGAAAGGATATTTCTCTGAGTAGCTCATGACAATCTCGCGGGTGCGGTCGGGGCTCATGCCGTCGACGAAGATGAGTTCGAGCCGGTCTTTGGGATAGTCTTGCGCGAGGATGGAGAGGATACATTTCTCTATGTATTTCTCTTCCTTGTAGATAGGCAGTACTACGGAGACGTAGGGTTGCATATGTCTTTGATTCAGTGTATTTTCACCCATTGCGGGTCGTGGATTTCTTTCTTGCAGTCGCGGCGGAGCCACGGGTCGGGTGCACAGACGGTCGCCGCCTGGCTGTTGAGGAACGCCCCCCACCAACTGAAGGTGCTGTTGGCGATGATGAGTTCGCGGCAATAGGTCATGAGCATCATGTCCCAGTAACTGTCGCTGCCTCTGTTGCCGTCGACGTAGACGATGTCGTGCCCTTTCATGAGCTCCGGCAGGTGCTGCCGGCACCATCCGAGGTCGTTGGAGAACACATAGAAGGTGCGTTTTTGTCCGTCGGCGGTGAGTGTGGCGATGGCCTTTTGGTAGTATTGTGGCGTGCAGATGCCGTTGAAGTCGGGGGCGTCCTTGTAGTCGCCCCTGCGGATATGTATGCCCACGCTGCTGCTGTCTTTGATGCTTTGTATCAGTCCTTTATTGTAGGTGTTGGGCTCAGGGTGGCTGAACGTTTGGCGCAGCAGTGGCTTCATGTCCTTGTAGTAGTCGAAGCATTGCCAGTAGCCTTCGTAGTAGGTGTCGCCCTTGCGCAGCACCTCTTCGTTGCGTGTGAAGTTCTCGCTGTAGGGAGCCACATACTCGGTCTTCCTTTTGGGCAGCAGCCGCCTGGCGATGCGCGACACCACGTAGTTGGGGATATAGTAGGTGAGGCGTCTGAGGTCTTTCGGCGTCGCCACAGGGAGGGTGGCGTTGGCGAAGATGCGGTCGATTTCGTAGCCGTTGTGCAGGTTGACCGACCCGAAGTGCTTGAACATCAGCGTGTGGTAGTGCTGTGTGTCTATCATCACCTGCTCGTCGGGGAAATGCTCTTTGAGCATGAGGGCAAAAGCGTATTGGAACATCTGGTTGCCCAGTCCTCCTGCGATGTTGACGATTCTCATGCGGCGTGCGGTGAGATGAGTGATAGGTAGATGTCGGCCACCTGCCTGCTGATGATGTCGAGGTCGAGCCGTTGGCGGCAGGTGTCGCGTGAGTCGTCGGTGTAGGGATGAGAGAGTGAGTCGGCTATCTGTCGGGCCGCCTCCTCCGGTTCGCGGCTGATGATCATCGAGTCGCGGAGCCCAGCGAGTTGCTGCCGTGCGTCGCCCACTTCGACGCTGTAGACACGGCGGTTGAGTGCGAGGCACTCCCTGATGATATTGGGCGAGCCCTCCTCGTCGGAGGTGAGCAGGAGCAGGTCGCTGGCGTTGATGTAGACGGGCACCTCCTCGGGTGGCACGCCTGTCATCACGAGCAGCCTGTAGTCTTGAGGCATGAGTGCCACAATCTTCTCTGCCAGGTCTCTCCGCTTGATGTTGGTATGGCTCACGTCGGAGAAGAGCACGAGACGGCTGTCGTCGCCGATGCCGAGTCGCTGCCGTGCCTGCTGCTGCGGTTCGGGTGTGAAGAGGGCATAGTCGACGCCGAGTCGCTGCACGAAGCCTTTGCGCTCGCTCCGTCTGCGGAGCCATGCCGGCAGATAGCGCCTCATCTCGCCTGCCACGAAGGCATGGCGTGTGTAGAGGGCGATGCAGGCGAAGGATGCCCATTGGTTGAGTCTGATTTTCACTTTCTCGGCCATGCTGCTTGCCGTGCGGATGGCGCGCGCGTGGATGTCGGTGCCGTGGAAGGTGATGACCTTGGGGCAGCGGGCGCCGAGCAGTGCGGCCCAGACGGCCAGCGCATAGAGTCCGCCGAAGTGGACGTGTGCCACGTCGTGGCGCCGTGCCTCGGCGGCCATGGCCCTCAGCGATGCGACGGGCCGGGCTTTGTCGAAGAGGAGGAAGTCGACGGCCTCCACCCTCTCGTCTTTCCTCAGCGATGCGATCATCCTTCTGAGGACGGGGTTGCCCACCTTTCCGGCGTCGGCATGCTGGTTGGATATGATGAGTATCTTCATCCTTTTCATGCGAAGAGGGCGACGAATCGCTCCTCGTCGAAGAGGTCGTAGGTGTTGTGGATACCGGAGAGGGTCGCCGCCTGTGCCATGCTGGCGGCCAGCGCCTCAGGGTCGTCTGTGGGGCAGGTGTAGCCGTTGACGCCCTGCCTGACAATCTGGTCGACAACGGGCACGCAGCGGGTGGCTGCCACGGGTTTGTCGAAGCACATGGCCTCGAGCAGCACGTTGGGGAAACCCTCCATGCGCGAGGAGAGCACGAAGACGTCGCAGTGGCGCATGAAAGGGTAGGGGTTGCCTTGGAACCCCGCGAACCTGACGTGCTCTTTGTCTTCCGCGCCGGCCACGAGGGATTCGGCATAGGGGGTGTCGGTGCGCCCTACGATGGTGAGAGTGGCGTCGGTCATGCTCTGCCGCACGATGGCGAAGGCTTTGAGCAGCACGTCGACACCCTTGGAGTAGTGCACGTTGCAGACGGCGAGAAACCGTGTGCCTGGGCGGTCGAAGGGGTCGGGCTGACCTTCGGCGCTCTTCTTGACGAAGTGGCTGTCGAGGGGGTTGCAGAGGGTGACCACCTTGTCGTCGGGCAGACGGTAACAGCGGAGGGCATCCTGCCGCATGTCCTCTGTCTGGGCGATAATCACCTTGGCAGAGGGGAGCAGGTGCTTGTTCACCCCTCTGATGATGCGCCATTTCAGGCCTGTGAGCCCCCGGTAAAGCTGGTTCGACGGCATGTTGGGGAGCCTCACCACGACGGGGATACCGAGGCTGCGGCCCACGGTGAGGGCGGCGATGGTGACATGTTCGCGGGTGGAGAACATCACGGCGCCGCTCTGCCGGCGCATATATCTTTTCAGGGCAGGTATCGAGGTGATGGCTCGCCTGGCCCCGAGCATGTCAAGCTGGAAGTCGGGCTCTATCCACTGCCTGAGCTCGCCGTCGCCGCCGCTGAGGCAGACAAACCTCACGTCGGCACCGCGGCGCTGGAGGATGCGTGCCAGAGAGACGCTCACCCGCTCGCTGCCGCCGCAACTCAGGTCGGCTAAGAGGAAATAGTACGCCATCGTCTTTTCTTTCCATATTTCTTCCTCAGCATGTTGACATGGAGGAAGTAAATCATCAGGTAGAAGTAGGAAGCCTTGGTGTAGTAGGACACCAGACCCCAGTCAGCCACTAATTTCACCATGATCCACACGATGATGAGCACGGCGGTGGTGTCCTTTCTCACATATTTGAACTCATACCAGAGGATATAGAGATACATGATATAGTAGGAGAAGAGGCCGAGGATACCGCCGTCGGCCGCCAGCTCGGCATAGTTGCAGTGAAGGTAGGTGTTCTTGTCGGCCGCCCTGGCCACGAGGATGATGGCGTTGCCGATGCCGATGCCCGCCATAGGCGTGCGGCTGAACTGTATCCATCCGATTTCGCGGTAGAACTCTCTCAACCGTGAGGAGTGGTCGGCCGTTCCCTCTCCGGTGACTGATGCGATGAGTCCGTCCATGCGGGTGGAGAGTCCCGAGAACATCTCTGTCTGGGCAAGGAGATAGACCATCAGGATAAAGAAGAACAGGAAGAAGCCTACCTTGAGGAATGGCAGCAGGTTGTTGCGGTGAGATCTGAGCTGCTTGAAGAAATAGAGGAGCACGATGCCGAGCAAACTCATGACGATCGCTTTTCTCGACTGCACGGCACCGATGACGATGAAGCAGGGGATGACCATCAGAAAGGTTATCGACTTCTTCTTGAAGAGGAAAAAGTACCAGTGGATGGTAACCACCACGGCCGCCAACATGGCGATGGAGTTAACGTTGGCAAATTCCGACACCAAACGGTCCTCTGCTTCCACGACATCGACGACGCCATAGAAGAAATAAGTGTAGAAGACGACGAAGTAGCCTGCCCACATCACGATTTTCAGCAGCATGTCTACATCTGTAAACTTCTTATAGTAGGCATAGAACACCGAGAGGCAGATGATGGTCTGTAGGAGTGACTTTCCTATCTCAATGCTTAAACGGCCGTTCAAAGCCCAGAAGGCAGAGGCGTAGCAGAAGAGGCAAAACTGCAGGGTGAAGAGATGGAAGTTGTAGAACTCCAACCTGAAATTGGAGAAGACAAGCACCAACAAAGTTAGGCCGAAGAGGGCGAACGAGGTGATGAGTGGGTTGTCAATCACGTTCAACGACACAAGGTATCCCCATGTGAGGATAAAGATGAGGTTGTCGTTGGCGGTGTATTTAGTTGTTTGGTTCTGCATAATCCGAGCGGGCCGGCTCCGTCGCCTGTCATGAGGCGACAGCACGGCCTATGGCACTACCCTGTCTGCACCGCCGGCAGAGCCTGCGGCGTGAGACAACGATGGCCGCTTTTGATGTGGCTAATGTCATCTCCTGATATGGGCAGTGGATGGTGAATAGTGTAGAAAAAGTGCTGTAAACTGTTGATAACTGTTGATTTGGCTGAAAGAAGGAAAAACGGCTGTTGGTGCGGCATGAGGTCAAATTCCATAATTCCCCTACATCGCTTCTGGTAAAGAAACGACGGAAATGGTTGGGAAAGAATGCTTGAATGCTAAGACCGCCTCAAAGAAAGGGCTGTTGGATTCTCATCCAAAAAATCACCCACCCATGAATCATGGGCTGTCATTATTTGCTCGTAAGATTCCACATATTCCAAATCTCGCAGTATCGCAATCAACAGCTATTTTTTGTTTTCAGCGCACAAAGTTAATCATTTTTTTTCATTTCGTAAGTAAAAAGAGGAATATTTTTGGCTTTCTCTCTTTTTTCTTGATGTCAACTAAAACAAATCATAATTCTTGATTCAACTTTCTCAACTCATCGCCTATACTGACGATGAATGATCGGCTCAATTCTCGATTTCAAGGACGATTTTTCCGCCCATGATCTTCTCAAACTCCGGCGTCTTCTTCGCATCGAGGCCGCTGGCAGGGTAAAAAGTGTATTCGGCGAAGTAGAGGCGGCCGCCGGTCTCGAAGAAGTCGATGCGCACGAAAGGGAATCCCTTGGAGAGGCGGTCGGCCAGTTCGAACATTGTGTCGGCCTCGGCGGGGTGGGGCAGGATGAGGTCTGCGGGAGCGTTCTTGCTGTCGCTGTTGTAGGGCAGCAGTTGCCACTGTCTGTCAAGGAAATAGTATTTCACATGCCCTTTCTGCCGGTCCATGCAGAGCAGGAGGCACTCGGCGTGGCCGTCGGCACAATAAAGTTTGTAGTCGGTGAGGTTGTCGCCGAGGTATTCCTCGGCGAAGATTTTGCGTGGCACGTCCTTGTAGGGCCATTCGCGGTAGCGGGAATAGATGTCGCTGCGCATCGACTCGTTGAGTTTCCGCCGGGCTTCCTCCAGGTCGAAGGTGCGCTTGTCGGCGCAGATCACCACACCAGTGTTTCCGCCGCTGTGGTTGGTCTTGAGTACAAACTGCTCGGGCAGTTGGTCGAGGGTGATGTCGCTGGCTTTGTCCCACACGGCGATGACCTTGCTCACATACTGCGGGCCGAGCAATTGGCTGATATGCTCCTTCACCGCCAGTTTGTCGACGAGCATCGTCAGACGGGGTGTGCGGTGGTAGAGTTTGAGCCACTGCAGTTTCTCGCTGAAGTCTTCAGGATGTGAGAGATGGAGCACCCTGCCCATTGTGAGAAAGTAGAGCAGGCGCAAATAGAGACGGTCGGGGAAAAGGGGAGCAAGGCGCTTGAGCACCCTGGCGAGTTGGAGACGGACGGCTTCCATGAGGGCAGGTGGTAGGATAAAGTGAGAAGAAGGCCCCTGGAGTGTCGGCGGCTATTTGAAAGTGGGGTCGCTGACGGTGTCGCCTCTGAGGGTGAAAGAGGAGCCGGAAGTGGGAGTGGTACTGTCGGATGCGCTCACTTCTTCCAGTTCGCCGCCTGTGAGGAGAATGGCAATGGCCTTGACGTCCTCATAGTCCACGAGCTTGTCAGCGTTGATGTCGGCCTTCTTGAGTTGGAAGGCACTGCCTGTCTTACCATTCAGGTAGCGGATGAGGTCGACCATGTCGATGGCATTGAGCACATTGTCGCCATTGAGGTCGTATTGGGCAAGTGAGGAAGCTGTGACCTTGGCCATGCCTGTGTTTTCGGTTTCTGGCACGGGCATTGGCTCTTCGCTGTCGAGCATCATCT
Organism: uncultured Prevotellaceae bacterium; assembly: GCA_902795605.1. Classification (GTDB taxonomy): domain Bacteria; phylum Bacteroidota; class Bacteroidia; order Bacteroidales; family Bacteroidaceae; genus Prevotella. The sequence goes on along the minus strand of CADBLU010000026.1, from coordinate 15,147 downwards.
CTGTCACTTTTGCCGGTTCCTCTTCGGCCACTTGTGCGGCAGCGGGCATGCTGAAGCATGCCAGCAAGGCAATCAAGTAAAAAAACTTTATCATTCTATTCATTCGGTGTATGGGCAAAAAACCCTTCAGATAGGCCAATCACAATTTTGAGTGCAAAATTAACACTTTTTCCTCTAACAAGAGGAGAAATATTATTAAATTATGTGAAATGCCTCTATCTGGCTGTGACTTGTAAGAGCTATGTCTACACTCCTCAACAACCACCGCACCCCTTTCAACTTGAGAAAGTTGAGAGTCAGTTCTTTTTCATTTTTACGTTGATCTCGTAGTACTTACCGTTCTCAAACGTAACGCCCGTTCTGGTAAAGGTATAGGTGTCGCTCCCGACAGTCGCTGTCAGTTTCACCGTTTGGCCGCTAAACCCAGGGATAGCCACAAAGAGCACGCCGTCGCCGTTGGTGGAGTAGGTGCCGTTGGGAATATTATTCAGATCAATGCTTCCAGTGCCATAATCAATGGTCAGTGCTGATGGACTTAGCATATTGGTTCCGCTTTCCTTGTCAATCAAATTAAATTTCACTATGGCCTGCTGATTGACGAATCTGGCGGTGGTTACACCTTCAATATGGTTGTCTACGATGTCATATCTCACATCTGAGGCAATGGCATAGTCATAGTTAGCCGATATATCTGCCAGCGTCCCTTTCTGGCCAGTATAGTCAAGATTTCCCGCATGTGGGAACTGAAGTATCAGTTCATGAGGACTGCCAATAGCTTCATCAATAGAAATTGCCCACCCCTCTGGCAGACTGATGGCACCATTCAGCCGCGTAATCGTCCCTGCTTTATTAGGTTTTAGATACCCCTCAAACCAGAAGCGCTCACTATTAGAATATAATTTGCCTTGCACATACACCTGCTCCGTTGTTGCCCACGACGCTTTCAACTCGTCGCCTTCCAGTGAGAGCACTCGCCTTGCCTTTGCCGGGCTGTCGCTCGTCTGCTTGGCGGCATCTACCGACATATAATACGTCTTGATCTGTTCTGGCTTTTCCTCATCGTCGGAGCATGCTGTCAGCACCGCCCCTGCCGTCAGCAAGGCGAGCATTGTGTATAATTTTGCCTGTCTCATATCATTCTTTTTTGTCTTCCCATATATTTGATTGATTACTTTCCGTTTCTTCATCCCAGTTTTGTTTCTCACTGATGCCATATCCAGTGCGCATGGCTTCGCCGCCGCTGATATACATCAGTGGTATCTGGTGTCGCATCTCAGCAATCTCTATCGACGGTTTCTGATAATCATTTTTCTTCATTTTTCATCACTGCGATGTCGTATAACATCCTTTTTTATTCATTTTAATATGCCTGCTGTCTTTTCCCTTCCGGAAAAGCTTTTTCATCTCCGGCTAAATTTTGTCAACTCTACAAAAACCGGCTGATAGATGCCACCGCTACCTGTAGGAGGCATATTGGCATCGAAAAGAGTCCAATATGTGCTGAAAATGCGGTGCAACTTGTCGCAGTAGTAATACAGGTTGATGCTTTCTCCCGATGCGTTGGACGCTACCATGATAGAATAGATCCACTGCCCGTTCACTTCATTAGGCAAGGCCACGCCCCGCACTTCCTCGCCAACCTTGGCACAGAGCAGGTCGGCTGACGAGGCATAGCTCTTGAGCCCGTCCTGCAAGATGACGTCCACAGTCATCGTCTGCTCAAAGAGGTCGTAGTTGGGAGCCTGTGCCTGCCAATCAGGACGCGCATCATTTCCTTCTCGAATAGTCGGAGTTTCAGGAGTCTCTATTGGGTCCTTGCGCATGTCTTCGTCATCGTCATCGCTTGATGAGCAGCCCCACGCCATGAAGGCGAGGGCTGCTAATGCTAATATACTCTTTTTCATTTTCATATTGTCTACTTATTTAATAACAACAACTTGTCCGTTGTGGATATACAAGCCGCTCTTCGCAGGTTTTTTGTCCATCATGATTCCGCTCACGGTATACCATTTGCCATCGTGTGGCATCTGGTCGAGTGACGTGAAGTTGATGGCAGTGGGATTGTCGGGAGTACCCATCACCTTGTTGGGGACATAGCTGATGCTGCCTCCCGTCATCGCGATAGTCTTTCCGTCGCGCTCTATAGCAAATGAGAGCATCTCTTCCTCCTTGGCATCACTGCCAATATTGAGGTAGTAGTTTTGTTCATCATCGGCAATAGCCTCTGCCATTCGTTCAGCGCCACAGAACACCACCAGTCGGTCGCCTTCCTCTGTGTCGATCCCTTCCACCGCAGCCACGATGTTCATGGTAGATATGGTGTTGGTGTGGGCGCTGATGCTGCTCGGTGCTAAGGAAGTGTTTCCGTAACGGTTTTCGTTGTAATAGATAGGATACCAGAATCTTATCGTGTCGTCGGCCAGTCGCTTTAGCATATATCCCTTACCGCTTTCCAAATATTGCAGCGAGCCTTTCCATACGAGGTTGGAAGCGTCTCCCGAGGCCCCTCTGCTGGCGATGGCAAATCCATCTTGCGACTTCACCACATCACCTTCATGTGCATTATCTATATAGTCAGCGAGAGCCTGTGATATTGGCAGGTTGATGCTCGAGAAGTAAGCGATACGGTTCCAGTCCTTATGCACGACGATACCTTCGTATACAAAGTAACCTTCTAAATAGACTGTTTTGTCGCTCATGGAGTAGATGCTGTACATCTGCTTCAGGTTGATGTCGATGGGTTGATCTTCATTATCCCATCGGTAGCCATTGGGCGCTGTCCGGTCTTCGCGGCATGTATATTGCTGCGTGTTGGAACCGTTGGCTGTGGTAATCTTGTCGCCGGGTTCCCATTTCGAGAAACGATTTAGGAACTTGCCCACTGAGATATGCCTGAGATTTCGCTCTTCGACGCTGTAGTAATAATCAAAGTCGTAGAAAGGTTCCACGTTGAAAGTCACCCAATTCCATCCCTTCTTGAGTTCCATTTTTTGCAAATGATTGTAATTATTCTCCAGAATCACAGGATCGGTGGCAGAACCGACAATCGTATTGCTCTGGAAAGTGAAGGTGGATTCATCTTCAGTTACGAGTTCGTAGACACGCCCATTCGAAGCCTCGTAGAAGCGGAAGTTCAAGGCTGGGAACGTACCATCTGTATTCTTGTAGCCATAAATAGTCAGATATACCAGAGCCTCATTGGCCGACGCATTGTCGTTCACCTCGATGTTGGCCGTTCCCAGCACCTGCTGCTTGTCATCGAACACTGCGACGATATCCTCCTTCGAACTGGCCACTACGCCATCGATTTTCACTCGAGCTACCATCATCATCGTCTGATTCTGCAGCTTGAGCTGGTCGCTGACAGACCAGTCGGGTAGTTCACCATTAACACGCAGAGTGATAGGCAACGGCTCCGACATGTTGTTGTCTCCGACGAGCGCCAACTGCTCGTTATAAATACCGACATTTATGTAGCCTGACACTTGGAATGTGATTCGCTGCTCATCCAATGCTCCGATAAAGCCCTGGGTCTGCGATGCCGTGAGCCATACCGGCAGGTCTTCCAATCTGAAATTCTGTGGGATTCCGCTAAGATTCCTGATAGTAGCCTCAAAGGTTTTAGGAGAGCCGTAGTCTGTACTCGTCTCAATCCGTTTCACATCCCATCGCAGCGGGTTTTGGTAAACGTAGAGGTCCATTGTGATGGGTGATGCCATCAGGTTGCCCTGGAGGTCGGGAACGTCCTTAATGGTGATATAGATGTTGGTTTTCTCCACCATAAAGTCGGGTTCCGTGATATCGATATACAGCTCGTTGTTGTTGGCAGAGAAGCTATAGTTCAGGTTGTCCAACTGAGCGCTGCTCTTCATCGGAGCATAGGTGTCGCGGGCTGCCAGTGCCTCCACAATTTCTTGTGCCACCAGAGTGTCGCGTCTTTCCAGCACCTTACCCTGATTGTCGACATAGCGCTTGAGACTGATGCCCGTAGGCTCCAGATGCTGCATGTTGTTGTCGAGTTTTTCCGAGTGCTCAAAGTTCAGATAAGCCATCAACGCACTCATGGTGCCGATAGGTGTATGGTTGGCGTACTCCATGATGAGGTTGACAGGCAGCACGCTCGAGAACATACCGACCTCATCGATATAGCCTTTCATCGGGTTGACGACGGTGTTTTTGTCCTTATAAGTAGCCCCCAGTGCGATGTGGTCTGCCGAGATACCACTTAGGCTGTCGGCAGGGAACGTCTCGTAGAGTTTCTTGTCCAGATAGATGTTGGCCACATTCTGCGAGCGGTTCACCGTCATTGCGAAATGGTGCCACGCACCGTCGCACACTGTGGCCCAAGTTGTCTTCTCAAAGCCGTTTGAGCGTACATAGAGCTCATAGTCCTTCACGCCGATATTGATTTCGTTCTCTTGCCCTCGAAGCGCCTCACCGTTGGAGAATAAGGTTGCTGCCATGTCTTTGGTCTTAAACCAGAACATCAGTGTATAGTCATGGTCGGTGCTTCGCATGAATTGGTCTGGTTTCAGCCGCAGTCCCTTGTCTCCCTTCATCTCCATCGAGATTCCATTTGGTCGTTTCCAACTGGTGCCAACCAGTACAAGATCCATGCTGCCAGGCCCTTTGTCGTAGCCCCAAGTGCCCTCACCTTCGTTCAGCGGGTAGTAGTCGAGCAGTCCGCTCTCATATCCAGTGAGTTTCTTCTTGCCATAGTTGTCGAGACTGTTTTCTGTCATGGCTCGGTTCCAAAGTCTGAACTCCAGCATCTCGCCCTTGAAACCAAAATCTTCCTCGTCGTATCCAAGGCCAAGAATCAAACTCGAGACACCTTCATATTTGCCTGTCAGCTCCTTGCTGCCGATAGGCTTACATCCGTCGAAGAAGTTGATGATCATATCATCGCCGCTCTGATCGAGTGCGTAGGCCACCTGATGCAATGCATTGTTGAAGGCGACGACGCTGTCGGACTGCACTTTTTGTCCGTAGATAGTCGCCGTGAGATGCCTGTCTTCGGATATTCCGAATTTCAGTCCTTTCTCCTCGCCTCCATGTGAGAAGATGGTCATCTCTCGGTTCTCGGCAGCAGGGTTCACCATGATGTCCACCGTGAAACTCTTCCCGGTCAGGTTGCGGTTGCCCTGTGTCATGCAGTAAGAGACTTGATCGAAGCTCAGCGACGTAGATGTGCTGATGTCATTGCTGTTCAGCGTTCCTAACACCTCAAAGTTGTTGATGTTGCGGAGGTAGTTGGCTGCAATGGGCTCTGAGAACTTCACCTTGATGTCGTCGCCGATGTCGAGGATGCCGTCGGTAGGCTCTGGTGTGCCGAAAGCGATTGGCAGACGTGTGTCCTTGATACCAGTGAGCACTTGTGAGGAACGTGTGAGGAATCCGTTTCCATGGCGGCAGTAGTTCACGGCACGTAAGTCATAGTATTGCTCTATCGGATCTGTCTCTCCGTAGAACGCAGCGATGATGGTGCCGTTATCAGGAATGGTGTCTGTCACACCGCTGGCCTTGGCCATGAGTTCTTTGTCGACATAGTAGGAGCAAACGTTCACCCAGTCTTTTTCGCCCTGTGTAGACAGTTTATACTGCAGTTCTATATGGTCGAATCCGCGATGGTTCACGTTGAATCCATCGATTTTTACAGGCATATACCATGCTTTTCTTAAGCCGTCATACGAACTCTCGGTGTTCACGACCCACTTGTCGCTGGGTGAGCTGATATTCACCTTGCCTGCCGCGGGAACGAAATGGGCAGAGAACTTGCAGCTGAACACGCGTGTCGGGTCGTCGGGGTCGTAGAGGCAAAGAGTCAGGTCGTTATAGTCGAATTCCTCACCGGGATACACCTCTATCTGCTTGGTGAATATATTGACCTCATTATTCTCGTCGCGGCAGGGATATAAGGTAATGTTCACCCCTGCTGAGCTGATGGGTGTACCGTCAATATATACCTTGGCGCCATTGGGGTTGCTGCTCCCCAGCAGATAGTAGTTGAATATGAGCGTAGCACGGTCAGGGAATTCGCTCTCGTTGGCGAAATGGAGTGTAAAGCGGGCAGGCTCGTCGAAAGGCACGTTGTTTACCACGGGCTCGTCAATCCATATCGTGGGTTTGTCGGCTGGTATGGTGGCCACGTCGATGACGGTTCCCGGCTGATACCACTTCGTCTTGCGCTCACCCTCGTAAGGCTGGCAGGTCACACCGCCACGTGTGCGATACACGAAGCTTGAATAGACCTTCTCACTGCCGCTAAGATAATTCACAGGATTCGAATTCAGCTTTCCTGTGCGCAACATATCCAGCATGTCGATGGTGATGTTGCCAAACCCGCCGGTGAACTTTTCCTTGTAGTCATTATCTCTTTCCAGCATTTGCTCGTTGCCCGTACGATAGACATCCACCGTGAGGCTCGACTTGCTGGCAGCAGACAGCGTAAAGCCGATTTTCTTCGAATCGGTCTTCGTCATACCGTTCTTGTCGGTGAAGTTCAGCGTAATCACTGGAGTTATCTTCAGACTCAGGTATTTACCGCCAGACTTCATCTCTATGTACTGATTCGCATCAACATTGGTAATTTGTTGGTAAGCCCTGTTGTCTACGTTCTTGCCGTTGATTTCGAGCCAGTGCTTGGCTCCTTCTATAAAAGTCTTGATACTGTTATGAATTCCCTGCGTCAACTGTCCCGCGTCGTTGATGCCCGGATAGCGCAGACTGCGGTTTTCTGTACGTGTGGCGGTGAACGTTTCGCTATATTGGATGGAGGCTGTGCCTCCGTCGAAGTCGTAACGCTTCACCAGGTCGCCCTCCGTCACCTCTATCTTCTGCCGTTCGTTCTCCGACAGCATATACAACCATGCCTCTATCGTCTGGTTCAGCGTCATAATGCTGTCGCCATACAGACTATCGCTGGGCTCGTAAATCACATAGCTGTCCTTGTAGCCGAAGCTGACATCATTTTCAGGCACCTTACTGACGTAGGTGGGATGTTTCTTCTTTTTGGCCAGTGCCTTGGCATAGTCTGGCGATGTGCCCATGGGCAGAATCAGCGAGTTGCGCACTTTGATAAGGTCGGGCACTAACTCGTTCTCAATGTAGTTCTGCGAGTGAACGAAGGTTGATTTCAGTTTCGGGCCTACGGCCATCACCTCGTCACGAATCAGGTAGATGGGCTTGCCCGTATCGTCAACACCCTCCACCAGGAGTTTGGCAGTGCCTGTGGGCACCTTGATATTTGTGGTGTTTCCATGACCGTCGGTGGCCTTGAAAGTGCCGCCTTCGTGGGTCTTGTAAATCTGCCAGATGCTGTCGGGAACTACACGCACGGCGATGGCATCCTCCATTATCATCTCGGAGGTCATACCCATGAAGAGGTCTCCCTTTCCTCCGACCCACTTCTTGCTGCCCTGTGTCTGTATGCGCTCGGTCACGTCGAAGTTGTAGCTGAAGTTCCAGCCTTCGGAGTAATAGGTGACAGCATCGATGGTCATGACACTCTTCTTGCTCGTATCTGTGATTGTTCCTGCTTCAGTACCTAATGTGCCAAAATTGGGAACGACTGTGGTGCCGTTGTAGAAATTGGCATTTTCGCCCTGGATCAGATTGAAAGACATACCGGCTGAACCACTGACGTCGGCGTTATATGTGTAGCTCAGTTTTGAGCCAGCCTCTAAGTAGGCAGAACTGCCGCCTCCTGGCGGGTCGCGCAGGATGTCCACAAGTTGTGGAATACTACTTGCAACCGACTTCCGTCCTCCTTCCTTTGGAGTGGTGGCCATCACATAGCCTTTCAGCATCTCGCCTTTTAAGGGCTTGACATCGAAGAAGCTGTTGTCGTATTCCAGCGTGATGCTGACACCCTTCAATGCATTGTCGCCTGTCATCAGGGATGTGGTGTTCAGCGGTGTGAAGATATACGATGCGCCGCCGTTCTCATCCAGTTTGATGTCTTTAGAGTCGGTGTCACTGACCAGACTGTTTTTGATGGTCACCTTGCCACTCTTCAGATTTACGATGTCGGGGATGCTGTTCACATTATTATTATAATAATACTTCTCACAGGCCTGTAGGATCCATCCGTAGGTTGAGTTGGCCATAAACACCGGATAGCCTAAAGAGTAGACACCGATGCTGTCGGTTGGAGATGTCTTCTTCCAGTACCATGTGTTGATGACCGAACGGTTGCCGATGTTGTCGGATGCCGTCACTCTCTTCACACCGTAGTAGGGTTCATCTCCCACATTAAACTGTTTCACGTCGAGTGTGGGCAAGGCGTGGTAGATGCGGTTGTACTCGCAGGTGTCGCCCTGAACGTTGAAGGTCAGGTCGAGCGTCTCGCCCACCTTTCCCTGCTGGAACAGGGTGGCATATCCCTGTGCCGACACCTCAATCACCTTATACTTGGCAGGGTGCAGCTCAAACATGAATTCGCCCGTTTCATTGTCGGGTCTCACCGTCATGGTGTGTCGGGTGACATACACCTGTGTAGTGTCGCCGTTGTCAACTCCAAATGGCAACTTGTAGTTGGCGCTCTTCACGGTTTCGTCGTCCTGCTTGCGAATGAGATATGAAGCGTTGTCGCCTTCGAGCTGAATCACAATCTTCAGCGAGTCGCCCAGGTTGTTGACCGACAACGACTGTCCCAGCGGCAGTTCGCCCTGCGTGTCGCCGCCCACCACACGTCCGCGCAGCACCACGGTGGTAGAGTCCCAAATGTAGACTTCCGACACGTTTTTCTTGAAGTTGTACATCGTCTTGTCCTCGCCTTCACGCGCGTCGGGATTGATCAGGAATCCGTCGGCAGCAAAGTAGTGCCCGTCTTTGACGGCCTGCACACGGTGTGCGCCGCTGGGAATGCTCAGCGAGAAGGCTCCCTGTGTGTCGGTCGTGATCACCTGCTGGCTGGCATCGTGCATCACGTTGCCGTCGAGTTTGAACGATACGCCAGGCACGGGGATAGAAGTGTCGCGATAGAACACGTTGCCCGAGTAGACGTAGTAGTTGTCCATGAAGAAGTTGAAATTCTGTGTCCAGTTGTTGTCTTGGCTGAAGATGACCAGACCCTCTGTGTTGGGACCTGTATAGCCACCACCTTCTACGTGGATGTAGTATTTGCCGTCAAGTTGATAAGGCAGCTCCTTGAACTCGAAGAATCCGGCCTCGTCGGTTGTGTCCTTGTATACAGCATCGGCTCCCTTGATACCAGCGTCTGGTGTGCAGGTCACCACCACGCCAGCCATGGCTGTGCCGTCGGCCATACGTATATATCCGCTCACCCTGCCTGTTGACACACACTCTACGCTCAGAGTGTCATATCGGGCTATGTGCAAGCCCTCGCACTGCAGTATGCTCTCCACGCGATAGTCGTAGGCCTGCTGTATCTGCATATCCTTGTCTTCATAGAACTGCTGCACCAGATTGTTGGCTATCGTGTCAGTCCACTCGGCATTTTCATCCTTGCTGTGCTTACGGCGCAAGAGGCGGTAGTAGTCGCACTCACCACCAGAAACCGTCCATTCAAGTTTGACACTGCTCTGCTTCTTCTGTGCCGTCAGGCCGGTAATCTGGTTCATGTTCATGAACTTGTAGTTGGCCAGTTCGCCGACATCCTTCTTTGTCACACTCTGCGCAATCGAGTCGGCGGTGCTGCCGGCTATCCTCAGAGGCGAGGTGCCCCGCTTCACCACCAGTTCGAAGTCGTACTCCACACATTTGCGTGTGAGATTGTAGGTGAACTCATGCTTCTGTATGGCATCTTCGTTGCCCGAGATGTTCACTGCGCTGGTCTCCGTTTTGTCTTGACCTTTCATCTTCACATACAGCAAGAGTTTGGCTCGTTTGTCCCACAGGGTGATGCCATACGAGTTGTCGGTGGATGAGTTCATCACAGGGCGCACTCCGTCTCCGCTCTCCGACCAGTCGCCGTCTCCTAACGCTTTACGGAGCTCTGCGGTGGTCATCGAGCCTGCCGGCTTACCCTCACTCGCCAGTTCTGCTGTAGTCATGACGGGCATGGCTTTTCCGTCCTTATAGGTCCATCCTTTGCCTAATGCTGCAGCCAAGTTGCTGTTGTCGGCAACTTCTTTGTATTTGGTGTCGCCCATCTCGCCCCAGTTGTGGGCCGAATAGTTGTTCTGGTTTTTTCCATTGTTGCCGAATGCCACGCCACCATTATAATAGTAATAGTTCATGCCAGCGTGGTCGATACCCACGTATTTGCCATTTTCATAGCAATTGGTGATAGTATTGTTGGTATTGTCATCCTCCCATCCAATGAAGGCTCCCGCGTATGAGGGGCTTCCTCCCCGGGCGGTGATGCTGCCGTCGAAGCGGCTATTGGTGATGGTGATGTTAGCTTTTCTTCCATGCCCCACAAAGCCGCCGGCATATTTGTCGACAGTAGAGATGGCAGCTGACACACACACATTGTCGATATTGACATTCTTGCCGTTTATAGATGCTCCCACCAGTCCTGATGAATGTATGCCGCCTTCCAAGCTTCCTTTCACGGTGACGTTCTTGATTTCCGCATCGCCCACACAGCTGAAAGGAGCTGCAAAAGGATTGCTTGTCTTGATATTCAAGGTGAGCGTGTGGCCGTTACCGTCGAAAATGCCGGTGAAGGGTTTGCTCTCAGACCCCACCATGTCTGTAATGGTGATGTCTCTGTAGAGTATGGCATTGACAGTCTGGCCGTCGGCTACCATGTCGCTGAATACTGTCCAGTCATTTTCTGTCTGCAAGACAAAGAAAGATTTGCCCTGATTCTCGTACATCCCATAAACCATGGTGTAGTAGCAGTTGTCGAGGGTGATGTCAGTAGTGGCGTCGACACGTGCAAAGGTTCTGCATCCTCTTTTGTCAAACGGTACGGAAACTGGGCTGAACAGGCAGTTGGTCATTCTGATATTTGTCTTTTCCAATGCCGCACCGATAAAGCCGCCGTTATTGTTGGTTTTATCGCCAAGAATAGCGCCTGTGAAAGCCGAATTGCGGATGTTGACACTTGAACTTATCTCCATGATGCCAATCAAACCGCCGCTGCTGCCGTCGCCGTCAATCTGGCTGACGATTTCTGCAGTCACCAAACAACGGTCTATCTCTACCGAGGCATTCTCATTGACCCGTCCGATCAGTCCGCCGATAAATTTGCCTCCACAGGTAATTGTACCGGCTATCTCCAGGTTTTGGAAAGTAGCGTTGCCCACATTGTAGAACGGGGCATAGTACCAACCGGTAGCTGCTTTGTAGTTGACAGTCAGAGTGTTGCCCATTCCGTTGAATGTTCCGCTATATGGAGAAGAAATGTTTCCTACATGCTCATGGCTGTTCTGGATGTCGATGTCGGAGAGCATCACGGCGTTCAGACTGATTGCGCCGTCAGATACTCGCTTAGCAAAAGCATCCCAATCGCTTTCGTCCATGAGCACCATCACTGCCTTGTCGTAGCTTGTCTCGCGGTTACGGACCTTCTGCTGGAGTTCATCCCAGTCGGCATCGTTCCGTACGATGAAGCGCCCCTCGTTGTCGTACTTTGGTCCGCTGGTGTAAGAGAACTTCACTATGTGCTCCTCATCGTTCCAGGTGTCGGTCCGCTGCACGAAGGCATTGGAGAATCCGGGCAATGCCAGGGCTGCGGGAATGACACGCATGGTGTATAATGAGTTGGCGTTCCATTTCCACAACGCGGTGGAACTACGGCGCACACGATAGGCCACTGGTTTGTCCTTATAGCGCTCGAGCAGCGTATTGTCAAGGAATGTATAGGTGCCTTTGTTGAGGACGAACTGTTCCTCCATGGCTATTGTCGTCCACCCTCCATCGTTGGCGTCTGTGATGCCGTCTACATTTCGCTGCACTTCAAAGTTGTCGCTGTCGTCAAAGTCTTCGAGATTGGCGTTGTCTACCTTCCATGTGAGAAGCACCTCGCCATTGGGCTGAATCTTAGCCGTCAGGTCTTTCGGGAAGTGCATCATCTTCGACGAGATGGTGTTGGAAGAGGCGGAGACATCTTTACTCTCGCTGTCTTTTAATTTGGCTTTGATCTGAATATCTTTCCACGGTCGGTCGGCAGGCAGATTGGCCATGTCTACCAGTTTCTTTGACAGTGTCTTGCTGTAGCTGGTTCCAGTAGTGGCATCTGTATAGTAGATGCTGGCCTCTGTCACCGACTTTGCCTGAATCGTATATGGAATCAGAATGCATCCCGCCTGGTTGGCATCGTAGGAAAGCGTTGGGTCGTTCAGCTCAATGCTCACCTCTGCAGCCGGCGGACAGAACCAGTCTCCCATCTGATAAGTGCTGGTCCTGTCCTTGTTGCCGTCGGGAATATACCACGTCCAGCGAGAGGCTTCACTCTTGCACCACAGATAGAAAGTGTAATTCTTGCCCCGCAATTCTCTCGGCACAGTCCAGTCGACAATCGTAGTGAAGTGGTCGCTGTCGTCATCGTTAGGTCCTACGGTGAAGTCGACCCAAGTATTTTTCTCGAAATACCTGTGGCCTCCTTTCACCTTGCCCACCAGCTGCCATTGACCGTCATACGTCACCTTCACCGAGATCTTTCCGCTCTCAGAGTCGCTGGTCAGGTCGTTGTAGCCACTGGCAAGGCCCCACTTCAGAAATTCTTTCATCGGTCTTCCGTCTTCGGAGACGTAGATGATTCCCTCGACGATACCTTCATTCTGAACGCCATCATATTGGGTAGGCAGTGTGAATCGGATTCGGTCGATTCCTTGCACAATGGCAGTAAAGTTGCCCGGCTCTTGCAAGAACCTGTCGGCCCAAGCTCCCTGGGTCATGGTCAGCAGACAAGCCAGCAAGACAATGCGCAGCATCGCACGCCCCTTTGAGGTGTGCGACAATCCTGCTGCACCGTGCTCTCTCTTAGCAGCCATCATTGCGGCTGCAGTAAATAAAAAGAACTGTTTCATATGCCAAATAATTATTGTTAAAGCAAGGCGGCACGAGTGACACTTGACAGACAGCCGTATCCATCTCCCGCCGACAGAAATGGCAAGCTGGAGCATAGCCCCACTCTCAGCATAAAAGAGTTGTTTGCCATTATCTTAAAAAGATGTTAGAATTGCAAAAATAAGAAAAAAAAGAGATATGTGGAAATTTTCCTTTAAAAAATGTAGCCTGTTTGGGCATTTGCGTCACTTTTTTTGTGCTTTTGTTTAGCTTTTTTCCTTATTCCATCAATTCTCATTGTCGCGAATATGCCAATGAGCGATGTCAACCTCTTATGAGTGGATGTTTTGAAAGGATGGCTGAAAACCTCTTCAGATAGGCATTGTCCTGGCTCCGAGTTCGAAAAGATAAGAAACATTTTGTTCTACGACCGAATTGTATTACCTTTGCACACTGATTGACAGATGGTGGGGCCCAGAGGCTCTGTTTACGTCATCATCCATAAACTTTATGATGAATGATTTTCAACTCGTTCAACTTTATCGTATTGTTTCCATTGCTCTTCCTGCTGTATTATGCTATACCTATGCGATACTGCATGATGAGGAACTTGTATCTCTTGATTGTCAGTTACCTTCTTTACATGCAATGGAAGCCTGTCTACGCCCTCATCTTGTTAGGTGTGACATTTGTCACTTACCTTGCGGCTATTTGCCTGGAGAAAACCAGGCATCCTAAGCGGATCCTTACACTTGGGGTGCTGCTGGCATTGTCGCCACTTTTGTTTTTCAAATACTATAATTTCATCAACGACAGTGTGGGCGAGGCATTGTCGGCAATGGGCCTGAACTTCCATTTGCGAGGAATCAATTTGGCAATACCTCTTGGTATCTCATTTTTCACTTTCCAGTCGTTGGGATATTTGTGGGATGTCTATTATCAACGCCAAAAAGCAGAGAGAGACTTTCTCGTTTATATGCTTTTCCTCTCATTCTTTCCGAGCATCGTGTCTGGACCTATCAACAGGGCCTCGCTGGTGATTCCGCAATTGAGAAAGCTGCGTCCCCAATTCGACTACGACAAGGTGGCCGAAGGTATGAGGCTGCTTGTGTGGGGCATGTTCATGAAGGTTGTCGTGGCCGACCGTATGGGACTTTATGTGGATGTGGTGCTGCCAGACTATGAGAACAATACGGGAGTCACTTGCCTGATGGCCAGTGTGCTTTATAGCATTCAGATATATGCTGACTTTGGTGGCTACTCCCTGATGGCTATAGGCGTTGGGAAGATGCTTGGTTTTGAACTGACCGAGAATTTCCGGCGACCTTACTTTGCCGTCAGTGTGACCGATTTCTGGCACCGGTGGCATATCTCGTTATCCACGTGGTTGAGAGATTATGTCTATATCCCTTTGGGTGGAAGCCGCTGCTCCCGTCTGCGGAACTATTGGAACATTTTTGTCACCTTTTTGGTTAGCGGCATCTGGCACGGAGCCAATTGGACATTCATCGTATGGGGAGGCATCCATGGAGTTTGCCAGATCATAGAGAAGATGTTGGGGCAGCAAAAGTGCAACTATGGATGGTTGGGAAGGTCTGTCAAGATTTTCATCACTTTCATCATTATCAACTTTGCCTGGATTGTTTTCCGTATGCCGACATTGGCAGACGCATGGGGAGTGATAGCAAGGATTTTCGATTTCACCCTGTCTAAGAAGTTGTTCGTGGATTACTATGCTTTCATTTATGGAGGCGTGGCTTTGGCTCTCTTGATATCTAAGGATAGCATCGATGAGTTCTGCCCTGACCGTTTCTGTCTCCTCAACAATCGCAGAGGGTGGGTGCGGATGGTCTCTGTGTTCGTCTTGCTGCTGCTGATCATGGCAATTGGTGTCCTGGGAGCCGACCAGTTTATTTATGCGAGTTTCTAAGCCTTTATAGTATGAGAAAATTCCTTATAAGAGCAATGATCGTCCTGGCAGCGCTTTTCGTGGCCGACAGGGTGGTGGGACTTGTGATGGAGCACTGGTTGTGTAGAATCACCACCGGCGTTTTGGGTAAGGACAATTATATATGCGACCATTGTGATGAGGATGTGCTGGTATTCGGGTCATCAAGGACGATGATGCACTACAACGCAAAAATGATGGAAGAGGAATTGGGGCATACTGTCTACAATTGTGGCGGCAACGGCTATGGCATCATCCTGTCCTATGGCAGGCTT
>CADBLU010000025.1 GCA_902795605.1 uncultured Prevotellaceae bacterium | reverse complement strand
CATAAGCGCCAAGGCTTACTGCAGAGGCAACAAGCGTCATTAAAAGACCTTTTGTAAATTTTCTCATAACGTAAATTATTTAAGTTTATATATAATGAAATCCTTTCAAAATTAGGGCATTAACTTAATTAGTTTATTAGGGTCGTCCACTAAAAAAGAAAACAATTCCCTTGTTCGACTGTCAAATTGAATGCTGAATCTTTTATTCTCTATGGTTATTTTGGTGCAAATTTATAAAGTCTTTCTCATTTATCAAAGGAAAAAGAACTATTTATTTCTTAAAAAATGTAAAATTCCGCATCATCAGCCTTTCGCCGTTATCGACATCTCTATATTTTGCCTTCATTTTTTATGGTTATCATTGCATGGCCGTAGGCGGTTCTCACCCTTCTCTGTAGAAGTCGAGTGCCTCTTCGATGTCGGAGATGCTCACAGTCTGGTTAATGCGTATATCGCCGATGTCGGCGAGCATGGTGAAATTGATGTTCCCAGCCATGTTCTTCTTGTCGTGCGTCATCAGTTCGATGAGTTGCGGATAGTCGTCGCAGGTGACAGGCAGCCGACCGTAGTTCTCCCTGATATAGGCGACGGTGGTCCTCATCTTGTCGGTAGGGAATCCCTGATGGAGGCAGCTGAGGTAGAGCTCGCACACCAGGCCATAGGCTACGGCATGTCCGTGGAGGATGGGCTCCTGCCGTCGCAGCGCCCAGGATTCGAAGGCATGTCCTATGGTATGTCCGAGGTTGAGGGCCTTGCGGATGTTGTGCTCATGAGGGTCTTTCTCCACGATGCGTTCCTTCACCGCCACCGATTGTGCCACCATCTGTTGCAGCGCGTCGAGGTCGGGGTGCAGGATATCGAAGTTCATGAGGCTTGCCCATGTGGCTTTGTCGCTGATGAGTCCGTGCTTGATCATCTCTGCATATCCAGAGAGCAGGTTGTCGGTGTCGAGTGTGCGTAGGAACTGTGTGCTGATGAGTACGTAGGCCGACTGTGAGAAGGCGCCCACCTCGTTTTTCAGGCCGTTGAAGTTGATGCCGGTCTTGCCGCCTACGGAGGCGTCGACCATCGCCAGCAGGGTGGTGGGGATGTTGATATAGTTGATGCCCCGCTTGAAGGTGGCGGCGGCAAATCCTCCAAGGTCGGTCACCATCCCGCCGCCGAGGCAGATGAGGCACGAGTGCCGTGTGGCGCCGTCGCTGCTCAGGGCGCTCCACACTTGAGCGAGGGTCTCGAGGTCTTTGTGAGCGTCGGAGGGTCTGATGGTGATATGGCGCGCATGATGCAGTCCGGTGTGGGTCTGCAGCATTGGCCAGCAGTGCCGCCGGGTGTTGTCATCGGTGAGGATGAAGATTTTGTCGTGGCTGCATTCGGCGATAGCGATGGCCAGGTCTTTGAAAAGAGAAGTTGATAGGATGACCCTGTTTGA
Organism: uncultured Prevotellaceae bacterium; assembly: GCA_902795605.1. Taxonomy (GTDB): domain Bacteria; phylum Bacteroidota; class Bacteroidia; order Bacteroidales; family Bacteroidaceae; genus Prevotella. The sequence goes on along the minus strand of CADBLU010000025.1, from coordinate 12,582 downwards.
CATGTTACGCTCTTTATACCTTATTTATTAATACGTGCCCAGGTGATGGTGAAATCCGTTCCGTGCACGGGCACACTCTCCCATAGAATTGGGTGCAAAGTTAGTCAAACCTTTGCGAAAAGGAGAATTTTTTGGCAAAAAAAAGAGATTACGCCTGTTTTCGTTGACAGATGACCGAAAAAAGGCCGCGGAGCATGTTTTTTTGAAATACCACTTAAACTTTAGCGGCATGCGTGCGTCAAAAGGATAAACGAACTACCGGAGCCTCATCCGGTATCATTATTTTTAGGATTTTATGAGATATTTTTTTACTTGCTTATTCGTGTGGCTCACGTTTTCGGCCACAGCTTTCTCACAAGAGAGTAGTATCAAGGGAAGATTGGTAGACAAAGACTCCAAGGAGGGTGTTTTCCAGGCTACCATGTCGCTTCTCAAGACCGACAGTACTTTTGTCACTGGTGTGCTGTCGGACGATGAGGGATATTTCAACATCCCCGTGGAAACTCCAGGCAACTATATCCTCAAGGCCACCAGCGTGGGCTATGTCACCCTGTTGAAGAACGTGACGGTGGCCAAAGGCAAGGAGGTAGACCTCGGCACGATGACGCTCGCTGCCGACGCCATCATGCTGAAGGAGGTGACCGCGACGGGTATGGCCTCGAAGGTGGTGGTGAAGGAAGACACCTTCATCTATAACTCTGCCGCCTATCGTGTGCCCGAGGGCTCGGTGGTGGAGGAGCTTGTGAGGAAATTGCCCGGTGCCCAGGTCGACGACGACGGCAAGATCACCATCAACGGCAAGCAGGTGAAGAAAATCCTTGTCGACGGCAAGGAGTTTATGACCGGCGACACTCAGACCGCCATGAAGAACCTGCCCACCTCGATCGTTGACCGCATCAGGGCCTATGATGAGCGTAGCGACCTGGCCCGCATCACCGGCATCGACGACGGCGAGGAGCAGACGGTGCTCGACTTCGGTCTGAAGCGCGGCATGAACAAGGGCTTCTTCGGCAACGCCGACCTCGGCATAGGCACGAAAGGCCGTTTTGCCGAGCGTGTGATGGCCGCCCTCTTCAAGGATAAGTACAGGATCATGCTTATGGGAAGCGCCAACAACGTCAACGACCAGGGATTCCCCGGTGGCGGCGGCGGTCGCCGTGGCGGTGGCGGTTTCGGTGGCGGCGGCGGCAATGGCCGCAACTCCAACAAGATGGTCGGTCTCAACTTCAACTACGAGGATACCGACAAACTTGAGATGGACGCCAGCGTGAGGTGGAACCACGGCAATGGTGACATCTACACGAAGCAGTCGACACAGAACTTCGTGGGGTCGCAGAGTTTCGACAACAGCATCAACCAGAACTACACGCGCCGCAACTCGTGGAACGGCCAGATGCGCGTGGAGTGGATGCCCGACAGCATGACCAACATCATGTTCAGGCCCAGTTTCACCATCTCGTCGAATGACGGCAACCAGACGAAGCTGTCGGCCACATATAAAGAGGACCCCTATAAATATGTGGACAATCCTCTCGACTCTCTGGAGATGGCCGTCCTTGAGAAACAAGGCATCCTCGTCAATAACCAGAGGACCATCGACCTCTCCTACGGCGACTCGAAGTCTCTCAACGGTATGCTGCAGTTCAACCGCAAGCTCAACAACCGCGGCCGCAACGTCACCCTCCGTGTCGACGGCAACTACAGCGACAACGACAACACCAGCTTCTCCATCAACAGGGTGAACTACTATCAGTTGGGACTGGATTCCACCTATATGCCGGCGACAAGGACCAACCGCTACTCCCTCACACCGAGCACCAGGAAAGGCTACTCGCTGCAGACCACTTACACAGAGCCCATCGCCCGCACGATGTTCCTGCAGTTGAGCTACCGCTACAGCTACAGCCTGAACGAGAGTGACCGCTCCACCTACGACATCAGAGACAACATTATCCGTCCCGGTACGGCGGATTTCATCAACATCCCGGCCAGATACCGTACATGGGACCCGTATCTCTCGAGCCTGACAGAACCTCTCGACAGTTGCAAGGACAAGAGCCTGAGCCGCTATTCAGAGTATAACAACTATATTCATGACATCCAGCTCACCTACCGTTGGATCCAGCCTAAGTTCCAACTCAATGCAGGATTCTTGGTGCAGCCGCAGCGTTCTCGTTATGAGCAGCATTATATGAACCTTGATACGGTGACCGTCAGAACTGTCACCAACATGTCTCCGACGCTCGACTTCCGTTACCGTTTCAATCAGTTGAGCAACCTGCGCGTCCAGTATCGCGGTACCACCTCGCAGCCCAGCATGTCGGACCTGCTCGACATCACCGATGACAGCAACCCGATGAATATCACCAAGGGTAACCCCGGACTGAAGCCCTCGTTCACCAACAGCTTCCAGCTCTTCTACAACACCTATATGCAGTCTCACCAGCGGTCAATCATGTCGTTCATCAACTACAGCAATACGCGCAACAGCATCAGCAACATGGTGACTTACAACGATAAGACCGGTGGCCGCATCACACGGCCCGAGAACATCAACGGCAACTGGAATGTCAACAGCGCCTTCATGTTCAACACCGCAATCGACAGCGTAGGTACCTGGAACATCAACACCTTCACCAACCTGAACTATGCCAACAATGTGAGCTACCTCTTCCAGGACAATGTGACGAAGAAGAACGTCACGCGCACCACGACGGTGATGGAGCGCCTCTCCATGTCGTACCGCAACTCTTGGCTGGAGGTGGAGCCCAACGGCTCGCTCACCTATACCCATGCCCGCAACAAGTTGCAGAGCAACAGCGACCTCGACACTTGGATGTTCTCCTATGGCGTGAACGTCAACGTCTATTTCCCGTGGGGCACCAGCCTCTCCACTGGCATCAGCGAGAACAGCCGCAGAGGCTACAACGATTCGTCGCTGAACACCAACGAGCTGCTGTGGAACGCGCAGATCAGCCACGGCTTCCTCAAGGGAAAGCCATTGACCATCAGCCTCCAGTTCTATGATATCCTCCACGAGCAGAGCAGCTTCAGCCGCACCATCAACGCTATGATGAGGAGCGACACGGAATACAACAGCATCAACAGCTACGCCATGCTGCACGTCATCTACCGTTTCAATGCCTTCGGTGGCAGAGAGGCCCGTCAGGGTATGCGCGGTATGGGTCCTGGCATGGGTCCCGGTATGGGTCCTGGCGGAATGCCTGGTGGTGGCCGTCCTGGCGGCGGTCGTCCTGGTGGCGGCGGTGGCTTCGGCGGCGGACGTCCCGGCGGTGGCTTCGGTGGCGGTTTCGGCGGCGGACGTCCCGGCGGTGGCTTCGGCGGTCCCTCATCAGTGATGTAGCCGGAGTGCCTATGGCAACAAAAAAATCATGCGGGTGTGTCAATCCAATGACACACCCGCATGATTTTTATTGTCTGTCGGCGCAACGTCCGATTTCCACGCTCACCGCCGTTCAGTCATCGTCGTTCTCGCTGTCGTCTTCATCACCGTCGCCTTCATCCATGCCGAAGTCGAAGAAGGCCGGCTCGACGAAGGCGTCCATTTGCCGGCGGTCTTTCTTGGTGGGTCGTCCTGTGCCCCTCGCGCGGTCAACGAATCCACTGATGCGGCTCATCTCCAGGATTTCATACTGCCGCGGGTCGGTGACGTTCTCGTAGATCTCTGGCAGCAGGCGGGCGCCCACCCTGTTCTCTATGCATTTGAGAATTTTGAACGAATAGGTGACGGGCGGCTTGCGCACATCCACCACCTCGCCTTCCTTGACGGGCCGTGAGGGTTTCACGTTCATGCCACCGATGGTGATACGTCCGTTCTTACAGGCATCGGCGGCGATGGTGCGCGTCTTGAAGATGCGTGCCGCCCACAACCATTTGTCAATCCTTGCCTCGCTCATCGCTTTCAGTCTTTGGGGGTTGCTGCGGTGCCGGCTTGCGCTTGTTGAACTGGTTCATCGTGATGTTGACGCCTGCCAGCACGAAACTCTTGATCATCTCCACCGCCACGTCGATTTGGGGGGTGAGCACCTCCATCTCGTCGGGAGTGAAGCAGCTCAGCACATAGTCGACCTGTGCGCCGCGGGGGAAATCGTTGCCGATGCCCACGCGCAGACGGGGATACTGCTGCCCGATGAGTTGCTGGATGTGGCCGAGCCCGTTGTGGGTGCCGGCGCTGCCGCTGGCTTTCATCCGCAGTGTGGCGAGCGGCAGCGACAAGTCGTCGACCACAACGAGGAGCCTCGACTCGTCGATGTTCTCCTTGTTGAGCCAGTAGCGCACGGCATTGCCGCTGAGGTTCATGTAGGTGGTGGGTTTCAGCAGGAAGAGTTTGCGCCCGCGCAGTGACGTCTCCGCCACATAGCCGTAGCGCCGGTCGTCGAAAACAATATTGGACGCCTTGGCAAAGGCGTCCAATACCATATACCCTATATTGTGTCTCGTTCCGGCATAGTCGGGGCCGGGATTGCCGAGACCCACAATAAGATACTTGTCCATGATGAGGCCGTGTGTTATTCAGCGGCTTCTTCTGTCTCAGCGGCAGCGTTCTTAGAAGCGGCGCGGGTCATCTTGATGGAGCAGACAACCACTTCTTTGCTGGTGGCCAGCTCAAGGCCTTCATAGCTCAGCTCGCCCACCTTGATGCTCTTGCCGATGCGCAGGTTGGTGACGTCGACGTCGAGCTGCTCGGGAATCTGCTTGTAGGGAGCGGTGACCTCGATCTTGCGGATGGAGAGGTTCATACGTCCACCGTCGCGGATACCTTGTGCCAGACCCACGAGGTGCACGGGGATACCGATGGTGAGCGGTTTGTCCTCATGTACTTCATAGAAGTCGATGTGGAGCACTTGGTCGGTGGTGGGGTGGAACTGCAGTTCCTTCATCACTGCCACATGCTGCTCGCCCTCGAGGTCGATTTTGACGACATAGACGTGCGGGGTGTAGATGAGCTTGCGCAGGTCGGTAGAGAGGATGGCAATGGCCTTGGCCTGGGGTTTGCCGTTCTCGTCTTTTGCCTCACCGTAGAGGTTGCAGGGCACATAACCGGTTTTTCTCAGCTCTTTGGTGGCTTTCTTACCAGTGGCTGTCCTGTACTTTGCTTGTACGCTAATTTCTTTCATGATGCGTTAAAATTGTGTTACTCTAAATTAAGTGTTTAAAAAAGTGCTTAATTCGCCATCACACGAAAACCTTTTAATCGGGTGTGCTAAAAAAGCGGTGCAAAGGTAATCAATTTAATCCGAAATCAAAAAGTGAAAGATGAAAAAAAGCAAAAAATGCCCATTTTTAGAGCCTTTTCTTGCAAATACCGCAGAAAAACGTTATTTTTGCAACATTGTTTCGGAAATCATAAAAACACATAACGACAAATTTTGGTTTTTCACATGATCAACAGGGAATTAATCAGGATTAAGATAGTCCAGTTAACCTACGCATACTATCAAAACGGCGAGAACAACCTTACCAAGGCCGAGAATGAGGTGGTCTACAGCTTGTCGATGGCTTATTCGCTATACAACTACCTGCTCATGCTTGTTGCCGCCATCTCCAAGGAGATGCGCCACAGGGTGGAGGTGGCCAGCGCCAGGGCCAGCCGTGAGGGCACACCGCCGCCGTCGACGAAGTTTGCCGACAATCGTTTCGGCCGCCAACTGGAAGAGAATCTCATGCTTCAGGAGTTTGCCGAAGACCAGAAATACACATGGGATGACGACATCGAGTTTGTCAGGAAACTGTGTACTATCATTGAGCAGAGCCAGATTTATCAGGAATATATGATGAGCGAGGAAGACTCCTATGAGGCCGACCGCGAGGTGTGGCGCAAGCTCTACAAGGCCGTCATTCAGGAGAATGCGGAGCTCGATGCCCTGCTCGAGGAGAAGAGTCTCTACTGGAATGACGACAAGGAGGTGGTAGACACCTTCGTGCTCAAGACCATCAAGCGCTTCGACCCTCATGCCGGCAAGAAGCAGGAGTTGCTTCCTGAGTATGACGACGAGGAGGACAAGGTGTTCGCCTGCAAGCTCTTCCGTGCCACCATCCTCAATGCCGACCAGTATCAGCGTTATATGAGCGACGCTTCCCGCAACTGGGATTTCTCGCGCCTGGCCTATATGGATGTGGTCATCATGCAGATAGCCATCGCCGAGATGATGACTTTCCCCAATATCCCCATCAGCGTGACCATCAATGAGTATGTGGACCTGGCCAAGCTCTACAGCACTTTCAAGAGTGGCGGCTACATCAACGGCATGCTCGACACGATCGCCCGCTATCTGGTAGAAAGCGGCGAGCTGCTCAAAGTGATGGACCCCCCGAAGTCGAAATATCAATAATACATTTATCAAATAGTAATTCATTCAATGAACACATCAGTTTTATTGTCGGCTCAGTCGGCCGGCGCAGCAGGCGGCGGTATGGAAATGCTCGTCATGATGCTCGTCATTATCGTCATTATGTGGTTTTTCATGATTCGTCCGCAGCAGAAGAAGCAGAAAGAGATACGCAATTTCCAGAACTCGTTGAGAGAAGGCGTCCGTGTGGTGACCGGTGGCGGCATCTATGGCACGGTGAAGCGTATTGACATAGAGAAAGGAAAGGTGGAAGTGGAGATTGCCCGTGGCGTGACCGTCGAGGTCGACAAGTCATACATCTTCGCCGACTCCAGCGCTTTGATGCAATCTCCATCCAGCAACGATATTAAATGAGTAGACTGCGGCTGATATCGTCGACAAAACTCAGGAATTTCTTCCTCTGGCTCAAGAGTAAGGAATTTCTGGTTTTTTTGTTCTTCTTCTTCGTGAGCAGCTTCTTTTGGCTGATGCTCACGATGAAGGATGTGGCACAGAAGGAGATAGCCATCCCCTTTGCCATCTCAAAGGTTCCCGATAATGTACGGATTATCCCTCCGGACGAAAACACACTGCGGGTGACGGTGAGAGACAACAAATACAATTTGCTGACCTATCAGTTTCAGAAGACAAAAAAGCGCCTTCTCTTCGATTTCAACGCCTACAACAATGAGAACGGGAAGATCACGCTGTCGAGTTCTGATTTATCGAAGAAAGTGAAAGACTGGCTCGAGCGGTCGAGCGAGTTGGTGTCTGTGAAACCCGACCACATCGATATCGACTATGTAGGTGTCAATGACGTGAAGAAAGTCAGGGTAGCCTACCGGAACTCGATGTTCCTCACTGCTGCCGAGAACCGTGAGATCACACGGATTGTCGTCGTTCCCGAGAGCGTGACGGTCTATGCCACGAAGTCGATCCGTGCCAGGCTCGATTCTGTGGAGACACATAGCTTCACTATCTCCGATGTGGTGGACAAGTCGCGTATAGACAACGTGAGGCTTGTCAAGTATAAGGGTGTGTTGTGCGAGCCAAATGAGGTGGCGGTCGAGGCATATGCGGATATACTGGCGCAAGATACCGTCAGGGTGCCTGTGGTGCCCGTCAATGTGCCTGAAGGCAAGACGATGCACACCTTCCCCGGCAAGGTGGTGGTGAGATATACCGTGCTCGACGGTCAGCGTAAGCATATCAACGAAGACGCTTTCGCCGTGGAGGTCGACTACAACGACATCCGTCAGGGCGAGAAGCGCGATTCACTGCCATTGAGGCTGAGGACCAAGTTGCCTATTGTCAGGGGGGCACACATGGATGTGCGCTTCGTGGAATACGCCATAGAGTAGGAGATGAGTGATGAGGTGACCATCCCGCCGAGAATAGCCCTCACAGGAGGCATCGGCAGCGGCAAGTCGTATGTGTGTGCCTGTCTGGCGCGCCGCGGCATAGAGGTCTACGACTGCGATGCCGCCGCCAAGCGGCTCATGCGCACGTCGGAGTCGCTCAAAGAGCAGCTCTCCGCCCTCGTGGGGCCTCATGTCTACGTCGGCGACCGGCTTGAGAAGGCTGTCATGGCCCGCTTCATGATGCAGTCTGAAGCCCATACGGCTCAGGTCAACGCCATCGTCCATCCTGCCGTGGCGCGCGATTTCCTCGCCTCCGGCCTGCGGTGGATGGAGTGCGCCATCCTCTTCGAGAGCGGTTTCGACAAGTATGTCGACCGTGTGGTGTGCGTCACCGCTCCTCTTGAGACGCGCATCAGCCGTGTGATGCGGCGCGACGGCATCCCGCGTGAGCGAGTGCTGGAGTGGATGGCCAAGCAGTGGCCTCAGGACGAGGTGCTCCGTCGCAGCCATTATGAGGTGGTCAACGACGGCTGCCGCGACGTCGATGCCCAGGTCGAGCAACTGCTGAGACGGCTCTGACAGAAAACAATGCGGCGCATCCTTGCGTATGTCGCATTTTTTTATAAACTTTGCAACCCGAAAAGAATTATATATCAACCAATCAAGAATCATAGTTTCAAATGAAAGAGACCATTCTATCCATAGCCAACAAGCCAGGGCTTTTCAAACTGGTGTCGAGAGGAAAGAATAACCTGATCGTGGAGTCGATCGACGAGACCCACAAGCGCATGCCTGTCTTCAACAGCGACAGGGTGACGAGTCTGGCAGACATCGCCATCTATACCGAGACCGACGACGTGCCCCTCATGAAAGTGCTTATCTCCATACGCGACAAGGAGGAAGGCAAGGAGACCGCCCTCAATTTCCGTAAGGCATCGGGAGCCGAGCTGCGTGAGTATTTCGCCACCGTATTGCCCGACTTCGACCGCGACCGTGTGCACGACAGTGACATCCGCAAACTCCTGCAGTGGTATAATCTGCTGGTGAAGAACGGCATCACCGATTTCGAGGACGACCTTCAGCCTACTGAGGGCGACAACATAGACGACAGAAAGGAGCAATAGCCATGTCTATGACATTGATAGAGCGGTTCCTCAACTATGTCAAGTTCGACACCCAGTCGAGCGAGGAGTCGCAGCAGGTGCCCAGCACCGCCAAACAGTTGACATTCGCCGCCTACCTGCGCGATGAGCTGGTGGCCGAGCGATTCGCCGACGTGGAGATGGACAGCAAAGGATATGTCTATGCCACGCTCAAGTCGAACATGAAGAAGAAGGCCCCCGTCATCGGCTTCATCTCCCACTACGACACCAGTCCCGACTGTAGCGGCGAGGGTGTGAAGCCCCGCATCGTGGAGCACTACGACGGAGACGATATCGTGCTCTCTGAGGGCATCGTCTCGTCGCCGGCCAAGTTTCCTGAGCTGTTGTCGCATGTGGGTGAGGACCTCATCGTCACCGACGGCACCACACTCCTCGGCGCCGACGACAAGGCGGGCATTGCCGAGATCGTGCAGGCGATGTGCTATCTGCGCGACCACGACGAGATCGCCCATGGCGACATCCGTGTGGCTTTCAATCCCGACGAGGAGATCGGTATGGGGGCGCATCACTTCGACGTGGAGCGCTTCGGCTGCGAGTGGGCCTACACCATCGACGGCGGCGACCTGGGTGAGCTGGAGTTTGAGAATTTCAACGCCGCCTCTGCCAAGGTGCGCCTCGCCGGCGTGAGCGTGCATCCCGGCTATGCCAAAGGCAAGATGATCAACGCCAACAGGCTCGCCGCTGAGTTTGCCTCTCTGCTGCCTGCCGACGAGACCCCCGAGTGTACGGAGGGCTATGAGGGCTTCTATCATCTGCTGGGCATTCAGTCCAACATCGAGCGCGCGCAGCTGTCGTATATCATCCGCGACCACGACCGCGAACGCTTCGAGGCCCGCAAGGCGTTCTTCACCCAGTGTGCCGACGAACTCAACCGCCGCTATGGCGAGGGCACCTGCCAGGTGGAGGTCAACGACCAGTATTATAACATGAAAGAGAAGATCGACCCCAACATGCATGTCATCGACCTGGTGCTTATGGCCATGCAGCAGAGTGGTGTCTCGCCCCGTGTCATGCCCATCCGTGGCGGCACCGACGGAGCCCAGCTCTCGTTCAAGGGGCTTCCCTGTCCCAATATCTTCGCCGGCGGCGTCAATTTCCATGGACCTTATGAGTTTGTCTCCGTGCAGGTGATGGAGAAGGCGATGCAGGTGATTGTGAAGATCTGTGAACTGACGGCCAACTACAACGACTGACCCCACCGCTGCCCATGTCTGAGCTTCCCGCACTGGTCAAAGACCTTGCCCTTATCCTCATGGTGGCAGGCATTGTCACCCTTGTGTTCAAGAAATTGCGGCAGCCGCTGGTGCTGGGCTATCTGGTGGCCGGTTTCCTCGTAGGCACCCACATGCCTTATGTCAGTTCGGTCAGCGACGAGCACAACATTCAGACATGGGCCGACATCGGCGTGATGTTCACGCTCTTCAGTCTCGGTCTTGACTTCTCTTTCAAGAAAATTCTCAAGATGGGGGCGGCGCCTTTCATCGCCACCTCCACCATTGTGTTCTGCATGATGATGCTCGGCATCATGGCCGGGCATCTCTTCGGGTGGAGCCACATGAACTGCATCTTCCTCGGAGGTATGCTCGCCATGAGTTCCACCACTATTATATATAAGGCCTTCGACGACCTCGGGCTTCGCCAGCAGAAATTTTCCGGTCTGGTGATGAGTGTGCTCATCATCGAGGATATCCTGGCCATCGTTATGATGGTGATGCTCACCACCATAGCCCAGCGCAGCGGAGGCGGTGCGGTGATGCTGAAAGAGGTGGCGAAGATCATCTTTTTCCTCGTGCTGTGGTTCGTGGTGGGCATCTTCATTATACCGCTGCTGCTGCGCTCGGCGCGCAAGCTTGTCAACAGCGAGACGCTGCTCATCATCTCGCTCGGCCTGTGCTGCATGATGGCCGTCATCTCCAACGCCGTCGGCTTCAGCAGCGCTTTCGGGGCCTTCGTGATGGGCTCTATCCTTGCCGAGACTGTGGAGGCGGAGAAGATCATCAAACTTGTGGAGCCGGTGAAGAATCTTTTCGGAGCCGTCTTCTTCGTGTCGGTGGGCATGCTCGTCGAGCCGAGGGTCATCACCGGATATGCACTGCCTATCATCATCCTTGTGCTGACCATTCTTGTCGGACAGGCACTATTCGGCACCATGGGGTTCCTGCTCAGCGGGCAGTCGCTGCGCTCAGCCATGCGTTGCGGTTTCTCTATGGCGCAGATCGGTGAGTTCTCGTTTATCATCGCCACACTGGGCAAGTCGCTCGGCGTCATCAGCGATTTCCTCTATCCGGTGGTTGTGGCGGTGTCTGTCATCACCACCTTCCTTACCCCCTATATGATCAATGCTGCCGTGCCTGCCTATGACGCCTTGGAGCGCCATCTGCCCAAGACGTGGGTGCGCCGGCTCAATCATCTCACGCTGAGCCATCCTTCCGACAAGAGCGAGACGAGCAAATGGAGGCGGTTGCTCACCTCGATGGCGGTCATCACTCTCATCTACTCCATCCTCTCTGCTGCCGGCATCGCGCTGATGTTCCTCTTTTTCAGGCCTTTCGCTGTGAAAATGATTCCCGGAGGATGGGGCGATATCGTCTGCGGACTTCTCACCATCATCATCATTTCGCCCTTCCTGCGGGCCATCGTGATGAAGAAGAACCACAGCGAGGACTTCAAGGCACTGTGGACGGAGAACAGGCTCAACCGCCTGCCGCTCATCTTCACCATCCTTGTCAGGCTGGTCATCACCGTGGGGTTCATCTTCTATATCTGCAATGCCGTGACCGATTTCTCCAGTGCCGTGCTCATCTGCATCGGCGTGGCCATGGTGGTGTTGATGGTGATGTCGAGAGGACTGAAGCATCGCAGCATCCGGCTTGAGCGAATGTTTGTGACGAACCTCCGCTCACGCGATATCGAGGCACAGGTGTCAGGCCGGCGCCGGCCTCTCTTCGAGGGCCATCTGCTCGACCGCGACGTCCATATCGCCGACTTCGAGGTGCCTGCCGGCTCTAAATGGTCGGGGCAGACGCTCAAGGAGCTGAATCTCGGACGAGAGTATGGGGTGCATGTGAGCAGTATCCTCAGAGCCAACCGCCGTCTGAATATCCCTGAGGGCAGCTCCGTCATCTTCCCCGGCGACAGGCTGCAGGTCATTGGCAGCGACGACCAGTTGGCGGCTTTTGGCCATGCGCTCGATGAGCAGGTCTACGAGGAGGACTATGAGTTGGAGAAACGCGAGATGCTCTTGCGCCGCATGGCCATCTCCGGCAGCAGTGAGTTCGTGGGCAAGACGCTGGAAGAGAGCGGCATACGCCATCGCTACAACTGCATGGTGGTAGGCCTTGAGGAGGGCATGGAGAATCTTTCTCAGGTCTTGCCGTCCTACCGTTTTGCCAAGGGCGACATCCTCTGGGTGGTGGGCGAGGCTGACGACCTCAAGCGGCTGATGGATAAGGCGTAGCGGGTGAAAGTTCGACCGCAGGTCGTAATTGATTGCTTCGCAAGAACCAACGGTCGCGGATGTGTAGCATACGCAACCTCACTAAACTGTTCGCGAAGCGAGGGAAAGCAAATCTGACGTAAAATAAGAAAAAAAATCCTATGGAAAATCTTTATTGTCAAAAAACTCTTGCGACCTATGGGCATTCTTGCTCCCACCAATCAGGGGGACAGGTTTTTGATAGTGAATTTGGAAAATTCAATCAAAAACCT
>CADBLU010000024.1 GCA_902795605.1 uncultured Prevotellaceae bacterium | reverse complement strand
GAAGCACACGTTGCCGTTCTCAAAGCCTTCCCAGTCGGCCTCGTAGGTGCCGATGGTCCAATAGAGGCGCGGGTCGAGTTTGCCCTCGGTGGTGCGCTCCTGCTTGAACAACTGGTAGAGCCATGGCGATGCCGACAGGTCGGCCCATCCGCCGAACGATCCGGGGCAGAAGTTGCTCTCTATGGCATGTGCCTGGGTGGCGTTTGAACTGGTGTTCACCGGTGTCCACTCCTCGTCGGTGCCCTGAGTGCCGTAGTCGAGGAACTGCACCTCGAAGAGGCTCTCGGCGTTGTTCTCATACTGCGAACCCTCGCGGAAGTTGTCGCCGTAGTTCTTCATCAGCTCGTAGTGGCCGTAGGTGCCGGCGATGATGTCCTTGAGCACGGAGAGCGCCTCGTTGAACTTGTGGTTCATCATCAGGGCGCGGGCATAGTAGCCGGCGGCGGCACCGCTGGTGGCACGGCCCTTGGCCCACTCGCCGCCAGCGTCGCGGCTGGGCAGCAGTGTCATTGCCTCGGCGAAGTCCTTCTCCACCTGGTCGAGCACCTCGCTGTAACTGCTGTTGGAGGCATAGAGTCCGTCGAGCGAGCCATACTGGCTGTAGTCGGTGATGAGCGGCGGGTTCTGGTAGTAGCCCACCAGGTTGTAGTAGCTCAGTCCGCGAAGGAACAGCGCCTGTCCCTTGACGCGCTTCATGCTCTCGTCGATAGCGGCGTTGTCGTCGCCTGTGCGTGAGAGGATGAAGTTGCAGACGTTGATGGTATAGTACCACTCACGCCACACCCATTGTGTCATCTCCTCGGTGGCGGGGGCATTCAGGTCGTCGAAAGGCAGGTACCACACCTGGCTGGAGTTCCATACCTCGTCGCCGCGGCACAGGTCGTATCCATAACCGACGCGGGCGTAGGAGCCCTCCATGCGGATGTGGTTGTATGCGGCGATGACGCATTCCTCCAGGTCGGAGGCCGTCTTGCCGAAGGTAGCAGTGGTCTGCTGGTTGGGGTTGATGAGTTCCAGTTTGTCTTCGCATGATGTCAGCGTGCCAAGGCCCAGCAAAAGTGCAAACGATAATTTATATAGTTTCATAATGATGTAGCTTATTAAGATATTAGAACGAGAAATTAACACCACACATGAAGCTGCGTGCCGAGGGATAAGAGCAGTAGTTGTAGCCCGGTGTGAAGGTGCCGGGAGCATAGTCCACGTTGTAGCCTTTATAGCCGGTGAAGGTATACAGGTTCTGTGCCGATACATAGATGCGGGCGCCAGTGATGTAGCCGCCGAACACCTTGTTGGGGATGTTGTAGCCCAGTTCCACGTTGGCGATCTTCCAATAGGAGGCATTCTGTATCTGCTGGTCGCTGAACAGGTCGTTCCAGTTGAGTGTGCCGCCCGGATGGGTCACCGTGGTGAACGTGCGGGGCACGTTGGAGATATATGAGCCGTCTTCGGCCCACTGGTTGGCCTTTGTCATCTCCACGTCTTTGTTGCCATAGCCATAGCAGCTGTTCAGTGCGTTATAGATATGGTCGGACACATGGTAGCCAAGTGCGCCGTAGGTGGAGATGCTCATGTCGAAGCCCTTGTACTCGAGGTGAGCGCTCAGGCCGAAGGTCATCTTCGGGAGTCCGCTGCCCAGCACTTTCTGGTCCTGGTCGGTAATCTGACCGTCGCCGTTGACGTCGCCATACCAGCAGTCACCCACCTGGGCGCCCGGCTGATAGGTCCAGTCGCCGGCCTCCACGATGTTGGGGACGTATGCCGGGTCGGCCTGCTGCTTGGCCAACTCATTGTTGTTGTGCATGAGTCGTCCGTTCTCATTCAGTTGGTCGAGCTGTGCCTGGTTGCGGATGATGCCGCCGTACTGCCAGCCGTAGAACTGGCCTACCTCTTCGCCGACCTTGGTGATATAGGCACCGTCGATCTGAGTGTCTTTGCCAGTGCTCAGTGCGGTCACCTTATTGTTCACGGTGCTGAGGTTGGCGCTGATCTGGTGCTTGAGGGCATGGTCGTTGTTGCGGTAGGTGAGCGAGAATTCCAGACCGGTGTTCTCCATCGATGCGGCGTTCATCGTCACGCTGGTGTTCTGCACGCCGGCGTTCAGAGGCACCGACACGTTGTAGAGCAGGTCGGTGGACTTGTTCTTGAACCACTCAGCCGAGAACTCGATGCGGTTGTTGAACATGGCGAGGTCGATACCGATGTTGGAGGTCGTCTTCTTCTCCCAGGCGAGCTCCTCGTTGACATAGGTAGAGACGGCGGAGCCGCTCACCTCCTGATTGCCGAAGCTGTATTTCATGTTGTTGCGCAGCATCGTGGCCTGATAGACATACTCGCCGATGTTCTCGTTACCCAGTTCACCATAGCTGGCGCGTACCTTGAACATGCTGAAGAGGTTGCGGTTGAAGGGGAAGAACTTCTCCTTGTCGAAGCGCCAACCCACGGAGACGGAGGGGAAGGTGCCCCAGCGGATGGCCTTGGTGAGTCGTGAGCTGCCGTCGCGGCGGATGATGCCTGAGAGCAGGTATTTGCCGTCGTAGTCGTAGATGAGACGGCCGATATAAGAGTTGAGCGCGTGCTTGTACTCGTAGGAGTCGGCGTCGCGCTTGGCGGCATTCTGCAGTTGCAGGAAGTATGGCTCCGAGTAGTTCAGACCCCATGCCGAGAGCGTGTTGGTGTTCTCCTCCTCATAGGTGACACCGCCCAGGAGGTTGATGTGGTGCAGTCCGAAGGTGCCATCGTAGGTGATGGTGTTCTCTATCAGGGCGTCGGTGTACTTGCGGTGTGCCTTTGTCAGGCGCTCGTTGTCTTTGGCCAGATAGACGCGGTTGCTCTGTATCCAAGCCGAGATCCAAGTTTTGTCGTTGGCATGAGTGGCGCTGTAAGACATGTTGATCTTATAGTCCAGCTTGTGGTTCTTGCTCTCCACACCCACCATCTTCAGAAGGTCGACATCGGCCGAGGCAGTGCCCACGAAGCGGTCGACGATGGTGTTGCGTGAGAACAGGTTGTTGGTGAGCAGCGGGTTGGTGGCCGAGATGTCGCCGTGGATGTCGTCGTAGTAGACACCGTAGCCATAGGCGTCGTATTTCCAATTGCTGGCAGCGCCCACCTTGTCGTCGAGGCACCATGTCGACTCGTCGTATGCCTTGATGGTGGGCTGCATGGTGAGTGTGCCCAGCAGCACGTTGGGCAGGTTGCCATAGAGTCCCTGGATATATTCGTTGGCGTTCGAGATCGACATGTTGTCCTGGTTGGAGTGTGAGTAGACCAGAGAGGTGCGGAACTTGATGAACTTCGTGTCCATGGTGTTGTTCACACGGGCGGTGAAGCGCTCATAGTTAGGACCGGCTCCCTCCATCGTGCCTTTCTGCTTGAAGTAGTCGAGGCCCACGTTGTAGGTGTTGTTGGCTCCGCCACCGCTCAGATTGACGTTGTGGTTCTGGCGATATCCGGTCTTGAAAACCTCCTCAAACCAGTCGGTGTCGGTGTTGTCGATGAAGTGGTAGCGGCCGTCGGCAGCTTTGGTGTAGCCGCCGGGGGCAGCCACGCCGGTGTTCTCGGCCGATATACCCAGGAAATGGCTGTATTGCTCAGCGTTCATCACGTCGTAGACGCCACCGTCGATCTTGTCCATACCGAGGTAGCCTTTGTAGTCCACCTTCAGCGGCTGGTCTTTCTTGCCGCCCTTGGTGGTGATGATGATCACGCCGTTGGCGGCTCGCGAACCGTAGATGGCACCTGCCGAGGCATCCTTGAGCACCTGTATGCTCTCGATGTCGTTGGGCGAGAAGTCGCGGATGGTGGTGCCCATGGGCACGCCGTCGATGACGTAGAGAGGTGCGGTGCTGCCGAAGGAGCCCAAGCCGCGGATGCGCACCGACGGATCGGCGCCGGGCTGTCCGTCACTGGTCACCTGCACACCTGCCACCTTACCTTCGAGCATGGTGGAGATGTTGGAGTGGGAGACACGCTTCATCTCGTCGGCATTCACTACCGACACGGAGCAGGTGAGGTCGGCCTCCTTCTGTGTACCGTAACCCACGACGACCACCTGCTCGAGGAGCTGTGAGTCGCTCTCCATCTGGATGGCGCCAAGTGCGGTACGTCCTTTCGTGGGCACCTCGAGGTCTTTGAAACCCACATAGCTCAGAAGGAGTGTGGCATTAGAGGGAGCGTCGATGGTGAAGTTACCGTCGAAGTCGGTCACTGTGCCTGTCTGCGCTCCTTTCACCTTTACGGTGGCACCGATGAGCGGTTCCCCGTCTTGGTCTACAACCTGACCCGTCACCTTGACGGTCTGCTGGGTCGTCGCAGCAGTTGCCGTAAGCGGATAGAAGGATAGTGGTCCTCCCATCAAGCTCAACGACAACATTGTCGCTAATAATAGTCCTTTTTTCATTTGATGTTAGTAATTAGGTTATGGTGATAAAAATGAACTTAAGCGATGTGATAAGCAGTGTGCAAAGTTATGTCAAAACACACACTTCCGGTTGAACTATTTGCCCAAATCGTTGTACTAATGTATCTATGGGCTTTATGGTGCCGCCCTTAAACATCGGGATGGCGATAGACGCACGTGGTGGCGGCTTTGATGTCTTTATTGCAGTTTGTTGTTTCTCGAGTGCAAATATATAGAATATTTTGATTCAGTGTATCAAATACACTTATATTTTTTAAAAAAAATCAATTTTTGTAGTCAAAAAGCCATTTTGTTTCTACTTTAGCGGGTGTTTTTGGTCGTTTGGGGAGTTGGTCGTTTGGTCGTTTGGGGAGTTGGTCGTTTGGTCGTTTGGGAGTTTAGACATTACTTATAATAGTCACAGGCTAACTGAACTTATGATAATCACAGGCTAACTGAATTTATGATAATCACAGGTTATTTGTACTTATGATAATCACAGGCTATCTGATTGGGAGGTGTTTTTGGGGGCTTGAAAGCGATGCGGGCACTGAATGTCAAAATGGCAATTTGCTTGTGATGTATGACATCTGCATAGCAAATTGCCTCAAAAAACCAACAAAAATGCGTTAATAATTGATTTTTATTTCAGTTTTACGGTGATAATTCGTAATTTTGCAGCCAATCATCAATAGGGGCGGTCAGAGAGACCGCAACATTCAGGTTTTTTGTCATGGCTCAAAATATTTTCAAAGGACTGGGCATCGCCCTCGTCACACCCTTCAAGGCCGATGGCAGTGTAGACTACGCCGCGCTCGAGCGGCTCGTGGACTACCAGTTGTCCAACGGTGCCGATTTTCTCTGTATTCTTGCCACCACCGGCGAGACTCCCTGTCTGACAGAGGAGGAGAAATCGGAAATCAAGTGCCGTATCGTGGAGCAGGTGAGGGGCCGCGTGCCTATCCTCATGGGCTGTGGCGGCAACAATACCGCCGCCGTGGTGCATCAGTTGCGCGAGGGCGACTTCAAGGGCATCGACGGTGTGCTCAGCGTTTGCCCCTACTACAACAAACCTTCGCAGGAGGGTCTCTACCGTCATTTCAAGGCCATCTCTGAAGCCTCGCGCCTGCCCGTGGTGCTCTACAACGTGCCTGGGCGTACGGGCATCCTGATGAAGGCAGAGACGACGTGCCGTCTGGCTCACGACTGCAGCAACATCGTAGCCATCAAGGAGGCTAGCGGCAGTCTGGAACTGGTAGACGAGATTATCAAGCACAAGCCCGACGATTTCGAGATTCTCAGCGGCGACGACGCCCTCACTTATCCTATGGTGGCCAGTGGTGCCGTGGGTGTCATCTCCGTCATCGGCAATGCGCTGCCCAAGGAGTTCTCGCGGATGATCAGGCTGGAGTTCAACAATGAGTATGCCGCCGCCCGCAAGATCCACCACCGTTTCACCGACCTCTACAGCCTGCTCTTCGTCGACGGCAATCCCGCCGGTGTGAAGGCGCTGCTTCATGAGATGGGCTTCATCGAGAACGTGCTCCGTCTGCCGCTTGTGCCTACGCGCGTGACCACGCTTCAGAAGATGAGTGAAATCCTCAAGAGTCTCAAACTGTAATCGTGCCCCAACGGATGGACGAGAGGAGGATTATACACGAGATTACGCCGCTGATGGGCAAGGATGTGCTCTACATCGCCGACCGGCGCAAGAAAGAATTCACCTATCCCATCCACAATCACGACGTCTATGAGCTCAACTTCGTGGAGCATGCCCCTGGTGTGCGCCGCATCGTGGGCGACAGTTCGGAGGTGATTGGCGAGTACGACCTTGTGCTTATCACCAGTCCTGACCTGGAGCATGTGTGGGAGCAGCACGAGTGTGTGAGCAAGGACATCCGTGAGATCACTGTGCAGTTCGATTTCCACATGGGCGAGGATACCCTTTTCGGCCGCACGCCCTTTCTGCCGATGCGCAAGATGATGAACGAGGCCCGTAAGGGACTTTCCTTCCCCGTGAGCACCATCATGAAGGTCTATAGCATGCTCGACACCCTCAGTCAGGTGAAGGAGGGCTTCTATGCCGTGATACAGTTTCTCACCATCCTCTATGAACTCTCCAAGTGCCCCGGTGCCCGTCCTCTTGCCTCGTCGAGTTTCGCCAAGATTGCCGTGGAAGACGACAGCCGCCGCATCTTGAAGGTGAAGAACTTCATCAGCAAGAACTATATGGAGGAGGTGCGCCTGGCTCAGTTGGCCGACATTGCCGGCATGAGTCCGAGTGCCTTCAGCCGCTTTTTCAAGTTGCACACCGGTCGCAACCTCACCGACTATATCATCGACATCCGTCTGGGTGCTGCCACGCGCATGCTCGTCGATACTGCCCGCAGCGTCTCAGAGATCAGTTTTGAGTGCGGTTTCAACAACCTGAGCAATTTCAACCGCATTTTCAAGAAAAAGAAAGGCTGCAGCCCGTCGGAGTTTCGCGAGAACTACCGCAAGACGCGCATCATCATCTGATGCACGATGTCTTTCACCGGAAAAGAAATATCAAAAAAATAATCTATCATATAGAAAGAGGTGTGTCTTTCGGCACACCTCTTTCTATATGATAGATTCTGATGAGAATGAGAATCTCTAGAAGCCCTAGAATTTCTAGGAGCTCTAGAATCTATAGGAAAACTAGAACCCCTAGGAAAAACTAGAATCTCTATCTCTCCTCAAAATCAATAATTCTGAGCCGCAATCTCGAAGAAGCTCTGCGGATGGTCGCACACGGGGCAGATCTCGGGAGCCGACTTGCCGATGACGATATGTCCGCAGTTGCGGCACTGCCAGATGCAGTCGCCGTCGCGTGAGAAGACCACCTGGTCGTCGATGTTCTTCAGCAGGCGGCGATAACGCTCCTCATGGTTCTTCTCGATGGCAGCCACGCCACGGAATTTTGCGGCAATCTCGGGGAATCCTTCCTCGTCGGCCTCGCGGGCCATGCGCTCATACATGTCGGTCCACTCGAAGTTCTCACCTTCGGCGGCAGCAAGCAGGTTCTCTGGTGTGGAGCGGATGCTTCCTCCCTCGAGGAGTTTGAACCACATCTTGGCGTGTTCCTTCTCGTTGTTGGCAGTCTCCTCGAAGATGGCGGCTATCTGCTGGTAGCCGTCTTTCTTGGCTTTCGATGCCCAATAGGAGTACTTGTTGCGTGCCTGGCTTTCGCCTGCGAACGCCTCTTGCAGGTTGCGCTCGGTCTTTGTTCCTTTCAGTTCTTTCATTTGTGTATAATATTTGGTTAATAATATAATAAGGTTTCTTGGGCTTTTAGGGTTTTTAAGGTCCTTAAGGTCTTTAAGGTCTTTAAGGTCTTTAAGGACCTTATTGTTTTTTGGGGCCTTTGGTGCTTTAGGGGCCACAACGGGCAATGCTTAGGCATCTGTGTCGTCAGCCGGTGGAGAGAAAGGTGAGACGTTGATTTCGCCGCAGATGGAGCGGTTCATGTATTTGCGGATGGTGGCGGCATCGCTGTAGCGAGCCTGCAGATACATCAGTTTGGTCACGGCGCTCTCCACAGTGCTGTCGTAGCCGCTCACCACGCCTGCGTCTTTGAGCTGGAGCCCTGTGTCGTAGCGGTCCATCTCGACGTGCCCGGAGATGCACTGGCTCACGTTGACGATGGTGACGCCCCTGTCGCTGGCTTCTCTGAGCAGGCGCAGCAACCATGGGTGCTGCGGTGCGTTGCCGCTGCCGAAGGTGCGCATCACCACGGAGCGCAGCTCAGGTGCGTCGAACACATGCCTGAGGAAGCATTCCTGAATGCCGGGGAAGAGTGAGAGCACGATGACGTTGGTGTCCATCTCGGTGTGGGGTGTCATGGCCCGGGAGAAGTCGCGCTTGAGGATATGGTGGTGATGGTAGACGAAGTTGACCCCCGCGTGGCATAGTACGGGATGGTTGAAGGTGGCGAAGGCGTTGAAGCCGTCGGCCGACTGCTTGGTGGCCCTGTTGCCCCTGAGCAGTTGCCCACCGAAATAGATACACACCTCGGGCACGATGGCGCGCCCGTCGGGATGGTGGTCGGAGGCCAGTTCGATGCTCGTCACCAGGTTCTCTTTGCCGTCGGTGCGCAGTTGCCCTATGGGCAGTTGACTTCCTGTGAGGATGACCGGCTTGGTGAGGTTCTCGAGCATGAAGGAGAGGGCAGAGGCGGTGAATGCCATGGTGTCGGTGCCGTGGAGGACGACGAATCCGTCGTAGTCGTCGTATCTGCTGTGGATGATGTTCACGAGTTGTGCCCACAGCGCCGGTGTCATGTCGCTGGAGTCGACGGGCGGTGTGAAATGGTAGGTGTCGATGCCAGTGCGCAGGTATTTGAACTCCGGCAGGTTGCTCACGAGGTGGTCGAAATCGAGAGGTTCCAAGGCATTGGTCACAGGGTTGCGTCCCATGCCAATGGTTCCTCCGGTGTAGATCATCAGCACCTTGCCTGTGCGCCTTACGGGAAGCGGTTGTGAGTCGGAGTGTGGCATATACGACATCGTTTGCGTAAATTTTACTGCAAATATAATGGAAAAAAGTGTGTTTTCAAAACTTTTTCGTTATATTTGCAAATCTTTCAGCAAAAGACTTAAAAATCAATCATCAACTATAAACAATTATTCCTCTATGAAAAAATTTATGGACGAGAATTTCCTGCTCGACACCGCTACTGCGCAGGAATTATTCCACAATCATGCTTCCCGCATGCCTATCATCGACTATCACTGTCACCTCATCCCCGAGATGGTGGCCACCGACCACAAGTTCAAGTCAATCACCGAGTTGTGGCTGGGAGGCGACCACTATAAATGGCGTGCGATGCGCACCAATGGCGTCGACGAGAGATTCTGCACCGGCACCGACACCTCCGACTGGGAGAAGTTTGAGAAATGGGCGGAGACAGTGCCCTACACTTTCCGCAACCCGCTCTATCACTGGACTCACCTGGAGCTGAAGACCGCTTTCGGTATCGAGAAACTCCTCAGTCCGAAGACTGCCCGCGAGATTTTTGACGAGTGCAACGAGAAGTTGCAGCAGCCCGAGTATACCGCCCGCGGTTTCATGCGCCGCTACAATGTGGAGTGTGTGTGCACCACCGACGACCCCGTCGACGACCTCCGCTTCCACAAGCAGACCCGTGAGAGCGGCTTCGAGGTGAAGATGATTCCCGCATGGCGCCCCGACAAGGCCATGAACATCGAGAAGCCCGAGTTTGCCGCCTATGTGAAGCAGCTCGCCGAGGTGGCCGGCATGGAGATCGCATCGTTCAAGGACATGGTCGACGCCCTGCAGAAGCGTCACGACTTCTTCCATGAGAACGGCTGCCGTCTGAGCGACCACGGTATCGAGGAGTTCTACGACGAGCCCTATACCGACAAGCAGATAGAGGTGATCTTCGGCAAGGCCCTCCGCGGACAGGCACTGCTCAGCGAGGAGGTCCGCCAGTATAAGCACTGCTTCCTGACGGTGATGGCCGAGATGGACCATGCCAGCGACTGGACACAGCAGTTCCACTATGGTGCCATCCGCGACAACAACAGTCTGATGTACGACCGTCTGGGTCCTGACACCGGTTTCGACTCCATCGGCGAGTTCAACACTGCCCGTGCCATGAGCCACTTCCTCAACCATCTCAATGCCGAGGGCAAGCTCACCCGCACCATCCTCTACACCCTCAACCCCTGCGCCAACGAGGTGATTGCCACCATGCTCGGCAATTTCCAGGACGGCTCTTGCCCCGGAACAATCCAGTTCGGCTCCGGTTGGTGGTTCAACGACCAGCTCGACGGTATGACACGTCAGATGAACGCTCTCTCGGTGCTGGGACTGCTGAGCCGCTTCGTGGGTATGCTCACCGACTCGCGCTCCTTCCTTTCCTATCCGCGTCATGAGTACTTCCGCCGTCTGCTCTGCAACCTGTTAGGCAACGACGTGGAGCGTGGTCTGCTGCCCGACGACATGGAGTCGCTCTCACGCATGGTCGAGGATATCAGCTACAACAACGCCCGCAATTATTTCAAGTTCTATTAAT
>CADBLU010000023.1 GCA_902795605.1 uncultured Prevotellaceae bacterium | reverse complement strand
TTTGATTGAATTTTACAAATTCATCATCAAAAACCTGTCCCCTTGATTGGTGGTGCAAGTATGGCGGTGCTCAGTCCGCCAAGTTGGCAAAAAACTATCCCCTTGATTGGCCACTATCCCTTGATTGGTGGTGCAAGTATGGCGGTGCTCAGTCCGCCAAGAATGGCGAGGTGATGTCTGAAGTTATTTTTCGACGAATGTGTGGAAAGAATGGGGCGCGAGGGAGATGTTCATGAAACGGTTGCCCAACTTGACGGTCATGGGTAGGGGAGAGGCGCTTGTATTGCCGCAGACGACCACCCGCTTGCCGTCGGTCCGGCGGAAGACGATGGCCTGTGTGCCCGTCTCCTCCGTCCGTGGCGTGAATGCGAGCACCTGGCTTCCGGGTTCAACGAAATGCGAGAAATGCTTCACGGCGTAGTATTCGGGCGTATAGCGGTAGGTGTTGTCGGCCGAGCGCACCTGTATGAGTGCGTTCTGCTTCCATCCCCATGAACTGCTGCCCTGGTCGGCGAGGATGAAATTCCAGATGAAATATTCGTCGCAGCCCCGCCCGATATATTCATTGAGCAGGAAGAAGGTGTGCTCGCCTGCCTTCCAGTCCATCTGTCCGTTGCCGCATTCGCTCTCCGACTGTATGATGTGCAGGTGGGGATAGCGCTGGCGCAGCGAGTCGATGATCTGCCTGCCCTCCCATTGCAGTCCTACGCCTTTCACCTGGTCTTTGAGGCCGTCGATGAAGTGCTTTACATAGTCCAGCCGGTTTGTGTTGAGCGTGCCGATGCACACATCCACCTCGGGATGCCTCTGCCGCATGATTGGGATGAGATAGTCGCGGTTGAAGCGCAGCGTGCCGTCGGCCGTCCATGCGCATCCGGGATAGGGAGTGTAGCTGTAGGCCTCGTTCTGATACATCACCATATTGATGGGGATGCCCTCCTCGGCATAGAGGTCGATGAAGCGGCAGAACATGTTGGCGTAGGCCTGCAGGTAGCGCGGGTCCTGAATGAAATAGGTCTGTGCGGCCAACCGCCGTGGGAACAGGTGCGGGGCCTGCCCTTGGGCTGTCTGCATCTCTATGGTTGCCGGCATGCCGCCGTCGTCGAAGAGCAGGTAGTCCTTCTCTTTGGGCTGTCGGTTCCACTGCGAACTGCGTACGGGATAGTCCTGGTTGATTTTCATCCATGCCGGTGGACTCCATGGCGACACCCAGAAGGTCAGTTGCGGTTGCCACCGCTGCGCCATCTTGATCAGTCGGATGACGTTCTGCTTGTCGTGCTCGATATTGAAGTGCTTCAGTTGGAAGTCGCCGGCCACCGTGTCGCACGAATACCACGCGCGGCTGTAGTCGTTGGCGTTCATCGACAGGCGCCCGCGGGTGAAGTGGAGGTCGCCGTCGGGGGCAAACAGGTCGTGCATGATGCGCTCCCGCTCGTCGGGCTTCAGCAGCATGATGGCGTCAAGGTCGAGCTCGTTGAAGCAGGTACCCCAGTGGCGGAACACATGACCTTGTGCCTTGTCTGTCACTTCGAGGGCGGGTTGGCTTTGGGCCTTTGTCTGCAGTCTCACTGCCGCTTGCTTCTGCCACGGTTGCTTCTCGGTGGTCGTGAAGTGATTGAAAGTCTGGGCTCCGGCCTGCAGCGCGATAAGCAGGGCGAAGGTGATGGATGAGGGTATTAATCTTTTCATGGCTATTTAATAGGTAGTGTCTCAATTAGTGTGTCTGAAGGCCTGAAAGCCCGGAAGGCCCTGAAGGCCATGAAGGCCCGGAAGGTCCGGAAGGCCCGGAAAACCCGGAATGCCCGGAAAACCCGGAAACTCCTCAACTCCTACACTCCTTTCAACTTGAGCTATTTTCTATTTTCCTTAATCACGATTTTCCTTCCGTTCTTGCCCAGTCGTCTGTCTTTGGCCGTGCGGCAGAGGTAGACACCTGGTGTTGTGGGCTTAGTGGTACCCAGATAAATGCCTTGCAGGGAGTACCATGCCGCTGTGCTGTCATCGATGTCTTCCACACTGCTGATGTCAAGAGCGTCGCTTATGTCGATGACAAAGGGTTCCCACGGTGTACCGATGTTGCCGTCGCTGCTATAGACGAGGTCGGCCGGCAAGGTGATTATGCTACCGTCAATATAGGCTTGCAGCTGCATGGGCTGTCCGCTGCCCTCGCCGGCAATGAGCAGGTAGTAGAGCGTCTGCTCATGCTCATCATCTATAGTGGCAACGGCTGCACCGCGGCACTCTCCATCGACGAAGGCTGCAACTTCGGCATCGGCGACAGACATGCCACCGTTGGTGAGCAGAACGACCATCGTCATGTTGTCAGGATAGTCGGTGGGAGAAACGGGGGTGAACACAGATATCACGTCTTCCCTTCTGCTATGCGCTTTCGGTGACTGGGCTGCCTGACTGCTGAGGCTTGCGGAAGGATAGACAAACGTCTTTGTCAGGGTGTCGG
>CADBLU010000022.1 GCA_902795605.1 uncultured Prevotellaceae bacterium | reverse complement strand
TTCTCGTCGATCATGCCTTCGTGGAGCAGGTCGATGGCGATTTTCACCATGGCGGCGCCGGTGCGCTTGCCGTTACGTGTCTGGAGGAACCAGAGCTTGCCCTCCTGTACGGTGAACTCCATATCCTGCATGTCGCGGTAGTGCTCCTCAAGCTTGGCCTGGATGCCGTCGAGCTCCGTGTAGATCTCGGGCATCGCCGCATCCTTAGAGGGATACTTGGCCACACGCTCCTCCTCGCTGATACCTGCACGGGCAGCCCAGCGCTGTGAGCCCACCTTCGTGATCTGCTGCGGGGTGCGGATGCCGGCGACCACGTCCTCGCCCTGGGCGTTGACCAGATACTCGCCGTTGAAGATATTCTCGCCATTGGCAGCGTCGCGGCTGAAGCAGACGCCAGTGGCGGAGGTGTCGCCCATGTTGCCGAACACCATAGCCATCACAGACACGGCTGTACCCCACTCATCGGGGATGCCTTCCATCTTGCGATAGAGGATGGCGCGGTCGTTCATCCAGCTGCGGAACACGGCGCAGATGGCGCCCCAGAGTTGCTCGATGGGGTCGTTGGGGAAGCTCTTTCCTGTACGCTCCTTGATGGCCTCCTTGAAGAGTTTCACGAGTTTCTTGAGCTCGTCGACGGAGAGGTCCTTGTCGAGCTTGACACCGCGCTCAGCCTTCACCTTCTCGATGATTTCCTCAAACGGATCGATATCTTCCTTGTTGACAGGCTTCATCTCGAGCACCACGTCGCCGTACATCTGCACGAAACGACGATAGGAGTCGTAGACGAAATGGGGGTTGTTGGTCTTGCGCACCATACCCTCGGCCACCTCGTCGTTGAGACCCAGGTTGAGGATGGTGTCCATCATACCAGGCATCGAGGCACGGGCGCCCGAACGCACACTCACGAGAAGCGGGTTGGTGGCGTCGCCGAACTTCGAGTTCATCAATGTCTCGATGTGCTTCACGGCAGCCATCACATCCTCGTTGAGAATGGCCATGATTTTCTCCTGGCCCACCTCATAATACTCATTGCAACAGTCTGTGGTGATTGTGAATCCCGGGGGAACGGGCACACCGATCAGATTCATCTCAGCCAGGTTGGCACCTTTGCCACCGAGCTGCTCACGCATCTTGGCGTTACCCTCGGCCTTTCCGTTACCGAAGGTGTAAACTCTTTTTGTTTCGCTCATAATTGATTTATGGTTTCAATAAAAATATATGTGTCTTTGTAATTTGCAAAAATACATCAATTTCAGCAATTGCCCAAACTTTTAAATAAAAAAATCATTGGCAGGCGCAAAAAACATGCTACTGCCAATGTCACATTGCAACCCGCGAAAGGGGGCAAAGCGGGCGGTGCTCACTTTGACGCCACTTGCGGAAGATGTATCCATGAACCGAGCAACAGTTCGTGGCGCTCATCGTCGAACGGGCAGAGTCCGCTGCTGTCGAAGAATGTCAGTTCGCCGAAATACAGTTGGCCGCCAGTCACATACCAGTCCACACGGCAGTGCACCATGTCTTTCGTGAGCAACTCGCTGAAACGGAGCATCTCGTCGAGGCACTCTGGAGGCGCCACCTCTTTGTCGGACACCTTGCCGAAAATACTCTGGGCAATATCTGTCTTGTGCCAGTCACGGTCGTAGAAGTCCTGCGTATGGTGGTCGGTGAAACGGTTGAGATGCAACTCGATGAGCTTTGCCTCACCGCCGAAGCACAACACCTTATAGTCTCTGAGAGACGGCTCACCCTCCTGATGCAGGAGTTTCTCCACCACAATCCTGGGCTTCACCGTCTTATAAGGATACTCGCGGTTGGTCCAGAAAGGGTTCTTCTTCAGTCCGCGCTCCAGGATACGCCGTGCCTTGTCCTTGTCGAGCTGCTTTTTGTCGGTGCATATCACAATGCTTCCCGAATTGTGGGTGCATTTCATGACAAACTGCTCGGGCAGCGGTTCAAAGTCGATGTCATCAAAAGAATCATAGACACCATAAGTGGGGACGACATGCTCGGCGCCGATGAGTTTGGCCACATAGTCCTTCACGTCATATTTGTCCACCAGCCGGGAGTATTCATCGTGGCGGTCATAGAGTTTGAGCCACTGGAGTTTCTCGCTGAAGGTCTTGGGATTGTCGAGAGGGAGCCGCTTATGGCGGAGGAGGAAATACTTCCATTTCACATACTGCTCGTCGCTGACGACGCGGGAAAACAGTTTCAAGAGCAAATAGAACAAATGATAGTGATTTGCCCTCATCTTCTTAATTATAGAAGCCATTTCAGAACTGATTTGATCAAGTTTGTATAATTTGAGCCGCAAAGGTAATCAAAAAAACAGAAAAAGACAAATTTGGCATGAAACATTATTGTTTCATATTGTTTTATTGATTCATGTTCAGTATGGCTGAAGGATATAGGAGTTTGGGAGTGTAGGAGTTTGGGAGTGTAGGAGTTTGGGAGTGTAGACATTACTATTGTGCATCACGGGGCATAACCGGCATCGCTTAATCGAACTATTGCCTACACTCCCAAACTGCTAAACTGCACCCCTAAACGACTAAACGCCCCCCCCCCCCAAACGACCAAACGACCAACCCCCAAACGACCAAACGACCAACCCCCCAAACTACCAAACGACCACCCCCCCAAACGACCAAACACCAGGTTTTTCGCTTGGTTGACGCAAATTCCTTGTACCCGGAAAACAAATAAATCGGTTTTTTCCTCGCTTAATCGGAAATTTACATTATCTTTGCAAAAACAAAAGGTCATCTATGGCAAAAAACAAAAAACCGCTACCACTCTACGAAAACGTGACCATCACCGACTGTGCCGCCGAGGGCAAGTGCATCACACGCATCGACGAGAAAGTCGTGTTTGTGCCTTTCGTCGTGCCTGGCGACGTGGTGGACATACAGATACGCAAGAAGAGGAAAAGCTACTGTGAGGGCGAGGCCGTCAGGCTCGTCAAACCCAGTGAACTGAGGCAGGCGCCCATGTGCCGCCATTTCGGCGTATGCGGCGGATGCAAGTGGCAGATCCTGCCCTATGCCGAGCAGCTCAAGATGAAAGAGCGGCAGGTGATCGACCAGCTCACACGCATCGGCAAGGTGGCCCTGCCACCCGTCAGGCCCATCCTCGGTTCGCAGAAGACCGAAGGTTACCGCAACAAGATGGAGTTTGAATGCTGCAACAAGCGGTGGCTCACCCGTGAGGAGATAGAGAGCGGTGTGGAATATGCCAACATGAACGCCATCGGACTCCACATCACCGGAGCCTTCGACAAGGTGCTCCCCATCGAGGAGTGCAAACTCATGGACAACCTGCAGAACGAGATACGCAATGCCATCCGCGACTATGCCGACGCCACCGGCATGCCCTATTTCGACATCCGCCAGCAAAAGGGGCTGCTGAGAGACATCATGATACGCAACTCCAACACGGGCGAGTGGATGGTGCTCGTGCAGTTCCATTTCGAACAAAATGACGACAAGAAGCGTGCCGAGGACATGCTCAGCCACCTGGCCGAAAGATTCCCGCAGATCACATCACTCCTCTACGTCGACAACCAGAAGTGCAACGACACTTTCGGCGACCTCGAGGTGGTGACCTTCAAAGGCAACGACCACATCTACGAGACCATGGAGGACCTGCGCTTCAAGGTGGGACCGAAGAGTTTCTACCAGACCAACACCGACCAGGCACACGTGCTCTACTCCGTGGTGCGCGACATGGCGGCACTCACCGGCCATGAGCTCGTCTACGACCTCTATACAGGCACTGGCACCATCGCAAATTTCGTGGCACGCAAGGCACGCCAGGTGGTGGGCATCGAGTATGTGCCCGAAGCCATCGAGGACGCCAAGGTCAACTCACAGATCAACGGCATCGACAACACGCTCTTCTACGCCGGCGACATGAAAGACATCCTCGACGACGCCTTCATCAGTTCGCACGGCAGACCCGACGTCCTCATCACCGACCCGCCACGCGCAGGCATGCACCCCGACGTGGTGCAGACCATCCTCAGGGCACAGCCCGCACGCATCGTCTACGTGAGCTGCAACCCCGCCACACAGGCACGCGACCTGGCCGACCTCGACGCACGCTACCGCATAGAAGCCGTGCAGCCCGTCGACATGTTCCCCCACACTCCCCATGTGGAGAATGTGGTGCTGCTCTCGCTGCGCGAGTGACCGCCGCCAGCGCTCTCTGCCGCGGACACCTTTTATAAATGTCCTGCGGCAGACTCATATAATAATATGTAATGTCTATCGTCCTCCGCGAGGGCGTCGACCCCAAGAAATTTTTTTTCTATCATTAAATAACCTGAACGACTATGAAAAGAAGACTGTTTATCACATGCCTTATGGCATTTGCCGTACTCAATATGTACGCGCAGCAAGAAAAGAAATGGTATGACACCTTCAAATTCAGCGGATACGGCATGCTGCAATATCAGGCTGACGACAAGGAAGGGGCCGAGCACAACGAGTTCAACCTCCGTCTGCTCCGCTTTATTCTCGACGGAAAAATCGGAGACTTCGACTGGAGAGCACAAATCCAAGGCACCAACGCCAAAGGTCCGGCCGAGCCCACCGTGCAACTGGTAGACCTCTACACTGAGTGGGTGAAGTATAAGGAAGCCCGCATCAGAATCGGACAGTTCAAACGCGCTTTCACCTTTGAGAATCCCACACACCCCATCACACAGGGATGGTATTCCTACGCAGATGTCATCAACAGACTCTCTGGATTCGGCGACCGTGCCGGTGAGAAATCCTCCGGCGGACGCGACATCGGCATCCAGCTCCAGGGCGACCTCTTCCCCGCTGCCGACGGACATCGCTTCCTCCACTACCAGATTGGTGTCTACAACGGCGAGGGCGTCAACACCAAAGACAAGGACCAACGCAAGGATATCATCGGCGGCCTGTGGGTGTCGCCCATCACGGGTGTCCGCATCGGTGCCTTCGGATGGAAGGGCAGCCATGGAAAGATGTTAGACGAAGTGGCCAACAAGCAGATCAGCCTCCCTCTCAACCGCTACTGTCTCTCTGCCGAATACGACAAGAATGAGTTCACCTTCCGCACGGAGTATCTCCACAGCCAGGGCTGGGCCGCCAAAAGCATCGGCAGCAATGTCATCGACTACTCCAAAGGCGACAAGGCCGACGGCTGGTATGTCTTCGGCATCGTGCCCGTCATCAAGTCGAAACTGCACGCCAAAGCACGCTACCAGTGCTACCGTCCGCAGAAAGACTGGGACACCTCGAAGACCATGTATGAGGTGGGCGCCAACTATTTCATCAAGAAAAACCTCGAGATCACGGCTGAATACGCACGGGTGAACGACCGCTCAATCGCCGACCCCGACAACCACAACTACAACTTCGTGGACGTGGAGCTCGACTTCCGCTTCTAAGGCGTAGATTTTTCTAGGATTTCTAGTATTCCTAGGATTTCTAGTTTTCCTAGGATCTCTAGAGCTTCTAGATTCTCACATGCTCCTTCCTTGCCTTGCTGCCGTGGGTGACACTCAGGCGAAGGCCTCGAAGGAGCATCGTCGGCTTATATGGGCAAGTCTGCGTAAAATCCACGAAGAAGGAAAATCGACAGGGGAAAAGACCGCCGTATTTTGTACTTTGCGAAAAAATGCTTAACTTTGTGCCTATGAACGACCATATCGAACATCCCGAAGTGGCATGTGACAACCTCATCTTGGTGGATGCCGACTTCGCCGACCGTGTCGCGCTCGACCTCATCGTCAATTTCGGACGGATGCTGGGGCGGCAAATCCCCAATGCCGACATCGCGCGATGGATAGACTGCCTGGCACTCGACGGTGGCATCCGCGAGGGCAACGGACAGACACAAGTGGCATTGATTCACAGCAAAGGCAAAAAACAGCTCGACTGTTTCACCCCCGGCCACCTGGAGAAGGAACTCGACGGACAGGCCTTCAAAGACAACCTGGGAGAGTTTGTCATCAACGCCTTCAGCGAGGAGAGCATCGTCAGCCGCGAAGACCTCATGGCAGACATGCTACGCCTCGGTCTGGCAGCCAAGGAAGTGAAGCGCATCATCCTGGTGCCCGACGAAGCGCACCACGACCTCATCAGGCATGTGCTCGAACAGGCCGACCCCGGGAAGGACGTCACCCTCCTGTCCATGCTACCCGTCGCCGGCGACAATTTCCGGCAGGAGAACCTGGGCTACTCTCTCATGAACGCCATGGGAATCAGTGCCGACGAATTCAAATGAGAAAACAACTAACAACATAGCAAACCTTTAAATCCAACAATGAGAAAATGAGCAGAGTATTGATGATTGGCGCCGGTGGCGTGGCCACCGTGGCAGCATTCAAAATCGCACAAAACGCCGACGTGTTCACAGAATTCATGATCGCAAGCCGCACCAAGAGGAAATGCGACAATATCGTGGACGCCATACACAAGGCAGGCTACAAACTCGACATCAAGACAGCACAGGTGGACGCCGATGACGTGGACCAGCTCAAGGCACTCCTCAACGACTACAAGCCCCTCCTGGTCATCAACCTCGCACTGCCCTACCAGGACCTCACCATCATGGAGGCATGTCTCGCCTGCGGATGCCACTACCTCGACACGGCCAACTACGAGCCCAAGGACGAGGCACACTTCGAGTACTCATGGCAGTGGGCCTACAAAGAGAGGTTTGAGCAGGCCGGACTGTGCGCCATCCTCGGTTGCGGATTCGACCCGGGCGTCAGCAGCATCTACACTGCCTACGCCGCCAAGCACTACTTCGACGAGATCCACTACCTCGATATCGTCGACTGCAACGCCGGCGACCATCACAAGGCCTTCGCCACCAACTTCAACCCCGAGATCAACATCCGTGAGATCACGCAGA
>CADBLU010000021.1 GCA_902795605.1 uncultured Prevotellaceae bacterium | reverse complement strand
TC
The DNA here is from genome assembly GCA_902795605.1 of uncultured Prevotellaceae bacterium. GTDB lineage: Bacteria > Bacteroidota > Bacteroidia > Bacteroidales > Bacteroidaceae > Prevotella. Next base: position 26,786 of record CADBLU010000021.1, on the reverse strand, counting down.
GTGCACATCCATGCCCATCATGTGTCCCAGTCCGTGGGGCAGGAACATGGCGTGGGCACCTGCCCTGACAGCCTCCTCGGTATCGCCCCGCATGAGCCCGAGCTCTTTCAGGCGGTCGGTCATCAGTCGGCAGACGGCGAAATGCACGTCCATATATCTCACTCCCGGGCGGGCCACCTCGAGCACATAGTCGTGGCAGGCCTCCACGATGGAGTAGATTTCCAGTTGGCGTTGAGTGTATTTGCCGCTCACGGGCATAGTGCGTGTGTGGTCGGAGCAGTAGTGGTCGATGGTCTCGGCGCCGCAGTCGCAGAGGGCGAGGCGCCCCTCCTCAAGCACGGCTGTCGACGGGTTGCCGTGCATGATTTCTCCGTGCTGCGAGAAGATGGTGGCGAAACTCACCATGGCTCCGTAGGAGTGGGCGATGCCGTCCACCTGTCCGCCCACATATTTCTCCGTCACGCCGGGCTGGGTGATGCTCATGGCCGTGGTGTGCATCTTGTAGCCGATGACAGAGGCGCGCTCCAGGGCCTCTATCTCCTGCGGCTCTTTGGTGGAGCGCATCTTCACCACGGCCTGGATGAGGGGCATCGAGGCTGCGGCTTTCTGGCGGTTGGGATGGATGCCGAGCAGGTCCATGATCTGTATGCGGATGTCGTGGCGGTAGGGAGGCAGGAAGTGGATCTCGCGCTTCCCGGCGGCAGCCTCGCAGATGTCTTTGAGCCGGCTCATGGGTGCCGAGTGGCTCACGCCCACCTGTGCGGCCAGGTCGGCGACGCTGTCGACGCTGCCATACCACACGATATCCTCGATGTCGATGTCATCGCCGATGAGTGTCTCTGTATCTTCGTCGACGTCGATGACGCCCACCAGTCCCTCGCGCTTCTGACCGAAGTAGTAGAGGAATGTGGAGTCCTGGCGCATGGGGTAGTAGCTGTTGGCCGGATAGTTGCAGGGAGCCTCGTTGTTGCCGAAAAGGAGGATGATGCCTTTTCCCACGAGTCTTTTCAGTTCAGCCCTGCGTCTGATATAGGTTTCTTTGCTAAACATGGTTGGTCTGGTTGATGATATTCTCTGGTAAAGTGATATGATGATACGCAATCGAGGCCAAAGTTAGTGCTTTTTTCCCGAATATTTATAAAAATAGTTGAGAAACTGTGTTTTTTTTGTTTCAGAGCAGGAATTCAGGCCGGTTGTCTGGTATCTTTTCAAGTTGCCTTATGCTTTCTTGGGCTTTAGCCAGTCAATGGGAGAATTCTGGTGGTGCCAACGATTCTTTCTTCTCTGAGGATGAATACGAAGATTACGACCCGTTCTTCGACGATTAATCTCATAGATTGACTCTTCCGGGGTTTCCCTGAGAACATATTCGGCACCGATGGTAATCGTCATCGGTGCCGTTGTGTTGTATGCTTGTCAACCATTCGAAAACATCCCTTTTTTGTTGAGATGTTTGATTTTTCGCTTTTTTTTGATGCTTTTTCTCAAAAAATCTTGGAGTAACGGGCTTTTTTTCATAAATTTGCCGCAATTTTCAGAAAATGTATAAAATTGTATACGCTTAACTATATTTTGCCTTTATCATAATATTTCATTTTGAGGTATTTTTCGAGTAAAAAAATTAAAGTTTTATAGAGAATAATGAGAAAGAGAATTTATCAGAAACCTGATATTTGGGAAGCTGCGCAGTATGAGGAAGTGATGATCAATCCTCTGCGTGGCTCGTGGCGGGTGACTAAGAGCACCGGCGATGACGACGGCTGGTTCAGTGTGATAGATGAGAATGAGTGGGACGAGGACTATAAAGGTGCCAACGACGCATTCTTTGACGACTAAAAGAATTAATCAATGAGTAAAAAAGTAGTGAAAATGAAGACCAAGATACAAAATTTCATTTCTTTCCTGTTGCTCACGGTGGGTTTGGTGACTGTAAGTCCGGCCCGTGCGCAGGTGATTGACCAGAGCACCGGCGAGGTGGTGTGGCTCGGCTCCACTTTGAGCGAGGCCTTACAGGCCGTCGACAAGGGCGAGCATGTCTATCTCTATAACGTGGCCACTGGCACTTTCCTCAATTCCGGCGGCAATTATGGTGTGCAGGGAGTGCTCTCCACTGTGGGTATGCGCCTGACATTCGAGGCATCAACCAGCTATAATAATGCTTATCGCATTCGCACACGTATAGGAAATAATGCCCAGGGCGACTGTGTGAGTCCGAATGGTACGACCAGCACCCCTGTTTACCTTGACCGTAAAGACACGTATACTGATGGTGCCCAGTATAGCCGTCCCGACTGGCGGTTTACGAATACATCAGGCAATCAAAGAGTGAATGGACAGAACCATACGACCAACACCTATACATTGTTAAATGTGTCGAGAAACGCCTATTTGGGTACAAACGGCAACAACACGGTCTTGGGCAACAACAACCTCAATTGGCGTATCGTCACCGAGAGCGATTATGAGAAGGCCATGAACTCAGTGGTGTGGGGGCAAGTAGACCTTGGCGCCTTTGTGAAGGATCCGGAGTTCTCCCGCGACAGCAAGGATGCTCGCTATTGGGAGTGGGTGCAGACCGATGAGAATTTCCCCGTGAGGACCGCGAAGGATTTTGAGGGTGAGAATATCACGCTCGATTACCCCACCCGACATGGTTCCGGCAACAGCGCTATCAACGACTTCAGCACCTACAACAGCCAGCGTCCGCATTGGCATCAGCGCAACCAGAACGTGATGTGCAACAATGTGGATATGACAACGACCAGAATCTACCGTACAGGTAATAATGGTTATGGTACCAACTTGACGGGCAACAACTACTATGACCTTGATGGTTTCCGTGCAGCATTTGGCCAGTATTATGCTGCCGAGATTTACAACGAGAAAATCCGTCTGCAGCAGACCGCCACACTTACCGCTGGCGCCAATCTGTCAGAGGGTCTCTATAAGTTCACTTGTCAAGGATTGTACTACGACGATGAGAACGGCTATACCAATGGAAATGCCTATTTCTTTGTCACCCGTTCTTATAATGGTGATGTGTCTACCCAGCGTCTGCCCTTGGTGCCGATGAATTCGTTGAGCGGTAACAATATCACCCCACATAGCGGTGTGTCGGCAGGCTATGTCTTCGACAACAATGCCAATGCCTATCTCCTGCAGTTCTATATCGAGGTGAAGGCTGGCACCCAACTCACCTTTGGTATCGAGACCACCGAAGCCAAGGGATGGGCATGCCTCGGCAACATCCACCTCTATGCCCATGGCAGACAGGCCGTCTTCATTGATGAGGACTGGACTACTCAGGAGACACTCACCCATACCCTCTACCATGGTGGAGATACTCAATATGAGACAGGAGATCCCTACGTGCTGGTGCACTATCAGGATAAGTACGACTTCCCCGTGACGGTCTATTATCAGCGTACGATGGCTCTAAACAAGTGGAACTCCATCTGCCTGCCCGTGTCGCTCACCGGCGACCAGATCTATTCCGCCTTTGGCGGCGATACCGAACTGGCTGTCATCGATAAGTTGTATCCCAACTCGAAGAGAGATTTATACCTCATCGACTTCAAGTCGGTGCCTGTCAGCAATGGTATCACTATGGGCAAGACTTATATCATCAAGCCCTCCTCGCCGCCCCAGTATCCCGATGGCATTACCTTGGAGGTGGGTAATGGCGGTACCAACCAGATTGTCACGATTGATGGTCCTACCTACGCTATTGGTATCATGGGCAAGAATGCCCTTCCCACTGTGGGGAGTGGTGAAAGTGTGAGCATGAGCGCCGACTTCAGGAGTCTGAAGGTGGACAATGGTGACGGCATCCACATGGCCGGTTCCTATTATAAGATAGAGAACGTGAAGGATCTCAACGGCACCAGCACGAGCAACACCCATGAGTTCCTCGACAACAACGAGATGTGGATGATCACCAAGGGCAACATGGTGCACCTGACCGACAATTCAAAGACGGTGCCCCTCTACGCCACCTATGCTTTCCTCTATGCAGAGAAGGACGTGGACTTCACACAGGCTTCCATCCAGATGTTGGTCGACGGTCTCAGCGACGGCACTACCGCCATTGACGACCTGCCCATCCTCACTCCGTCAGTGAAGGGAGCCTCAGTCTACAACCTCTCCGGCCAGCGCGTTTGTGACGTCAGCGAGGCAGGACAGTTGCCTAAGGGCGTCTATCTCATCCAGGGAAGAAAATTCACTGTGAAATAACGTCTTCCGAGGACGTGACTGATATGCTAAAGGCGCGGTGACCATTATGGTTGCCGCGCCTTGGTGTTGACGGGATATCCTGTTGGGCTGTAAATCCGGGTTGATGGCTGTTTTCATGATCGATTTTTCAGATTTTCTTCGTAGTAGCATCTCGTTTCGGTTTTTTTGACTATATTTGCAGAAATAATCCATATACCATTTGCTATGAAAAGAGTGAAAACGGTCTTCATGGCCACATGCATCGCAATGACAATGAACGCACAGAATGTACCCCAACTGAGAGCCGACAACATCGATGAAGTGTTGGCGGCCATGACACTTGAAGAAAAAGCCAAATTGCTCGTGGGCGGAGCCAACAACTTCTTCGGAGCCAATGCCGTAGTGGGCGGAGAGGCCGACCTGGTGGCCGGAGCCGCCGGCACCACCGCCGCCATCCCCCGTCTTGGCATCCCCGCCACCGTGCTCACCGACGGTCCCGCCGGTGTGCGCATCAACCCCACCCGCGAGGGCACCACGCAGACCTACTATGCCACGGGCTTTCCCATCGGCACCTGTCTGGCCGCCACATGGAACACCGACCTGGTGAGGCAGGTGGGCGAGGCCATCGGCGATGAGACGAAGGAGTATCGCTGCGACGTCATCCTCGGACCAGGCATGAACCTGCACCGTAACCCTCTCTGCGGCCGTAATTTCGAGTATTACAGCGAGGATCCCTTGCTCACCGGCAAGATAGCCGCCGCCTATATCAACGGTGTGCAGAGTCAGGGCGCCGGTGTGAGTGCCAAGCATTTCGCCGTCAACTCGCAAGAGACCAACCGCACCAGCGTCGATGAGATTGTGTCGCCCCGTGCCGCCCGTGAACTCTATCTGCGCGGCTTCGAGATTGCCGTCCGCGAGAGCAACCCCTGGACGTTTATGGCCTCCTATAACAAGGTCAACGGCCTCTACTCCATGGGCAATCACGACCTGCTCACCAAGATCCTGCGCGACGACTGGGGCTATCAAGGCATCGTGATGACCGACTGGATAGGTATCCGCGAGGGGCTGCTCACCACCGATGAGGTGCATGCCGGCAACGACCTCATGGAACCGGGCCAGCCGCAGCAGTCGGAGGAGATTGTGAAGGGTGTGAAAGAGGGCCGCCTCTCCTTGGCCGACGTCGACCGCAATGTGCGGCGCATGCTCGAGTATATCGTCAAGACGCCCAGCTTCCATCATTTCCCCTATACCAACAAGCCCGACCTGAAGGCGCACGCGCAGATCACAAGGCAGACGGCCTCTGAGGGTATCGTGTTGCTCAAGAACAACGGCACGCTGCCCTGGAACCGCGACGCGAAGAGCATCAACACCGTGGCCCTCTTCGGTGAGAATTCCTACGAGTTCTTCTCCGGCGGCACTGGCTCGGGTTGTGTGCACACTCCCTATGTGGTCGACATGGTCGAGGGACTCCGCAATGTGGGCATCAGCAGCTCGCCTGTGCTGACCGACATCTACCGCAAATATCTCGAGTTTGCCAAGGTGAAGTTCCAGGCCGACCGGCATCCTGCCAAGTGGTACCAGCGGGAGGAGTTCGGTCAGCAGAAATATCCTGAGATAGCCATCAGCCCCATCTGCATCAACAATGAGGTGAAGGCCGCCGATGCCGCCATCATCACCATCGGCCGTCAGGCAGGCGAGGGCGTCGACCGCGACATAGAGAGTGAGTTCAACCTCACCGCCGATGAGCGGCAGATGATTTTCGATGTCTGCAATGCTTTCCATGCTGAGGGCAAGCCCGTCATCGTCGTCATCAATTCCGGGTCGGTCATCGAGACAGCCTCATGGCGCGACTATCCCGACGCCGTCATCTGTGCCTGGCAGCCCGGCGAGGAGGGTGGCAACTCCGTGGCCGACATCCTCACCGGCAAGGTCAACCCCTCGGGCCGTCTCACCATGACATGGCCTGTGGCAGCCACCGACCATCTGTCGTCAAAGAATTATCCGGGACAGATAGATTTCTATTCCTACAACGAGGCGAAAGCCAACGGCCATCGGGTGGCCAACTACGACTACACCGACCATGCCGAGGACATCTATGTGGGCTACCGCTACTTCGACACCTTCGGACGTGACGTGGCCTATCCTTTCGGCTATGGCCTGAGTTACACCACCTTCGACTTCAGCAAACCGTCGGTGGTGGCCAAGGGTGAGCAGATCACCGTGAGTGTCACCATCCGCAATACGGGTAAGGTGGCCGGCAAGGAGGTGGCGCAGGTGTATGTGAAGGCACCGAAGGGCAACCTCGAGAAACCTGCCAAGGAACTGAAGGCCTTCGGCAAGACGCGTGAGTTGCAGCCCGGCGAGAGCCAGACGCTCACCATGACGCTGCAGCGCCGCGACCTGGCCTCCTACGACGAGAGCCAGAGCGCATGGGTGGTCGACGGTGGCACTTATGACTTTTGCATAGGAGCGAATGTGGACGATATCCGTGCCACGGCACGCCTGGCGGTGAAGCCGCTGGTGGAGAAGACGTCTACGGCTTTGCTCAAGCAATAATAGCAGGCATTCTATAAGGAGACAGCCGCCACAGGCATGAAGGCCTGTGGCGGCTGTATTTGGTTGCTGCAATGCAGCAACGTACCGGACACTAACAACGGGGCGGACGATGGGAGCGGAGGCGGACGAAAGCTATTGCTATTTCAGGAGGTCGGGGCGCAAGCGCCGGGTGCGCTCCAGGCTCTGCTCTATCTCCCAATCCTTGATTTTCCCCTCATTGCCGCTGAGAAGGATGTCGGGCACGCGCCAGCCCTTGTATTCCGCCGGGCGGGTGTAGATGGGTGCCGAGAGCAGTCCGTCCTGGAAGCAGTCGGAGAGGGCGCTCTGGTCGTCGCTGATGACGCCTGGCACCAGTCTGACGATGGCGTCTGCCATCACTGCCGCCGCCAGTTCTCCGCCGGTGAGCACATAGTCGCCAATGGAGATTTCGCGTGTGATGAGGTGGTCGCGGATGCGCTGGTCGATACCTTTGTAGTGGCCGCAGAGGATGATGATGTTGCCGAGCATCGACAGGTCGTTGGCCACCTGTTGCGAAAACTGCTCTCCGTCGGGCGAGGTAAAGATCACTTCGTCGTAGTCGCGTTCAGCCTTGAGGGCGCTGATGGCCCTGTCGATGGGTTCGCACTGCATCACCATGCCGGCGAAACCGCCATAGGGATAGTCGTCGACGCGCCGCCATTTGTCGGTGGAATAGTCGCGCAGGTTGTGCAGGTGTATCTCTGCCAGACCTTTTTTCTGGGCACGGGCGAGTATCGACTCATGGACGAAGCCCTCGAGCATTTCTGGCAAGACGGTGATGATATCTATTCTCATGATTTCTATTTGATGGTTTTTCTTCTGTTGGCAATGACGATACTGTGCTTCTTCTGATGCTTGCCTACGGGGCGGCCCTGCAGGTCGTAGCTGGTGCCGGCATCCTTGCGGACACGCACCTTTCCGATGCCGTCGAAAAACGGTCCTTCCTTCTCCTCTGTAACGACAGTGCCGTCTTCAACATGGACGTAGACGGTGGCATCCCTGCCGAGTGTCGTCTGGTGGGTGTACACCTTGCCGTCGCTGATGATGGTGATGTCGGCGGTGGTCTTCTGCGTGGCATGGAGCCATGCGGCACCGTCGTTGTCGGGGTCTTGCTGTGCCGTGACGCCTGTCGCCTTGACGAAGATGCGCAGCGTTTGTCCGGAGGCGTCGTTCTCCGGCAGGTGGAAGGTGGCCGTCGACTGACCGCCGCTGATGGTGGTGGCACTCTCGAAGACCGGTGCGCCATAGGGGCACGACACGCCGTTGAGCGTGGCCTCTGTCTGGGTGCCGTCGAGATGGGCGACGAGCAGGTAGGCAGTGCCGTCGGGATCGGCGGCCATCTGTCCGTTCCACCCCTCAGGCAGCAGGCCGGTCAGCGGCTGTGCCTGTGTGGCGAGGGCTGCCGTACCTTCGGCGCTGATGCGGCTGTAGTAGGCGATGTTGCGGCGGTCTACGGCGCTTCCTTTCACGAACGAGTGGGGCTCGCGGCTGTAGGCGGCGTAGACTTTGGCGGTGAGGATGCTGTTGTTGTTGGCCCGGTCGCCGAAAGCCATGGCTTTGGCCTCAGGGTTGACGATGCCCACCTCGTTGTCGATGTTGAGCCACCGGGTGTCGTAGGTGGTCAGGGCGGTGCCGTCGGTCTGCTGGTGTCCTCCGGCATGATAGATGGTGCGCTTCGTCTTGGTCATCTCATCCACCGAGACGGCCAGCAGTCCGCCATAGGCGGCATTGATGGTGCCGGCGGTGCGTCCCCTCACCAGGTCGGTATAGAGGACGGCGTTGCCGGGTGTGGAGTAGATGGCGAATCGCAGGTCGAGCGCCGACCCGTTGGTGAGCAGTTCGCCGCTCATGGTATAGGCGTCGCCCTTGAGGTGATAGACGGCATTTTTAGCAGGTGTGGCGTCGGTGTTGCGCCCGCTCACGCTATACCATCCGAGGAAGTTGCCGGTGTTGTTGGCCCTGAAGGGCACAATGATTTTGTTTTTGTCGGGGTTGTTGGCGGCGAAATATCCCGTATAGCTCTTCAGTCCCTTGCTCCATGAGAACGTGGTGAAACGGTCGGCGGTGAAGGCCCGCACCACGTCCTGGCAGCGCAGCACCTTGGCCTGGCTGTAGGTCTTGCGGAAGTCCTCCCAGCGTGTGGGCTGCATGTCGGCGGTGCTGTAGAGTAGGTGCATGAGGTAGGTCATCATCACGCGGTGGCCCTCCACGCCCATCCGTCGGGCCTGCACGTCGGGGCGCAGCAGCCAACTGCCGTCGGCGGTTGTCTTCTGCCGTGCCTGGATATACTTGAACGCCAGGTTCTCGAGCATCAGCGCATGAGGGTCGCGCAGCATGGTGGCCATGGTGGAGTAGGAGGTAATCTGGTCGTAGAGGAAGAGGCTCCAGTCGTTGCCGTTGGGCATAGCCAGTTCGCCGTCGGCCAGCGCAAGCCAGTTGAGCACGCTGTCGGTCACCTCCTGACAGTTGTGCGTCAGGGCATTGGTCTGCCATTTCTCCTCGCGGCCCAGTCCGGTCTGGAAGAGCCGCAGCGCCAGTGCCGCCTCTCCCAGTTCCTGTATCACCACATTCTGGTAGGAGGTGTGGAAGAGGTTATGGTTTTGCAGTGTGTAGTCGTCGTAGAGGTTCTGGCCCCGGTAGAGGTCGGCCACGGTGGTGCGGCTTCCGCTGTCGACGACGGTCGTGTCGGTGGCGTCGGAGGGATGGCTGTAGCTGTTGACAGCGAAGAGCCTGAGCCGCTCATACCACTGCTGTGCCAGTTCGTCATCAGGGAAGAGTCCGAGGGTGGCGGCCAGCACGTCGGCCTCCCATCCGTTCTCCTCGGCTTTGGTGTCGCCGTTGTAGCCTGTGGGTATGGAGCGGTGCAGTTCGTAGTTGCACTCGGCCTTGAGCAGGTTGTAGATGTATCCCTTTTGCGCCTCGGTGAGTCTGTCCCACTGGAAGAAGGCGGAGTAGGCCACCGACATGGCCCAGAGCGAACTTTCCCATACGCTGTTGCCAGTGGCGGTGCTGCCCCAGTAGTCGCCGCCGGAGCACACTTTGAGCCTGTTGGCCTTATGGGTGGAGTAGGCGAAAACGAGGGTCTTCATGGCGATGTCCTCTATCTGCTGCCAGGTGACGCCCTCGGGCAGAGCGATGCCTGCCGGACGGGCATATTTCACGAGGAAGGCGCAGATCATGGAGAGGTCGGCATTGGTGCGCACGCCGGCCTCATTGCTGGCCATGGTGCTCTCCCCCTTGAAGCATCCGCAGACCTCGCCCACGCTGTTGGGAGCCACGCATGCCTGATAGTCGGCCACCATATATTGGCTGAAGTCGGCCAGCATCTGCAGCAGACCGGTCATCATGTCCTCCTCGTCGACAAAGTCGTGGGTGATGACACCCTCGGTGGGTGAGGAGAGGTCGTCCTCGGTGGGCGCCTCTGTCCCGTCGGTGGCATAGAGGCGGATGTCGTCGACCATCACGCACGAGCCGCCGCTCTGCCAGTCGATGCTGATGCCAAGGGCCACCGTGGTGCTCTCAGAGAGGCTGAAGTCGAGGGTGCCTGTGCTCCATTTCATCGTGGTGAAGCACCCTGTGCTGCCCGCCTGGAAGGGCACGCCCGCGGCATTGGCGCCGGCGATGAGCGTGAGGGTGGAGACGGCATTGTTGGCATAGGCGGTGCGCTGTGCCACCGACAGACGGTAGTGGCCTGCGGGCAGTGTGGCCTCCTGGGTCATTGTGGTGGTGCCCGTCTGCCATCCCATCCGCAGGTAGTAGGCGTGGGAGCCGTCGGCCAGGGAGGTCACCTTGCCGAAGTTGTTGTCGGTATAGCAGGTGGCGTCCACCAACAGCCGTGTCACGTCGGTGCCGCTCACTTTCCATCCTTTAGGGGAGGACAGGGCATAGCCTCGGAGTCCGTCGGCGCTGTTGTTGACAGGTTCGAGCTTTGTGGCGTCGTCCTGCTCAAACGAGGTGTTGACAAGATATGTGGCGGTGATGTCGGTCTGCGCGGCGGTGCTCTTCGCCCACAGGCAGATGACGGCGATTGCCAGCAGTTTGGCGGTAAGTAAAAGTTTTCGCATCTGACGGGTGTAGTTGAGTTGGGCGGTAAAATTACGATTTATTTCGCAAACAGCCAACTTTTGTCCGATGATTCTGCATGAAGGTGTGTGCTATTCGTCAGCATGGGCAGAAAAGGGCCGTTGTGAAAGAAAGACTGTCGCAAATTTCGCTCTTTCCGTCATTTTTGATAATTTTGCGCAATATTCATTCATTTTTCATCATTTCTATGAAACATCAGTCAATGGCTATCGCACTTGCCGCCTTCCTGTGTCTGGCGGCTTGTGGCAAGAGAGAGAACACTTCGTCGCAAACCAATAAGCCTGTCACTGCCATGGCAGCCAAGTCCGGGGGAGAGACAGTGCAGGAAGGCGCTGCCGCCTCCGATGTGTCCTCAGTTCAGGAAGGAGACATCCAGCGAATCAGAGATACATGGCGGAAGCAAAAGATAGACGGTGGCATGGGCGACATTACACCGGGCATCACCGAGTTTGCCTTCGCTTTCTGCGGAGAGTACAAGGATTTCGCCCCCAATGCGGCGCTGTACACCTATCTGATGATGCCGGGTGAATACAAAGAGGAAGAGACAGGCTTTGCCATCAACGACAAGAAGAACAACGGCTTCGTCTCAGCACACGGCATGGGCCAGTATGACACGAAGACCGACTGCTGCTACTGGAACTGCGACGACGGCCACCAACTCTTGGCTTTCTGGCTCTTGGATGAGCATGAGGACAGCAGCGACCAGTTGGTGCTTTTCTACGACTACGACAGGGAAGAGGACATCCTGACTCCGCGCCCGGCACTCACCGACATGATAGAGAAAGCGGTCAAAGGCTACGACTCCTATGCCGTCAACCTGCCCATTCAGGGGAAGGACATCGCCATCGACACCTACACCGATGCCGGGGACGACTCCTATGAGACGGGTTCCATTCTCCTGAAATGGAACGGCAACGGTTTCGTCCAGAAAAAGTAGGAGAAGAGGGGCCGCAGACAGATACGTTTGTGAACAAACGGCCCCTCTATGCCTCACAGTTCCACGGCATACACATTCTCGGTCCCCTCGAAGTTGGCACGGAAGATGACCCAGTGCTGATCGGGTGAGAAGTGGATGTTGGGCTCGAGGTTGTAGTTGTGGTGCTGCAGGTTGACGAGTCTTGTGCTGCGCAGCCGCGAACCGTCGTACTCGAACTTATAAATCCACTGCCCTTCGGGAGAATGGGCGACGGAGGTTTTCGACCCTCCGTCACCTGCGAGGATGGTCTCATCCCATGACGAGACGAAATGCACCGACCACTCGTGCCGTTGCAGTTCATAGTCCTGTTCCTCGCCCGTATATACATTTGTCTTGCCCACAAAGAATGTCTCGCCGCGCGGCTTCTGCAAATCGAAGTAGATATGCTTGCCGTCGGCACCCCACCACTCGTGGCCCGCAATCTCGCGGTACATCGTGCGCTTGTGGATGAGTTGTGGCTTTCCGCGTTTCACCACGTCTATCGTCCAGATGCGGTCTACCTCATGCCAGGGACCTTCGTGGCAGAACATCAGCAGGGTGGGGTCGGTGGGTGAGAACTGCAAGTGGTTGAGCCATGCCCGTTCACTGTAGATGGTGTCTACGGCACCGCTTCGGGTGTCGATGGTGAAGAGGGTCTTCTTGAGGTGGGCGTTGAAGATGAGGTTGAAGAAGTCGCTCTTCTTGGGATGTTCACGAAGGATTCGCCGCTCTTCGGGGTCGTCGAGTTTGCCTGCTAACATGGAGCCGTCGGCATTCACCGTGATGATGCCGCCCCTCAGCGCAGGAGGCATGACCGTGATGTTGCGCCTGACCAGGTTGTCGGTGTTGAGGGCATAGACCGTATCGCCATGCTGATAGAAGATCTCATGAGTGGCAGGGCATACAATCTCCGTACTGACATTGTAGGGCTCGTTGGTCAGTTGTCTGATTTTCAGCGTCTTCAGGTCGACGGCATACATCTGCATGCGGCCTGCCGGACCGGAATTGTGCACCATGTCGTTGCCGGAGAAAGGCACGTCGCCTCCGCGGAACACCATTTCGTTGCCGATGAAGGGATTGTTGTGGAAATAGAAACTTGAGTTTCGGCCCTCGCGGCGTGTCAACTTGATGACCCGGTGCCCGGTATCTTTGTCTATCCATTCATCGGGCATGGGCTGACCTCCGGTTTCCATGGTCGGCACTTGTTGAGCCAAGGCTGTGGCGCTGCAGAGCAGCAGCATGATTGGTGCAATCCATTTTTTCATAAGGCGTATTGTTTTAGTAGGCGGGAGCTTGTCTGTTTTGAAAAGTGTCGGCCTCTTGCAAGGCGGTTGTTTCTTTCTGCAGCAAATTTAGCCATTTATATGAATATGGCAAAATAAATATGTGCTATTTTTAGACACATCAAGAAGGCAGGGCGGTTTTCACCGGGCAACCGCCGACGGGTGATTGCTGCGCCGAAGGCGCAGCCTACGAAGAAACGCGGCCAACAGAGAAGGCGCGAGCCGGCCAACAGAGAAGGCGCGAGCCGGCCGACTGGGAAGGCGCGAGCCAGCCGACTGGGAAGGCGCAGGCCTGCCAACTGGGAGGGCGGCGGAGACATGGTCGGCGGAAGACGCGGCCGGCCGACGCTTGATTGTAAAGTTTTTCGCTCTTCAGGGCTGCAAAATCTGATTTTTTTGTATTTTTGCAAATCATTTTATCAATAAAAAGAAATCAATACATAGTTATTATTATAAAAGAAATTATGAAGAAAGTCATCCTTGCTTTCATGTGTCTGTGTGGAGCCACCCTCAGCGCGCAGAATGTGCAGTTGCACTACGATTTAGGGCACACGCTCTACAGTGACCTCTCCGCCCGGCCAAGTGTCACCACCACCGCCGAACTGTTCAAGCCCGACAAGTGGGGCAATACGTTTTTCTTTATCGACCTCGACTATTTCCATGATGGCGTGGCCGGTGCCTACTGGGAGATCTCGCGCGAGGTCAACGTGAGCGCCGACAAGCGGTGGGCGGCTCATGTGGAATACGACGGCGGGGTGGCCTCCAGCCAACTCAACGACCTGAGCACCCGCTTCCAGCATGCCTTCCTTGTGGGTCCGGCATGGAACTGGGCCAGTGCCGATTTCTCACGCACCTTCTCGCTGCAGGCCATGTATAAGTATTATTTCAAGGGCCAGAACGTGTGGAACCGCCCCTTCAGCAGTTTCCAGGGCACGGCGGTGTGGAGTATGCAACTGGCTCGCCGTCATTTCACCTTTTCCGGTTTCATCGACTGTTGGTATGATGCCTCCGTCAAAGGCAACTGGATTACCATCACTGAGCCTCAGCTGTGGTGGAACATCGATGCTCTCCGTGGCTGTGAGGACGTGCATCTGAGTCTCGGCACCGAGGTGGAAATCAGCAACAACTTCGTCTTCGACCGCAACGGCCGCAACGACCGTTTCTTTGCCGTCCCCACCATCGCAGCCAAATGGACATTCTGACGCCAGGCGCCAGCCATTAGCTATTAGCTATTCCTTAGCTATTCATTAGCCACTCCTTAGCTGCTCATTAGCTATTCCTTAGCCATTTCTCAGCTATCCTTCAGCCACCCCTTCGCACGAAAACGACCGCCTATGAAAGAAAAAGCCGCCCCGTCGATGCTCAAGACACTCTTGTCGCAAGTGGGGGCCTACAAGAAAGCCTCGGTGCTCACACCTGTCTACACCTCGCTTGAGGTGGTGATGGATGTGCTCATCCCCTACATCACGGCCAAGCTCATCGACCTTGGCATCCATGCCGGCGACCTGGGCAATGTCTACCTCTATGGCGGTATCATGCTCGCCATGGCCTTCCTCAGCCTCTTCTTTGGTATCCGTGCCGGACAGTATTCGGCCTATGCCTCCTCGGGCTTCGCCTGCAACCTGCGCGATGCGATGTACCGCAATATCCAGACGTTCTCCTTCTCCGATATTGACAAATACAGCACATCGGGCCTCGTCACCCGCATGACGACAGATGTGACCAACCTCCAGAACGCCTACCAGCAGTTGCTGCGCGTGTCGGTGCGGGCGCCTTTCCGCATGCTCTTCAGCATCTTCATGTGCTTTGTCATCGACGTGAGGATGAGCGTCATCTTCATCATCGCCATGGCCATCCTCTCGGTGTTCCTCTATCTGCTCATCAGCCGTGTGGCAGGACTTTTCAAACAAGTCTTCGAGCGCTACGACCAACTCAACAACAGTGTGCAGGAGAACATCTCCGGCATCCGTGTGGTGAAGGCTTTCGTCAGGGAGGAGCATGAGAACAATAAGTTCGGCTGGGCGGCAGAAGCCCTTTACAAACTCTATGTGCGCACGGAGGGACTCATGGCCCTCAACCATCCTGTGATGAATCTGGTGGTCTACGGCTGCATCATCGCCATCTCCTGGTTCGGCGCACAGTTTGTGGTGAGCGACACGCTGACCACCGGCGAGATCACCTCCCTCTTCACCTATGTGATGAGCATCCTCATGTCGCTGATGATGCTCAGCATGATCTTCGTCATGCTCACACAGAGTGCCGCCAGCGGACAGAGAGTGGCGGAGGTCATCAACGAGGAGCCCGACATCGTCAACCCCAAGAAGGCCGCCACGGAGGTGCCCAACGGACAGGTGGACTTCAACCATGTCTACTTCGCCTATAAATCGGGTAGCGGCGAATATGCCGTGCAGAACATCTCCTTCCACGTCAAGAGCGGTGAGACCATCGGCGTCATCGGCGGCACCGGCAGCGGCAAGTCGTCGCTCGTGGGACTCATCAGCCGTCTCTACGACGTGTCGAAAGGTAACGTCATGGTGGGTGGGCGCGACGTGCGCCACTACGACCTGGAGACCCTCCGCAACGCCGTCTCGGTGGTGCTTCAGAAAAACGTGCTCTTCACAGGTTCCATCCTCGACAACCTGCGGTGGGGCAACGGTGAGGCCACCCTCGAGGAGTGCCGAGAGGCTTGCCGCATGGCCTGTGCCGATGAGTTCATCATGCAGATGCCCGAGGGCTATGACACCCGCATCGAACAGGGAGGCGCCAACGTGTCGGGAGGCCAGAAACAACGTCTGTGCATCGCACGCGCGCTGCTCAAACGTCCCAAGGTGCTCGTGCTCGACGACAGCACCAGCGCCTGCGACACCGCCACCGATGCCGCCATCCAGCGGGCCTTCCGCGAGCAGTTGCCCGACATCACCAAACTCATCATCGCTCAGCGCATCTCCAGTGTGCGTGAGTGCGACCGCATCCTCGTGCTCGACAACGGCCGTGTGAGCGGTTTCGACACCCACGACAACCTGTTGCGCGAGAATGCCATCTACCGCGAGATCTATACTCTCCAGAACGAAGATGGCGGCGACTTCGACGAGCCTGCCGCCACCCGCCGCAAGAAATCCAGTCATCACCCTAAAACCAAGAAGTCATGAGAATGGGAATGCGCACTCCGCCCGGCGAGGTGTTCTCGCACAATGAGAAGGCCCGCGACAGGAAGGCCACCCTCCTGCGCCTCCTCAAGTTTGTCATGGAGAACTACCGCTTCTCCTTCCTCGTGGTGTTTGCCTGCATCATCGTCTCCTCAGTGGCCACGCTGATGTCCACCCTCTTCACCCGCACCCTCATCGACGACTACATAGAGCCCCTCAAGGGTGTGGACAACCCCGACTTCTCGCCGCTGGCCATGGCGCTGCTCAAACTCGCTGCCGTGCTCGTGGTGGGAGTGGTCTGCTCCTATGCCTACAACCGCATCATGATCAGCGTGAGTCAGGGCACGATGCTGCGGCTCAGGAAGAGCATGTTTGCCCACATGCAGAAACTTCCAGTGAAGTATTTCGACACCCACTCCCACGGAGATATCATGTCGACCTATACCAATGACGTCGACAGCCTCCGACAGGTGATCAGTTCCAGCCTGCCCTCTGCCTTCAGTTCGCTCATCACCCTGGCCATCACCTTCACCAGTATGGTGGTGCTCAGTCTGCCGCTCACCTGTGTGTCGGTGGTCATGGCCGTCGTCATGGCCTATGCCACCACCTGGCTCGGCAAGATGTCGAGGAAGCATTTCGTGGCACAGCAGCAGAACCTGGCCGCCGTCAACGGCTTCATCGAGGAGATGATGACCGGCCAGAAGGTCGTCAAGGTCTTCTGCTATGAAGACGAGGCCATCGGCCGCTTCGCCGCCATCAATGAGCAGTTGCGCTCAAGCGCCTATAATGCCAATAAGATCGCCAACATCGTGATGCCAGTCAACGGCAACCTCGGCAACCTAGGCTATGTGCTCATCGCCGTCGTGGGCGCCACCATCGCCCTCCATTCAGAGACGGCGCTCACCATCGGTACGCTTGTGGCCTTCCTCACGCTCAACAAGAACTTCTCGCAGCCCATCGCGCACATCAGCCAGCAGATCAACAGCGTGCTCAATGCCTCGGCAGGCGCAGAGCGCGTGTTCGACCTCATGGACGAGGAAGCCGAGGCCGACCACGGGCAGGTGCAGTTAGTGGATGCCCAGACTGATGCCGAGGGACACCTCACACGGGCCGACAGCCGCACGGGCACATGGGCCTGGCTCTCGCCCGACGGCACCTATACCAAGGTGGAGGGCGGTGTGAGTTTCGATATGGTCGACTTCAGTTATGTGCCCGAGAAGCAGGTGCTCTTCGACATCGTGCTCAATGCCATGCCCGACCAGAAGATCGCCTTCGTCGGCGGCACGGGCGCCGGCAAAACCACCATCACCAACCTTATCAACCGTTTCTACGACATCCAGGACGGAAAGATACAGTATGACGGCATCAATATCAACGATATCTCGAAGAGCCATCTGCGGCGCAGCCTCGGCATGGTGCTGCAGGAGACCCAGCTTTTCACCGGCACCGTGATGGACAACATCCGCTACGGACGGCTCGACGCTACCGACCAGGAGTGCATCGAGGCCGCCAAACTCGTGGGTGCCGACGACTTCATCCGCCGTCTCTCCAACGGCTATCTCACCGTCATCAACGGCACCGCCTCCAACCTCAGCCAGGGTGAGCGGCAGTTGCTCTCCATCGCGCGCACGGCCATCGCCGACCCGCCTGTGCTTATCCTCGACGAGGCCACCTCGTCGATCGACACCCGCACCGAGCGGATGGTGCAGCAGGGCATGGACTCGCTCATGCGCGGCCGCACCACCTTCGTCATCGCCCACCGCCTCTCTACCGTGCGCAACTCCGACTGCATCATCGTCCTGGAGCACGGCCGCATCATCGAGCGCGGCACGCACGACGAACTCATCGCCCTGCAGGGCAAATACTACCAGTTATATACAGGAAATGACATCTGAACCGCCGGCACTTGTATGAGTGCCAGCCCAAAAAACACATAGAAGATGACAGAACAAGAGCGCATCCTCCAACTCCGGAGTCAATTGCATGAGCACAACCACCGCTACTATGTGCTCAACCAGCCCACAATCAGCGACCAGGATTTCGACTTCCTGATGCACGAGCTTCAAGACCTGGAGGCGCGACATCCGGAGATGGCCGACCCCAACTCCCCCACGCAGCGGGTGGGAAGCGACCTCAATCAGGAGTTTCAGCAGGTGGAGCACCGCTATCCGATGCTGTCGCTGGCCAACACCTACAGCGAGAGCGATGTGGCGGAGTGGTTCGCAAGCGTCAGCCGCGGACTGGGCGGAGAGCCCTTCGAGGTATGCTGCGAACTGAAATATGACGGCCTCTCCATCTCGCTCACCTATGAGGAGGGACGACTCGTGCGTGGCGTCACCCGTGGCGACGGCGTGCATGGCGACGACGTCACTGCCAACGTGAAGACCATCCGCTCCATCCCCCTCGTGCTGCCTGAATGGGAGAGGCAGCAACGTCAGGGCCTCGACCTGTTCGCCGAGACGCCGCCTATGCCGCGCTCCTTTGAGATCCGCGGCGAGGTGCTCATGCCCTGGCGGGTGTTTGAGAGGCTCAATGCCGAGCGCGAGGCGGAAGGAGAGACACCCTTCGCCAACCCGCGCAATGCCGCAAGCGGGACACTCAAGAGTCAGAAATCTGACCTCGTGGCGAGCCGGCAACTCGACGCCTACCTTTATTATATGTTAGGGGAGACCCTGCCCGCCGACGGCCACTACGAAAACCTAGAGGCGGCCCGACGGTGGGGATTCAAGGTGAGCGAGGGCATGCGGAAAGTGCGCACGCTCGACGAGGTGCTCGCCTTCATCAACTACTGGGACGAGGAGCGGCGGCGCCTGCCCGTGGCCACCGACGGCATCGTGCTCAAGGTCAATTCGCTCCGCCAGCAGCGTATGCTGGGCTTCACGGCCAAGAGTCCGCGGTGGGCCATCGCCTATAAATACAAGGCAGAGCGTGTGGCCACTCGTCTCCTCGAGGTCACCTATCAGGTGGGCCGTACAGGAGCCATCACTCCCGTGGCCAATATGGAACCGGTGAGACTGGCGGGAACGACTGTGCGCCGCGCCACGCTCAACAACGAGGACTTCATCCGCTCCTTCGACCTCCATGACGGTGATTATGTGTATGTGGAGAAAGGCGGCGAGATCATCCCCAAGATTGTGGGGGTGGACACCAGCCGGCGGCAGGAGGGAGCACCGGCCGTCCGTTTTGCCACCGTGTGCCCGGAGTGCGGCACACCATTGGTGCGCTATGAGGGCGAGGCGGCTCACTACTGTCCCAATGACGCGGGGTGTCCGCCGCAGATCAAGGGGCGCATAGAGCACTTCATCGCCCGCAAGGCGATGAATATCGACTCGCTCGGACCAGAGACGGTGGACGACTATTTCCAGCGCGGACTCATCCACAACATTGCCGACCTCTATCTCATCCGTGTCGAGGATATCAACGCCGACGGTTCCAGACAGCGGTCGGCAGAGAAAATCGTTGCCAGCATTGCCGCTTCGTGCCAGGTGCCGTTTGAGCGCGTGGTCTTCGCCCTCGGCATCCGTTTCGTGGGCGAGACATCGGCCAAACTCCTCGCCCGCCATTTCAAGAACATCGACGCGTTAGCGGCTGCCACTGCCGACGACCTCATGCAAGTGGAGGGCGTGGGCGAGGTCATCGCCTCCAGCGTGGTGGGCTATTTCCGCAATCCCGTCAACCAGGAAATCATCCGGCGGCTCAGGGAATATGGGTTGCAAATGAGTCTCGCCGAGGAGCAGATGCAGACGGCAAGTCAGACCCTCGCGGGCAAGAGCATCGTCATCAGCGGTGTCTTTGTCCACCATAGCCGTGATGAGTACAAGGTGCTCATCGAGCAGCATGGAGGCAAGAACGTGGGCTCTATCAGCGGTAAGACCTCGTTCATTCTCGCTGGCGACAACATGGGTCCCTCCAAACTCCAGAAAGCCGAGAAATTAGGCATCCCCATCGTCAGTGAGGACGAGTTCCTCAAGATGATACAGGGAGAGGGTGAAGCATCATAAAAACCAAGAATAGAACCAAGAACTGATGAAAATCATAGTTTCGAATGAGATAGAGCAGGTGTGCCCCGGATTTGTGGGGGCAGCCGTGGAGGCACAGTGTGTCAATACAGAGTATTGCGCGCCTCTGTGGGAGGAAATCCATTCCATGACAGCGCATTTCAAGGACACGCTCACCACAGAGTCGCTTAAAAAACTGCCCAGCATTGAGGCCACACGTCGTGTCTACAGGGCATGTGGCAAGGACCCCTCGCGCTACCGGCCGGCATCGGAGGCACTTATCAGGCGTGTGCTGCAAGGGAAGAGCCTCTATCAGATTGACACCCTCGTCGACCTCATCAATCTGGCGAGCATCGCCTATGGCTACAGCATCGGCGGTTTCGATGCCGACAAGATGGTGGGCGACACACTCACATTGGGCATCGGCCGTGCCGGTGAGCCCTACGAGGGTATCGGGCGGGGCATGATTAATATCGAGGGACTGCCCGTCTACAGGGACGCCGAGGGCGGAGTAGGCACGCCCACCAGCGACCATGAGCGCACAAAAATCACACTCTCCACCACTCATCTGCTGGTGCTCATCAACGGATATGACGGCAACCGCGAGCGTGTGGAGGCCAATGCCCGCTACATCCTTCAGCTCCTCGACAAATATGTCGACAGTGAAGGAGGCCGCTATTGGCTGTATGAATAGCGAGATAATATAGAAAATCTAGGAATCCTAGAGATTCTAGGAAAACTAGGACTCCTAGGAAAACTAGAAAAAACTAGAAAATCCTAGAATAACCTAGCCTCTCTATGGGAGATATTCCAGCAGTTTCCGGTCGGCTTCAGTCCAGTTGAGGCTGTCGAGCTGCTCTCGTGTGAGCCATTTGCAGTCGAGGTGCTCCAGCAGTTTGGGCTCACCGTCGCCGGCCTTGCAGAGATAGGCGGTGAGGGTGATGGAGAAATCGGGATATTCGTTCACCACAGTGCCCAACCGCTTTCCCACGAAGATGTCCCAGTCCATCTCTTCGCGGATTTCGCGTATCAGGGTGTGGTGGTCTGTCTCTCCCTCCTCTACCTTTCCGCCGGGAAACTCCCAGTGCTCGCTGATATAGTCGTGAGTGGAGCGGCACCGCTGCACGCAGAAAAACTTGTCGCCGTCCTTGATGACTGCGGCTACTACCTGATAGTGATTCTTTCTTTCCATTCCTTTTATCTTTTTACTCAAGTTTCGCATTTGCTCAACTTTTTGGAGTTTAGGAGTTGATGAGATTGGAGATTGGACAAGAGTAATGTCCACACTCCTCAACTACCACACTCCTATATTCCTTTCAATTTGAGAAAGTTGAGTCTTTTTGTCTTTCTTTTTCTTTCTTCTCTTTCACGTCTAATGGCAGCCGGCGCCAGATGAAGCGGGGGATGCAACGCCACAGGGCTGTGATGATGCGCCACCGCCAGTCGATCACCCTCACATGCTCTTTCCGGTGGATGGCTTTCACGATTTCATAGGCCACATCCTCCTTCTTGAGCAGCATCGGATATTGCTTGCCGTCGTTGAGCAGGGCTGTCGCCACGAATCCCGGGCGGATGTCGGTGAAGCGGATGTTGAGTTTACGCGTGTTCGCCTGCTGCTCCAGCGCCTGTAGGTAGGTGTTCTGGAAAGCCTTCGTGGCAGAGTAGGAGGGGGCTGGTCCCAGTCCCATGGTTCCTGCGATGGATGTGATAGCCGCTATATGACCACCTCCGTGGGTGGCCATATAGCGGTAGGCGAGACCGACCATGCGTGTGAATCCCAGCGCATTGGTCGTGACGGTACTGATTTCTATGCCAGGTTCGAGCGTGGGGTTCTGTCGCCCGATGCCCGACGCATAAAAGAAGAGATCCATGCCACCCACGACGGCGATAAGACTCAGTAGCAGGTCTTCGGCCTCTTCGGAGTTGACGTCGATGGTTTCCACCTCCACCCTGTCGGGCATTGTCTGCTTGAGTTGCATCAGCAGGTCGGTGCGTCGTGCTGCGATGCCGATGGTCCATCCGTCGGCCAGCAGTTGTTTTCCCACTTCCATGCCAATGCCCGACGAGGCTCCGATGACGATGGCTCTCTTCATGTCAGCGATGAGGTTTTAGTCTATTCTCTTGCTCAGTTCGCGGTAGATGACGGCACTGCAACCCAGGTTGAATACGCCAACGACAGCAATGTAGAGAATCATGACAATCATGGATACGATGGCCATGGCTTTGTAAGGTATCACGAGACCGAGGAGCCACATGACGACCATGATGACGGCAGAGCTGGCTACCGAGATGATGAAAGAGACAAGGAAGATGGTCCATTTGTAGCCATAGGTGGCCTTTGTGCTCTGAATCATGGACTCAGAGGGGGAGATCTCTTTGTCAATCATGAGGTAGATGGCCAGCGACCATCCGATGGCGATAATGATGCCCGGGACAATCATGAATAAGAATGCCGGCACAAGACTGATAAACATCAGTCCAAGAAGGTTGAAGAACTCGCCCATGTATTTGCGGTATTTTCCGTCGAATATGAAGGTCGGGCTGATCATCGAGTCTGTCTTCTTGCTCAAGGTGATAGGTATGCTGGCCATGGCGATGGTGGTACCCACATTAAGATAAGGTATCCATGCTGTGAGTGCATAGAGGATAAAAGCCAAGAAGATGGAGAAGAAGTTCTTCATTCCAAGGGCTAAACCCTCAGAGAGCACGCTGCCCACGGTGATGAGAGGCGCTCCGGGATAGTCGCTGCCTGCCATATACTCGCGGCGCTCGCGCTCACGGCGGTCGCGGTCTTCCTCCCATTCACGCTGCTCTCTGTCTCTGCGCTCGCGGTCTTCCCTGTCTCTGCGCTCACGGTCTTCCCTGTCTCTGCGCTCACGGTCTTCCCTGTCTCTGCGCTCACGGTCACGTTGCTCTTGTTCACGGCGCTCGCGGTCGCGCTGCTCTTGTTCACGGCGCTCGCGGTCGCGCTGCTCTTGCTCACGACGCTCACGTTCTTCACGCTCTCTTACGGCTGCCGGGTCTTCTGCCGGTGCTGTAGCGTCAAACCAATATCCGCAGTAGCGGCATTTTTTAGCTTCTGTTCTAACCATTTGCCCACACATAGGGCATCTTTTCATTGAGTCCATGGTGATGAATTTTTAAGGTTATTGATTGGGTATACGGTCTGTTCTTTCAAAGTGGAAGCCGTCGCCGCCAGAAGAACTTGAGGGGGCGTTGGTGCCGCCATTGGCCGGTTCGAAATGGAATCCGGTGCCACCCCGCCTTCCGTCGCGGTCTCCTCTTCTAACTCTGGGGTCACGGGGCTCGTCGCCGTCGCGCCAGGCACGTCGTGGTCTGTCATACCCGTCACGCCCTCTGTCGCCGCGCTCGAATCCGTCGCGTCTTCTGTCGCCACGCTCGAGCATGCGACGTCTTCTTTCTTCCCGACTGTACATGCCACGCCTTCTGTCGCCGCGGTCGCGGTACTCATAGCTCTCATCAGGTTCGTCGTAGTATTGTTCTTCTGCCTGATAGGTAGTCTTGTTTGTGGTCTTGGCGGGTGTTGTAGTCGTGGTGGTCGTGGTCTTCACGGGTTGTTCTACGACCTCCTCCTCGGGCTCTTCCATTTTCTCGAATTCACCCGAACTCGTGACGAATCTGTAATAGGCTTTGTGGTTCCCCATGGCATCGCCTATTTCCAGGATGATATCATTCTCGTCTTCTGAGTCAACCTCGGCACTCAGGGCCAGGTCTTCAGCATCGGTCTTGGGGAAACTGATTTCTTCTGTCTTGTTGGTGTCGGCATGATAGACCATCATCTTACCATTGGTGAGATAGTAGAAGCATTTCTTGTCAAGGTAGGTTTCTATCAGGTAGTCGGATTCGGGGAGTGCCATAGCCACGCTGTCGAGCCTTATTTGGATGGTCTCCTCGCTGACGGGTGTGTCCGTCTTGACCGTTTCCACTTTATTTTCTTCGGTGTCCTTACCTTCGTCTTCCTTGTCTTTGTTCAGCAGCAGATAGGCCAGAACGCCGAGGCCGGCGACGACGAGTGCACAGAGGGCGATGAGCACCCATTTCAGCGCATTGCTCTTTTTCTCTACGGGAGGGGGCACGGGGGTATATCCCGACGGCCCGGCCTGCTCCGTCTCATAGGGGCGCTCTGGTTCCGGCTCCGGTTGATAGGTGCGCCTTGGCTCTGGTTCCGGTTCCGGCTGATAAGTTTGCTCCGGCTCAGGCTCCGGTTGTCTGTTGACAGCGGTACCGTCGAATCCTGTCCGCTCTCCGCAGACGGGGCACCGTCCGGCGTGGGCGTCGATGTTCTCACCGCATACGGGGCATTGCCTCATGGCTGCACCTGTCGGCATAGCCGGTTGCGGGTCTTGGTGCTGATGTGTGTCTTGGGGTGCTTGAGGGGCATCTCCTCCTCCGAATCCAGTAGGCTCAAAGCATACGGGGCACGTGGCGAGATGAGCGTCGATGAGTTCTCCGCATACCGGGCACGGTCTTTTGCCAGCGGCCGGTTGCTCTGTAGTGGGTGCCTCTGAGGTGAATTTTTCACCACAATATGGGCAAGAACTGAGATGGTCGTCTACCATTTCAGCGCAAATGGGACATCTTTTCATAGGAATTAGGGTTAAATGATAGAGAGTCGTTCTCCTATTGCCTACAAATTTAGTGTTTTTTGTGATTGAATGCAAATTTTTTTCATTTTTTCTATGCAAAAAGGCACAATAAAGCCCGAATTTTCCCTCGTGATGACTGCCGAGGGGAAATTCGGGCAAAAAAGTCAGGCGAACGTCTGGCTTTGTTAAATTATTTGATAAACACCTTGCGTGTGGTGCCGTCGCTCATGCGGATGATGTTGAGGCCGCGCTGCGGAGTGGCCAGTCTGTGTCCGCTGATGGAGTAGACGGCGGCAGGGGCCTGCTTGGCGGCTGTGAAGGTGTGGCGGATGGCAGCCGTCTCATCGGGCTCTCCGCCGAAGTTGTCGAGGCAGAAGTATCCCGGTGTGGTCATGCCATACGCGTTGTTGCGTGAGCTGCTGACGGCGAAGCTGACGCTCTTCACCTCTCCGAGGCCGGTGAGGTCCACCCACTGCCAGTCCTTGAGATAGTAGCGGTCGGCGGCGTTGTCGGAGCGGTAGTCGGCGAGATAGACCTCGACGGTGGCCTTTGTGTCGTCGGCGTGTGTGCCGGTGATGGTGAGTTTGCACCAGTCGCCGTCGGTGAAGGCACCAGGTGTCATGCCGTCGCCCTCGGTATAGGCATTCACGTTCCATGCGCTGTTGGTGACATACATGCCGCTCACCACTTGAGCGCCGTCGACAGGCTCAATGGTCTCGCCGTAGTCGGACGGGAAGACCACGCCGTAGTTGCTGCTGCCGCCGTAGCCATGACCCACGCAGGAGCGGAACTGGTCGGCGTAGGTGGCATAGGCGGTAGAGGTCTCGTTGGAGACGGCAAATCCCGACCATGAGCCCCATGCGGGATTGTAGAGGGTGGTGAAGCGGTAGCCTCCGCTGGTGAACTGGCTCTTGGTGACCGGTGATCCGTAGCTGTCGGTGACGGTCTCTCCCTCTACGCCGGCGCCGTTGTAGCTGCTCTCAGCCTCGAGCGCGATTTCCTCGAAGGTGGCATCCTTGGGAGCGGTACCATTGAAGTTGTCGAGGCAGAAATAACCCGGTGTGGTCATGCCCCAGTCGTTTTTGCGAGAGCTCTCCATCAGGAAAGAGATTTCGGTCACCTTTCCGAGTCTGCTGAGGTCCACCCACTGCCAGTTCTTGATATAGTAGTGGTCGGCAGGATTCTCTGAGCGGTAGTCGGCGAGATAGACCTCGACGGTGGCCTCTGTGTCATCGGCGTGTGTGCCGGTGATCTTGAGCAGCAGGTAGTCGCCGGTGGTGAAGGCGCCCGGTGTCATGCCGTCGCCCTCGAGGATGGCGTTCACCACCCATGCGTTGTTGGTGATGTAGCATCCCGACACCTGCACGCCGTCTTCGGCGTCGGCTTCGATTTTTTCACCTTGCGGGTAGACGACAACGAATTTCTCGGAATTCTCTGCTCCGTGGCCCACGCAGCTGTTGAACTGGTCGAGTTCATACGAGGTGAAGGAGGTATCGGTGCGGTTGGAGATGGCGAATCCCGACCAGTATTTCCACTCGGGGAAGTAGTTGGTGTTGAAGGTGAATCCACCGGCCTCGAAGCATCCGTCCTCGAAGTCGTTCTGGTAGCCGTCGGCGTTGACCTCGAAGTCCTCGAAGGTCACTACGCCGGCCTCTCCGCCTTGTCCGCCCTGGCCCTCATTAGGAGTGAACACATAGCCGCCGAAGCTCAGTTTGGAGCCTGTGCAGAACACATAATAGGTCTCGCCGGCCACTACGTCGAAATCGACGGTGCCGTTCACCTTCTCAGAGGTGGTGTAGTCCTCAGCCAGTTCCACCACCGTGGGGCCGTCTTCCAGGTCGGCCTTGATGGTGAGGGCGGTGTAGTCGAGTGGCAGACCGTCGGAGGCCTTCACCACATAGAAGTTCTTGCCGCTGTTGAGCACGATG